>NZ_PXVC01000279.1 GCF_003011125.1 Synechococcus lacustris str. Tous | reverse complement strand
TGCTACAGCTATAGCTTTTGGTAGTGGTGGGCCTACGATTGGCCGAAAAAGTGCAACTGAGTTAATAGCAAGTGCAACTATTGAATGTAATCCATTGCCAACCTTGCCTGCTCATCTAGCAAATAAAGCATACGTAGATAGCAAAATTGTATTTACAGCCGTGGGAGATCCTGCCCCTCCATCTGCGGAAGGGCTAGCAGAAGGCGCATTATGGGTTGAATACACATGAATATCCTATTGGCTGGTGTATGGAAGAAAATTAAACCGAAAGCTATTTTTATTGCTGGTGGCTGGAAAGAAGTATCAACAGTTTATGTATTAAAAAATGGCAATTGGCGGCGCCTATGGATTCGGCAATAGCTAACAGTTGATACTTGCTGGCCCAATTGTTCCTAATACTCAAAGCATGATTGCTTGGCAACCATAATGGATCCATAATGGTTTAACTGTTGCGAGGTCTGCCTTCTGCCATGACCAAGAGCATTACCCTAAAGAACCTGCCAGATGCGCTCCACGCCCGGCTGGCAGCTGCAGCTAGGCGCAACAGGCGCAGCCTCAATAACGAGGCGATTGTTTGTTTAGAGACCGGCCTCGGCACTGCAAACCCATCTGTGGAGGTGCAATTAACCAGAATTAGAGCCTTGAGGGAAAGCCTCGGACCCCACAGCTTTGATCCAGATCAGATCGATGAGTTCAAGCGCCTAGATCGGCT
>NZ_PXVC01000278.1 GCF_003011125.1 Synechococcus lacustris str. Tous | reverse complement strand
AACCAGCTCTCCACGGCCTCGCCGCTGAGCGTTGTGGCCCCGAAGCCTGTCGGAAGTGACAACGACAACGGCCGGAACTGGCTGGAGTGCAGCCAGGTTTCGTCGTAGGTGAAGGTCTGTGGCCCCCGCGCAGGCAAGGTCCAGGTGCCGACCCTTTCAGCGTTCATCCATACCGCCAGGGAGCGCGCCCGCGTTGGCCTGCCCATCACCACTCGGCCGGCTCGTTGCCGCTCTGGCGGGGGCGCACCACCAGTTCGAGGTCGAGGGCGGCCAGGATCAGCAGGAGCCGCTCCATGGTGAAGCGCCCCGGTTGCAATTCGAGCTGGGAAAGCCGGGCCTGGCTGGTGCCGCCGGCCTTGAGGGCTAGCTCCTGCTGGCTCAGGCCCTGCTGCCGCCGAACGCCTTTAAGGAGCAGCCCCAACTGGGCAGGGGCGCGGATCACCTGCTCGCCTGCGGCCATGACCTACTTGAAATCTCAATAAACGCACATTACCAGGATTCTTAATGAATGGCTTTTATTGAGAATCCGACTGAAAGGGGCGGAGCCGGTACTTCTGCAGCCGGCTGTTGGGGATATCCGGCAAGGTGTAGCCGATCTCGTCGCGATCCAGGAGCTGCCGGATCGTGCGGTTGAGTGCCCCGGAGACGGAATCTCGCCCAAGGGCATGGGCAATTTCAGACTTGCTCAAGGGCCCGTCGGCCAGGGCTTTGATC
>NZ_PXVC01000277.1 GCF_003011125.1 Synechococcus lacustris str. Tous | reverse complement strand
CAGTACGCAATCTATTGCAGGTGCTTGATGGTATAAATGTTGATAGCGCTCTTAAACGTTTAAATCGATTAGTTAGTGAAGGAAACATAGCTTGGGAAGAGGGCGCTATCGAAGCAGCCCTAGCTTCATCATCACCAGAACTTGCGGTTTTAGTTTGCACATTAGGCTCCAGCAATGAAGCCGTTAGAGCTAAAGCTTACACGCAAGCATTAAGTGAATTAAATCTCAAAGGCCTTAAAGAATTGCTAACAAGCGGCGGTGATAATTTTTCCTGCGCACTAACGCAAAGGTTAACTTATTTATCATGCTAATTCATCTAATGTGCGCCATGGATGAGTTGATGGTAATTGACGCACCAATTCAGCCCTGCCTGGCTTAGCGATAAGGCAACCCAATCGTTCACGTACAATATTACTAATCTTAGTGATATTCAAATTACTCTCCACAGCTTTTCTTCCACTTTTTGCCAGTTGTTTTCGATAATCGGCATTCTCAGCAAGATTGCGAATTGCTTTTGCTGCCGCATCAAGATCTGGCTCAGCCCAAAGTTCACCGGCTCTATAGTCCCCTTCAGTTTTACTTATTTTAGTGAGTTTATAGGGAATCAACTCAGCACTTCCGGTGGGCATGAAATCAAGATTTCCACTGTAACCAGTGGCCACAACTGGTAATTCTGCTGCCATTGCTTCTGCGAGTGATAGGCCAAAGCCTTCTGC
>NZ_PXVC01000276.1 GCF_003011125.1 Synechococcus lacustris str. Tous | reverse complement strand
ATCCCTCATTRGGKGCTGAGGTTGCTTATGARGAAGGATCCGGCGCTAATTCCATGGGCGTAGATCGGGTTTTCTATCAATTCCCGATYGGWTCWAATTTCACARTTACCGCTGGCCCAAGGGTGCGTCAAGACGACATGTTGGCGGTRTGGCCTAGCCAATATCCAGCCGACACRATTCTCGACTTCTTTACCTACGCMGGTKCYCCCGGTACCTACACCCTCAACCTCGGTGGTGGTGCTGGTATCTGGTGGGCTGATAATGGCTTCAGCGTAAGTGCCAACTATGTGGCAGCYAACGCTAAAAATAGTGATTCCAGCACTGGTGGCATTGCCACAGACAATTCMGGCGGCACCGGCACGGTGCAACTGGCTTACACCGCAACTAACTGGAACCTAACTGCTGCCTATGCCTACTCCCAAAGTGGAGCCTACGGCTATATCCCTGTGGGTACAAATTTAGCGGGTAATCCATTCGCTGGTTTGTCGTCATTTGATGTGAATTCACTTGCCATTAGCGGCTGGTGGAAGCCAAGCAAGGTGAGCTGGATTCCATCTATTAGTGCTGGTTGGGGTTCCAACTCCTATAGCGCTAAGAAGGCATCTCAAATCTGGGGTGTGGAAACAAACGCAGAAGGAGCAAAGGCCCAAAGCCAATCTTGGTATGTGGGTATGCAGTGGGCTGATGCTTTGATCAAAGGCAACACTTTTGGTACAGCAGTTG
>NZ_PXVC01000275.1 GCF_003011125.1 Synechococcus lacustris str. Tous | reverse complement strand
CTCTGGGGGTGGTAGTACTCCGAGCAGAGATAGCAGAAATCGGCCACCTCACTCAGCACCAAAAAGCCATGTGCAAAGCCCGGCGGCTCACCGATTGGCCAAACGTGGGGGAGCCGCGGCGCACATCCACCGCCACATCAAACACCTGGCCCCAAGCGCAGCGCACCAGCTTTCCTTGCGGCTGCACTAGCTGGTAATGCAGCCCGCGCAGCACGCCACGCCGGCTGCGCGATTGGTTGTGCTGCACCAGCTCGGGAATGCCTGGGGAAGGATCTGCATCACGGCGCTCCTCGCTCGAGCAGGGGCTGCCACCAATCCTGGTGGGTGAGATACCACTCCACCGTGCGCCGCAAGCCCTCCTGCACGTTCACCTGCGGCGTCCAGTCCAGCTCCGCCTCGATCTTGCTGGCATCAATCGTGTAGCGCCTGTCGTGGCCAGGCCGATGCCGCGGAGGTGGATGCGATTTTTCATTGCTGAATTGCAATCAAGGTCAGAGGCGCACCAGCTGCTGGCGAAGCTGATCACGGAAGAGTGCCACCGTGCTCTTAAGGCCCTCTCTCAACGAGATGTGTGCCCGCCAACCCAGGGCGGCCAGCCGGCTCACATCCAGCTGTTTCTTCGGCGTGCCATCAGGTTTGCTGGTATCCCAATGGATCTCGCCTTGGAAGCTGGTGGCCTCAGCCACCGCCTCCGCCAGATCACGGATCGTGAGATCCACGCCGGT
>NZ_PXVC01000274.1 GCF_003011125.1 Synechococcus lacustris str. Tous | reverse complement strand
GCCCTGAAATAGCCCCATCCCACTCGCTTGTGATCGCGGCCGGTGGTGGTCGTGATCTGGCCTGGCCCCAGCAGCGCATTGCCGCTGAGCTGCTCGCCCGCAGCAGTGGCCGCCTGGTGCATTTGCTCCTCCATGGCGGTGCCCGCGGCGCTGATGCCGCCATTGGTCGCGCTGCCCAGCAGCTGGGTTGGTCAGCCCTGGTGATGCCGGCCCAATGGCAGCTCCATGGCCGGGCCGCTGGGCCAATCCGTAATCGGGCTCTGCTTGAGCAGGCCGTTGCCCGCGCTGTTGCTCGCAGCTCTTCTAGCTGCCTCACCTCAGTGCTGGTAGTGGCCTTCCCCGGTGGTGCCGGCACGGCCTCGCTGGTGAGAGAAGCCCGCCGCATGGCGTCTCGTTCCCCGGTGCCGATTGCCGTGGTCAAGGTCAGTGCAGCGGCCCGGCTCTGGGAGGCCACCCGCCTTGGCGTGACACGACAGTCGATCATCAAAGTGTGGCTCGCTGAGCGACTGGAGCACCGCACTGAATCCAGTCCGGGCACAGCCGCCCTCACCTGAAGGCTCCCAACACCGAAGACTGATCGCATCTCCCAGCAGCGGGGTTACCACGACTGGATCGAAGCGTTCCTGGTGTCGCACCGATAGGTGCGCTCTGCAAATCAGCACCGATAGGTGCGCTCATCCCGGAGCCCTGCCGCGATTGCTCAGGTCGCTCGCGCAAAGGCGAGC
>NZ_PXVC01000273.1 GCF_003011125.1 Synechococcus lacustris str. Tous | reverse complement strand
TTGGTGTGGATGCAACACGACGTCCATTTTGCTGCCAAATCAATTCACYACTAAGCCAAGAAAAACCAGGCGTAGCTGATAACTTTGCTGCTCTTGTTATATAGCCGTTATATGTAAAATCACCAGTTTCTACTCCGGTAGTATTTAGTTTTGCTGTAATATATTGCGCCCGCTCTAATAAACATTCAATTACATGCGTAGCAATAACAGGTGAATTGATATCACCAGGCCTTGCATTTTCATTTAATAGCAAGCGTGCATTAGCAAATGCTTGCAATGGAGTTTCAACCCATTGCTGTTGCCCGTGGTTTTGACCGCTAGTGAATTGGCGTGGGCTGATCTCGGCCCTGTGGGTCTTGGCCCTGTGGGTCTTGGCTATTGCCATCAACTAACCCCGCAGCAGGGAAACACTGCCCAATCTCAAGGTAGCAGCTGTGAATTGCATCCAGCTATTTAGGTTTGGCAGTAATAGCAGTAATTGGTTTCTATATCGCCTTCTTTGATTTAGTAATGCAGTTGCTGCTGAGCTGGGTGTGGCATAGGTGGTTTCAGTGTCTTCCCTAAGTAGTGATGTGTCGTAGGTGATCACATCTGCTTTTTGCAGTGGTGCATCACCTGTTGCTGCAACTGAGCCTGCAATTGGCCTTGAGTTGCTCTGCTTTTGGATTGCTTTTTCTTGATCAGCAGCAGGTGAAAGCAACTTGATCAGCAGCAGGTGAAAGCAACT
>NZ_PXVC01000272.1 GCF_003011125.1 Synechococcus lacustris str. Tous | reverse complement strand
GGATATACCTGAGTGTATTCAGCACTCGTTTGTGGTCTTTAGGAGCAATCGCAGTGGCGTAATACCTTGCTTCCCAAAAATGCCCGCAACGCCCACTCAGGCGGTTGAGTGCCATTGCTGAATACCAGCCAATCCAATGCATCAATCTCGGCAACTGGGAAGCATCATCTGGTCTGATAAGGAGATGCAGATGATTTGCCATCAAACACACCCCATACAACTTGTGCGGCACCTTGGCTTGTGCCCTAGCGAACACTGAAAGCAGCACATCTCTTCTCAACCCTTTAGCAATCAAAAATTCTCTACTATTACATCTAAGTGTGATATGAAATGAATAGCCCTGCGGCAGATGGCGGGGTGAGCGGGGCATTAAATAACGTTAGAAAAAGCTGTAATTATTTAACCTGCAACATCCCAAATGTTTACTACAATAAGTAGCAAAGGTTGAAGTGGATCCTCAGGTTCAGGAAAAACAATTCCAGAGCCTGCTTAAAATGCAACTCCTCCTCCAATTTATTAAGTTTTTCAACATGGCCACTCAACAACATCAAAGCCCAAGTACAAAGCGATTCAAGCAGCATCCCGCCGTTGTATTTAGTGAATTGGATAATCAAATAACCCTATTTCAAAGTAAAACTTGCGATTACCTCGTTCTAAATGAAACTGGTTCAGCTATATGGCAAGCTCTGCAAACAGCACAAACCTTGAATCAAATATGCGATCTACTC
>NZ_PXVC01000271.1 GCF_003011125.1 Synechococcus lacustris str. Tous | reverse complement strand
CATACAAACTATGCAAGAAGTCCCAATCAGAAGCGAGGAGAGGCTGATGGACACCATTTCCACAACATCTACCCGACAGCGGGCCTGGATCAGCACTGCTGATGCTTGCACCGCTTTGGGCATGAGCCGCGAAACACTCCGCAGACTTCGTATGAGGGGGATTCTTCAGCCGGGAAAACATTACCGCCGGTGGGGCTGCACTCAAGGCAGGGGACCTCTGCAGTGGCACCCAGAGAACGTTGAAGCCACGCTCACGTGTTGGAGCAAAAGGCATGAGAGCTAGTTAATGCAAATGAGCAAGCTCAGCTATTTGCTCACATATTTGCTCACATGTCCCTTGGTCAATCCCTKAAAAGTCAGTCGGGGCGACAGGATTCGAACCTGCGACCTAGTGCTCCCAAAGCAGATGACGCGTCAAAGCCCTCACTATGATTTTGAGTGATAGCAATGGATTTGGCCTGTACAGTCCAACCCTGTCATGACATATCAGCTATGATTTGACCGCAATTTGACCGCAGACTTTGCCTTCTGTTGTATCTGTCTCTGGCTGGGAGATAGCAGCACGGGAACAGGTGCGTGGCCTAGGGAAGGGATGGACAGTAGTGGCCATGAGGGGTCAAGTACAGCTAAAGCTGCGTGTACCAGGTAGTCCAGCGTCATCTGTGGTTCTTCCCTTCGATTGGCAGAAAGCTGTTTGGGGGGATGCCTACATACGAATAAGAAACATATTTGCTC
>NZ_PXVC01000270.1 GCF_003011125.1 Synechococcus lacustris str. Tous | reverse complement strand
CCCCAGGATCGGGCCCATAACGGTGCCCTAAATCTATTTTGGGCCTGGTGGTGGCCCCTAATCCTGCTGGGTTTTCCATTCGTGGGCAGGCTTTGGTGTTCCTTTTGCCCCTTCATGGTGTGGGGTGAAATCAGCCAACGCATTGCAACGCGCATCGGCTGGCAGCCAGCCCGTTGGCCCYGCGGCAACACCGACCGCTGGGCCTCACCTCTACTGGCCGCTGGTTTTGCTGCAATTCTGCTGTGGGAGGAACTGGACGCCATGGAAAGCAGCCCTTGGCTCAGCAGTTGCCTGCTGCTGGTGATCACAGCTGGAGCGGTGCTGGGTTCCCTGGCTTTTGAAAAAAGATTTTGGTGCCGTTACCTCTGCCCCGTGGGCGGCATGAATGGCCTGTTTGCCAAGCTATCAATCCTGGAATTGCGGGCCCAAGCCGGCACCTGTAGCGGTAGTTGCAGTAGTTATGCCTGCTTTAAAGGAGGCCCGGCGGAAGGAGAGGGGCTAGCCACCAGCGGCTGCCCCCTGGGCACCCACCCGGCCCACCTCAGCGATAACCGCAACTGTGTGCTGTGCCTCACCTGCGCCCAAGCCTGTGCCCATCGTTCGGTGCAACTAAATCTGAGGCCACCGGCCGCTGATCTGCAAAGGCAGCTAGCTGTTCCCGCAGGCGAACCGGCTCTATTCCTTGTGCTAGCAGGTGGTGTGGTGTTGCACCATTGGCAGCAAAGCGCTGCAAACA
>NZ_PXVC01000027.1 GCF_003011125.1 Synechococcus lacustris str. Tous | reverse complement strand
TTTCATGATTTTATTGCTGCTGCTTACCCTGATTATGCATTTCATACCTGGGCTGAGCGACTAATTGCGCTGCTGCAGCAAATAGCAGATGGTGATCTCAATCGCTTGATCGTTACGATCCCACCAAGAACTGGTAAATCATTACTGGTATCAAAATTATTTCCTGCCTATTGGGTAAGTCGTTATCCCAATCGTTTTTGCGCAATCGCTTCCTATTCGGCTGAACTTGCCTATGCCCATAGCCGAGAAGCACGGCACTATTACCGTTCTGTTGGTTATCCCCTATCCAAAGATTCAACCGCTGTTGGTAATTGGCTAACACCTGAACGCGGTGGTTGCATTGCAGCTGGTGTGCGTGGACCATTTACAGGTAAAGGTTATGCACTAGGCATCATTGATGATCCCTATAAAGGGCCAGAAGATGCAAATTCTGCTAGCCAACGCCAAAAACTAATCGAATGGTTCCAATCGGTATGGCTTACCCGCGCAGAACCAGCGGCTACACCAGGAGTTACACCAGGGGTAACAAGCACTAATCGGGCCAGCCCCAATGGGGTAAGTGCTGCTCAGGTGGTGGTGCTAACCCGTTGGCATCAAGATGATTTGATCGGCTGGTTAATGCAAGAGGAGGCAGGTAGCGCACCGCAGGCGTGGCATGTATTAAATCTGCCCGCAATTGCTGAACCGTTAGCTAAACAGCTCCTATTTCCAACCTCTTGCAGTTTGGAAACTGATTGGCGACAACCAGGAGAAGCGTTATGCCCTGAACGTTTCCCACTAGCTGAACTAAATCAAATACGTATAAGAGCTGGCACTTATTGGTGGAATGCGCTCTATCAACAAAGGCCATCACCGGCTGATGGCCAATTATTCCAACGCCAATGGATTAAATACACAGACCCAAAGGGCCACAGGCCCGAGGCCCGAGGCCTAAGCCCCACAGGGGCAAAGTATGCGCCTTTAGTGCTTAGTTGTGATTTGAGTTTTAAAGGTGGACACCAAAATGACTACTGCGCTTTTGTTTTACTTGGCCTCATTCCTGAAACCAAACCAATTCATCCGGCACAGGCTGCAAAAGCACAGGGTATGCAGCTGCATCCTTCCGCTGCATCAGTCCCAAAGGGGCAAAACCAACAAGATTCATCCGGGCACAGAATTGAAGTTCTATCAAGTGTTCATTACCACCTTGATCTGCCAGGAGTTTTAAAACATCTCACTCAAACTCTGCAGCTACTTTCTGAACAGGGTTTAAGCCCTGATGCGGTGTTAATAGAAGATGCAGCTAATGGGCCAGCGGTCTGCCAGYTATTACGACGACAAATACCTGGTTTGATTGCGATACGGCCTGTTGGTAGTAAATCAAGCCGCGCCCATGCAGCMGCACCACTAATGGAAGCAGGACAGCTTGCTTTTAATCCTGGTAATGACGAATTAATAAATGAATTACTWGGTTTTCCTAATGCTGCMAATGACGATTTAGTAGATGCTTTTTGCCAAGGGGTGATCTGGCTGCAAAACAAATACTGGCGCGCAAATAGYAGAGGCACGCCCTTGCCACTGCTGTTTTCTCGCTAACACCAAACTGAACGGTCAAACCAATGACAAACCCACAGGGCAGTGAACCACAGGGCCGAGACCCAAAGGGTCGGCATTTACCGAGGCCCCATGATTCTCCTGAGCTTCGGGTTTCTGGAAGGGCCCGCCCTGTAGCCCCTGGCGTAACCCCTGGTTCTGGTTTGGCTGTTAGGCCCTGCCAGACACGGCAACGCGTAGCCCCTGGTTCGGACTTGCAGGTATGTGATGCATTAGTTGTTGAACATTTACCATTTGCTGCAAAAGTAGCCGCTAATTACGCCCGGCGTACTGGTCATCCAAGAGAAGATCTTGAACAGTTAGCAGCAATTGGTTTAATAAAAGCATCTAGAAGATATGATGATAAAAGRATAAATAATAGCAAATCTAATTTYATTGCWTATGCCAGGCCATTTGTAAATGGAGAAATCACCCATTACCTGCGTGATAAAGGATTTTTGATCACAGTTCCAGGTCGTTGGCGTGAATTGCATGTAAGGGGCCAAAAGCTGATAAGAGCAGGAACACGAGCGGAAAATATACCTGAACTGCTCGGCATTACACCCATTCGCTGGGCTGAAATCGTAGAAGCATGTGCCGTAAGGGTTGTTGCAATGAACCAGATTGCTGATGAGGAAGAGTTATAGATTTACTTCGAGGACGTGATGATAGAAAGTTTTGACTAGAACATAAAACCTATTAACTTGTAGTATTTGTAATTATCGCTGGTTGTAACCCGCGGGTTTTTCGATAAAAGAAGGATTATTTGCTGATGCATGGAGTTGCTGTAAGCAGTCATTAAATTGCTCCATTAAGCCCCCAAGTGATTTCAATAAAAAGGCGTCAACTTTCTTGGCAGAGGGGGCAGGCGGGTGGCATGGTGCATGCAAACCTCACGCCGACCACCTGATCCGTGTCCTGGAACTCCGAGTTGCTCACCGAGCAAGCCAACACGCTGACTCAGACCACCTCAGAGCGCGACCCCCGAGCGTATTCCTGGGGTCTGTTCTCGTGGGGGGATGCACCACCCGCGATCGGTGGTGGAACCGGTTGCTTCCAGTGGTTCGATTCCCGCGAGGAGCTGCTGGCTTTCCTGACGGACTACAGCCCTGCTCTCTACATGTCATTCGAGCAGGAAGAGGAGTGGATTGGGTTCAGGGATCGTCTGCGAGCGATTGCGGAATCCTTTGAGGACGAGCCGCTGAGGAGCCTCGCCACGTTCAACAGCGTTTTGAAGGGGTTGCTGCAGATCGACTGGATCGGCGGCTTCGAGGAGTTGTGTCAGGGCCAGGAGAGCTTCTGCTGCAAGGTGCGCGGGTGGTTTCGCGACCCCGGCGACATCGATGAGGCCGCCATCCAAGCCAGTGAGGCCCCCATTGAGCCAGATGAGCTCCAGGACTTCTGCGAGAGGCTCCAGGAGTACGGCTTCTGACCCCTACGGAATCTGAGGGGTGCTCGGGATTAAGTCGACTTCACATAAACGCCCAACACCTCCTGGGCGATCTTGCGGTGCAGATTGCATAAGCTTTCTGGCTTCTCAATTCGGATGCCAGCTCCAAAGCGGAACAACCAGCCCTGGAGATCCCGGTCCTGCTGCAGTGTCCAGATCGGCAGGTCGATTTCGACGGGGAAGGGATGGGTGTCGCCGGCGGGGTTGGGTTGCAGGCAATGCAGCTTGTCGACCTTCCAGCCTGCAGTCGAGGTGATTGGCTTGGAGTAGCGGATCTGGCTGGCTGGGAATTTCTGCGAGGCTTCACGGATGAAGGCGAAGCTCCAGTCCTGGCAGGAGAAGCGCAGGGTGTTGGTGAGCTGCCTTTTCTGACGGGCTGGGGTGGGGCTGGCCAGGTCGAGCTGGGCCTCGAGATCCTCTCCAAAGAAAATGCCGCCGCACACCTGCAGCAGCCGCTCCAGCCGATCCAGTGCCTGGAAATGGGCGTCCTCGTCGCGACGGAAACTGCCGTCCTCCCGGATCCATTTGAGGCGATCGAGCCGTTCGGTGCGGATGAGACCGTGTCCCTGGCCGGGATGCCATTCCTCATAGGCCAGGTACCAGGCGATGTTGTGGAACAGCACCTGCAGCGGCCAGATGGTGAGGATGCCGTCGGGGCTGTTGGGGTGCGACGACGCCCGCTGAATACGCTCCAGTTGAACGCGGCGGTGCTCCACGATCGCCGTGTCGATCCGGCTGCCGTTGTTGTCTGCAGCCAGGCTGCCGGCGCGAGGGTGCACGATCGAGCGGTTCACCACGGCGCGCAAGAGCAGCCTCTGGTTGGTTTGCTTGAGTAGCCCACCCCAGCTCAACCGGCGGCGCAGGCCCTCCAGGAGCTGCTGATGGGAAGGATCGGCCAGGCGCTCGCCGGTCTCCCGCAGCCAGCTGTACACCTCCAGCAGCTGGGGGCCGGAGAGCACCGCATTGCCGATGGCGTAGCCGTGGCGGGCGTTGTCGTTTTGTTCCCGGAAGCCGTAGGGCGTGAGCAGATGGCGCACATCCTGCTGCAAGGTGTCCTGCTCTCCGGGCATGTAGCTGCCAGGGATCTCCGCCAGTTGCTGGATTAGGTGCGTGGGTAGCTTCTGGGACTTGGGCCCTGATGAGTWCTTTGCTGGGCGCTCCCCCTCGGTGTGGGCGTCAAAGGGCTCAAGAAGGATGTGGCGCAGCAAAGTGAACACCCGCTGGAAGATGGGGAGATCCCCGTGTGCGGGGTAGCCGCCATGCACAGGGTCCGATGGTTTGGCCTGGAAGGGACCTGGCTCGATCGACGAGCGACTGGATTCCTTCGTTCGCAGAAAGCCATTGGTCTCCAGCCAGTTGAGATCACGCTCGATGGCTGCAGGGTCGGCGTAGCACTCGCCGAACCCACCCTGGATCTCGTTCCAGCTGCGCAGGTACACCGCGGCTCTCTCGGCCAAGCTTCCTTCCGGCAGTGGGCTCACAATCGCCTCCAGCTGTTCCCGGGTGGCTTCGTCGCTGGCCTCCAGTTCAGGAAAGCAGCTCAGCAGGCGAATCAGATACAGCAGCCGCTCGAGATCCAGCAGACGGGAGTAGGCGTGCAACTCTTTGCCGTTCCTCCTGCCCAGCTCCTTGTTGACGGCGTTGCGGATGCGTTTATCGACAGCATTCAGCTGGTTCTGCAGAAATGACGCATCCACGGAATCCTTGCTGGGATCGAGTCCCACCACCGCCGCGAAGCCCTCGGCTCGGGACGGGCCGAAGGTCTTGTGGCTGAGCGCCGCGGCCATCTCGCGGATCACCGGCTCCGGCACCTTCCGCTGCCGGGTCTGGTTCCAGGCAAGGCACTGGGCTGGTGGAGTGTGCAGCCACCAGCCGATCCACTCCACCGGTGCCGGCAGTTCCAACGCCTGGGTGAACGCTAACCGCCAGGGTCGGCGCGCATGGGTGGCGTCGAGGATCACCGGTCGGCCGGCGCGCACCTCCTGCCGCAACTCTTCCAGCAACCGTTCGCGGATGTCGGGCCAGGGTCCCTGCACCGCCGCATCGCCAAACACCTCAGCCCTTATGCGATCAGTGGACAGCACCAGAGCAGGTGGCTCACCTGGTTCGGTGAGCAGGGGCGCCAGCTTCTGGGCCAGGGTGGTCTTACCGCTGGCGGGAGGGCCGATCAGCAGGTGGCAGCGGACGGGTGCCTTCATCGGCCAAGGCTTGCGAACCCCGCTCCATTTTGCATCGCCTCACGTGCGAAGAACGAATGGCGCCGGCGCCCATCCGAGGCCCGTCTTGTCTTTGGCGGAAGGGATCGGGTAGTGGCTGGGTCCAGGATCCTGCAGCGGGTGGTGACCAGGTGCAGCCGCTCCTGAAGTTCCCGTACGTCCTGAAGCAGCGCATCCCGGTGGATCTCAAGCCGCCTGGCCTGGGCTTCCGCGTCTGCGAGCAACAGTGCCTGGCTGCGTACCTGCTCTTGTAGCTCGCTCACCACCACACTGTGGCGCTGGGCGCGGTGGGTGACCACCACATCACGGATGCGACCACCCAAACCCACCACCTGCTGTCGCCGATATCTCGCACCACCGTCAAGCGCGATGGGTTGATCCCAGCCTTTGGTGCAGCGCTGCACCTTGGCCGTGAACAGCACGGTGTCACCGGGCTCGATACCGGCCTGGGCCCAGTCTTCCCGAAGGCGAAACCACCAGTGGTCGGGGGTCACCGGCTGGTCTGTGCTGGCGAGACGCAGTTCGCGAACGCAGAGGGTCTGGATGACTCGCCCCGACTGGGGGAAGCCGCCAAAACGATCGATCACACCGGTGAAGCGGAGGATCTGGCCATGGAGCGATTGGAGGGCGAGGGAGTTCATGGGTCGTGCCTCATGCGGTGCACCCATGCTTCAGCGAACACCATGGGATGTAACGGAGTTACCTGCGAACAACGCCATCGGTCAGTGCACCCCATCCACCTACCTCGGCCCCTCCTCCGCACATGCTTGCTGCCTCGCGCATGTTCATGGCCACGATGGGATCAATGGCGAGGCTTGTCAGAGCTTGCTCAGACGAATCGGTTTCTGTTGCCCTGGCTGGCACGCTGGATCCGATGGAACTGGCTCTGATGCGCACGATTGACCGGATCACCCCTCACCAGGGGTAGTCCTCTAACACCCGCTGCAAGGCGCTGAGCATGGCGAGCACGTCGTGCAGCTGCACCGGCCGCGGGGCGTCATCTGTCGATGGGTGTCCCATCCAGTTGCCGAAGCAGCGCACCTGATGCAGGCAGCTGATCAGCCAGCGGTCGGCACCGCGCTGGGCCAGAAGGCGGATGCCGTGATTGAGGTTTAAACGATGTTGATCCGGATCATCACGTAGGCTGTGAAGCACCAATTTCTCCACCACCCGGCGGGCATGAATGCCCAAGGCGATGGGGGCGATCTGCTTGGCCCGCAGAATCTCCAGAAGCTCGCCCAGGTCATGTGCCATTGCGCTGGAATGCAAATTTCTTGGATCAACGCGATTCCGTAGCAAATCGTTCAACTGCTTTAGCCCAGGCAAGTCTGAGGACAGGGGATTCCGCAGGTCCTTCGCATCCACGCGCGCCAGCGTGGAATCGATGGCCCTGCCCAGAACACTGAGATGGCGATCGGTGTCGAAAATAATCAAACGCTAAAGATCGGGCAGATGGCGAAAGGCTTCGCGATAGGCCGATGCAGAAAAGCATTCCTAGATCAAAGGTTTTTTGTTCTTCCAGTGGAGCCTGGATCCATCAGCGCCCCACACTGGCATCTTGCAGTCGCCCCTTGTCTTGATATCCAGTCATTGCACGTTGAGCACCAGGATGACTTGACTAATTCAAGTACTGCTTCCCCAAAGTTCTCTGCCTCTTCCCGTGAGAGTGCGCCCGCCCACTCATTGAAGTGAGCACCCGCAAGGTTTCTGAGGACATAAAGTCTGTCGATTCGGTCGACGACCTTACTTAGTCCTACTCGGCGAAGCTCTTTTGCTACCCCTGGCCAAAGAGCTCCGAGGGTATACTTGTCAGCCTTCGCACGCTTAATAGAAGTTCCGAGTCTCCACGAAAGCTGATCGCTGGCTTGTTCAAGGAGCAGCCCCGCAGCCCCGCATATTCCCGAAGGATCACCATTTGATAATTGGTGGTTGAGGTTGGATCTGAAATCACCTGGACTAGATGCAACTATTCCAGTGTCGAACCTCCAGCGTTTTAGCTCTAACTGAACGAATGGATGCTGATGTCGCCTKAGTGCTGCAGTAAGTTGCTCAAACCATAGACGGTCGTGGACAGTAAATATGAGTTGCCAATCAATGAACTCTCTAAGAATATATTCAACGGTACCACTTCGTATACCCGAATCGACGCTTTGAAAGACATCGTCGAGAATAAGTACTCGAGCTTGACCTTTCTCGGATGCTCGTTTAGCAACAGCAAGAAAAAAGAGGATGGCTAGCAGATCTCGGTATCCCTCTGAAAAGATTTGCTGCGGAAAGCATCGCTTGCCCGAAGAAAGTTCGACAATTATATCTAGAGCAACAGGGCCAGAGGGACCGCCAAATATAACATCAATTCGTGACACATGAGAGGCGCATGTAATTTCCATAAAGGCTGATGTAAGAAGCTCGCCAATCCCCTCTAGTGCTTCGCCGAGTATCGCTACTTGTGCCCGATAAAGAACGGGATTCTTGGTCATTAGATCTCGATTCCTCTCGTTTTTGATTGCACGTAGCCTCTTTTGCGCTTGCATAAGCCTTGTAATATTTTCTCGAATCGACTCAGGAACCAGATCCCAGAGACCATCTCTTTTAGCCTGTGCAATGCTCTGCCCATTAAGAACTCGATTCTTTATGATTGCCTCGAGCTTGTCTCTGTTCGCAAGCTCTTGTGGTTCGGCATCAAGCTCGGTGCCCAATGCCTCGCTAATATGAGTTCTAAGAACTCTAAGCTCATATTCTTCGTCATCAAGGCGAGCCTTCAATTCTTCTGGCCTTATCGCCATCTCAGAAGCATTAACAGGAAAATAGTCAAAAAAGACATGGCCTCTAGCCATTGCCCCAGTATCGAGAAATCGCAGAATATCTTGTCTCTTGAGGCTTATTGGTGCCAGTCGAAAACCTGGTCGAACATGCTCATTATCAACGCCTAATCGGCCACTCGGCTTGCTCTCAAGCCTTCGGGATATAGTTGTGTCATTGTTAAGCGTAACAGTCACCTCTGCAAGATCAGCCGTTGCGAAGGATTTCGCTGAAGGGGCAAGGGGACTATCAAAAGCGATTGATCTTCCAATCCTTCCTTGAAGCGCAAATTCGATAGAATCAGCGATTGTAGACTTTCCAGAGCCATTGTCCCCAAGAATAATCGCTGATAATGGACGGCCCTTGGGAGATAGGTCTAGGGATAAATTCCCAGGGGATCCTCGGAATTGACAAAGATTCACCCTGGAGACCCTAAGATCTCTGTCAGAAGTGTCATAATCTAGTGGGCCGCTATCTGACAATCGCGCTGGCCCTGAAATAAGAACATCAGCCACGCTCACTGATAGCATGATCGGATCTTCACTGCTTGTATCATCGACTGTATTTAACGGTGCTATCCCTTTTCGAAGGGCCAAGAGATGATTATTAAAGCTATCCCAGCTAAGGCCTAGGGCCTCTTGGATAAATGCATCACCTGAGTCATTTTGAATGTTGTCGATGATTCTGCGTAGCTCTGCCCGAATCAAGTTTCGGCGTGGATGACGTTGCAAAGCAAGTAATTCACGAGCCGCTAGAGCGCTTGCATGGTTGGCGCCTTGGCTGATTGTATTGTCTTTTGCAGTGTAAAAGATCGCGTCTACCAGGCTGGTAATTGAGGCGAGGTATTCACCGTGCGCACTAAATTCAATAGCCTTGCTTGCGCAGCTGCTTGCATGCAAAAAGGCGATATCAATTCGGGTCGCATAGGCTACCCTCGTCTTGTGGCATAGGACATCCTCTATCTCTGCAACAGTTGCATTACTCCAGCGATCCAAGGTGTATCGAGGAATTGGCCTTATCGATTCTCGCGCCCCCGTGATAAGCACAATGGCGGATGCCGCATTGAAAAGCCGTTTTTTATCGTATTCCAGTTTGACATCAAGCATCTCTCTTTGAGGCAGCGAAATGTCGATCGGAGTTCATTATGCCAGAAACTTGCCGGACTTGTCGGTGGCCGTTCGATGCACAAGCAATGAAAGACCATGTAGGTGTTAATTGACTAAATCATTTAGGCTTCGTCTTAGGAGGTTTTCTTGGCGAGTTCGTTCGCGTTCTGCCATTGCACGGTGGATAAAAGAACTTGAGTTTTGCATGAAAGATATTTGAAATAAGTCATTTCAGCGTGCTTCGAGGAGCTCCGGCATGTGGGGAGAGCGCATCAATGCCCTGGTTGCCACTACCCAGCAAAGGTGAGGCCACAGTTGAGCAAGCAATCCCGCGCATCGGCAGGAGCGCAAGCAGAGAGAACAAACGGTTAAACGGTGGCCAGGGCACCAGATCACCTTTTTGCCACTCAATCGCTCCCTCCACTCCAGCGATGCGCGTAAATCGGCTCGGGGGTGCATTCGCCTCCTAAACCATCGGTACACTCACCCAGGTCTTGAGCGGGCTAGAGCGCAAATCAAGAGCAATCTCCAGATCGGAAAGCTTCAAGCCGTAGGCCTCATGCAAGTGGCCCAAGAGTGTGCGCCTAACCGGGGTGTAATGCCCGGAAAAGGCTGAGACCACCAACAGATCGGTCTGTAGTCCCAGCAGGGGATAGTCACCCACCTGCAGTTCAACACTGCGCTCTCCCGTCGCTGTGTTGACATCGAAGAAGTTCAGCAACACAGCGGCATGACGCAGCTTCCTCTCAGTCTGTGGCGGGGTGGCGGTATCTATCAGCAAAGTTGTCCGCCTGTGATGCCGTGCGAGGCAACAAGTTGAATATAAACTGCTTCCTGCCCATGGCACAGCGATATCCACGTGAATAGACAATTAATGAATTATTTCTTATAATCATTTACTGGTTAGCTATTTTCTTTATCTCATGCAAGATAGCTTAGTAATTTATCAACCCTCGATTGATTTTATCGGACTTGGATGATTWATTTTTACAATCTCTGGTTGTTGCCAGTTTTTCATATATCTACTCCAGCGCTTGGGGTGCCTTCTTTTCGCTTCTTCATAGGTGTTATGTCTTATCTCGCAAATATCAACAGATTCGCTGGTCTGCGTGTACTGCTAAACCAAAGTGCCTTTTCCTTTCTCTGTAGTTCCGATCCGCCATGCTTGGTGCATCTAATCCATTTGCGTACTCTGCTGCTTGGCGCCATCGAGCAAGTTGTTGGGGGTAAAGCCCTCTTTCTCAGCAATAGGCACCTAGATCAGCTGGCAGGCACTAATTCCCCTTCTCGTTTCCATAGGTGCCTCCAGCTATAAAGCGTTTGTCGGCTAATACCTGTAGCCCTTGAAAATTAAGTAATTGTTTAACAGCTAGCCGTACTCATCCGTTTGCGAATTTCACCACGAAATTTGGCGTCGTAAATCGGTCTCATTGTTCATTAGTTGCACCCCATGGTGGTTTCTTTAATACGAGCGGACTTCTCTGCTGATACAGGGGGGTGGGCTGAATGCCTCAGTCGTTCTTCGCAGGATGCATGGCGACAATTAAACGGGTAACAAAGCTCGCGAGGCAACGCGCCCGCCTACGTAGTTGACACCGGGCAGCAGGAGAACAGCTCCGGATACCCGCCGCGCAGGAAACAGTGGTTGCAGACCACCTGAGGAGTTGAGCCATGGACACCAGTCGATCGATCACCGTTCTGAGCACCTACCCTGAGCGCCCGGCCATCAGCCAAGGGGGCTGGCGCCTGAATGTGTTGGTGCGGCTCAATGCGCCGCCCCTCACCCGCACGCGCAGCGAGCGCCAGCCAGTGGCCCAGATGGCACCAACTACTGGCAGGGCGTGCGGGCAGCGGCAATCTCTGCGGCTCAGCTGCTGATTGGACGCTCCACGCGAGAGCTCGACGTGGACCACCGTTCGCTGGAAGCGGTGGAGCCACGGCCGTTTGCGATGGATGGTCAGCGGCTCCCGCTGATCCAGATCGTCGATGCCCATGTGAATGGAGCGGGCTTCAGTGCCTGGTTGGGCGATGACCGTCAGGGAGTGCCGCCGATCCTGGAGCACATCCGCCAGTGCCTCGGCACGGCAGGCAGCGATTCGGGCAGGCACGAAGACACCCCTGAAGCACTGGCCTGGAGCGATGACCAACACCGCCATGAGTGCCAGGACAGCTGCTACAGCTGCCTGAAGACCTATGAGAACCAGACCGTCCATGGCCTGCTTGATTGGCGGCTAGCACTCTGTTAGCTACGGGCCTTCGTGCAACCGCAGTGGAACTGCGGCCTTGATGGCGATTTCAGCTGGGCGCCACTGCGCGACTGGCCGGAGCAGGCCCAGCAGGTGGCACGGCTCAACCTCCGCCTCTGGGGCGGCGATCCCCGAGAGGATCTGGTGCAATCCAGCAGCCGCAACGACCTGGTGGCCTTCCGCCTGAGCACGAGTAATCCGATCAGCAAACCCTGGGTGATCGTGCGCCACCCGCTTTGGCGCTGGGGGCTGGATCGGGGAGTGATGGCCGAGTTTGAAGCGGAGCTGCGGGACCGTGATCCCCAGCAGAAGGTGGTGTGCTGGGACACCTTCAACCTCAGCCGCCGCCCGGGCCGCAGCCGTCAGTGGATGGCTGCTCAGGGGGCGCGGCAGCGACGAAATACAAGGGGTTGATGGCCGCAGGGACGATGGGCGCCGGGAGGCGGGCATCGATCGACGGCTTGGTCGTTCGCATGAAACGGATGCGCAGATCAGCCCGATCGCCCCACAATTCCTCCAGCACCTGAATGCACCATGCAACTGATCAAGCTCGAGCACGGCCACTGGAATTTCTTCTGCCCTGTCACCGGCAAGGCGGTTTACGCGGAGGAGGGCGGCATTGAAGCCGAAACGTTCCGTGGGGGATGGCACCAGGAAGTGCCGTCCGAACCGCTCAACCTGGCCCCTGAGCTGCAGGAAGCCTGGGACGCCTACATCAACCAGGTGGATACCGAAGAAGTGGATCTCGATGTAGCGGCATTTCTGGAGGGGGTTGAACAACCTGGCTGGGTGGCCTTTGAGATCACCACCTGTGGCATGGCCTGTGGGCCGGTCTGGGAAACCACCTGGACCGTGCTCGACCTCAGCGACAGGAGCTAGCTTTAGCTGGCCTACAGTAAATAGAATCAGCTATGTTTGCTGCAAGCAGTTGAGCTTGCTAAAAAGTAAAAAGTACAGACTAAGATGGGGAAAAAACGAAAGAATAAGCTCTATTCGCAAGCTGCGACTGGGGCCTCAGTCACGCCAGCATCAGCAGACGCGGGTAGCAAGCAGGGTACTCATGCGCGATCATATCCACCGAGAAATGTTCGGGACTCAGCGATTGCTCGAATACGCAATAAAAAACCGAGCAATCGTAGCGGACTTGAATGGTGGCAGCTCGGCGAATACCAGGTGATTAACGGGCTTCTTGATAAAGATGAAGCACAGATTATTTCCGGAGAAGAGTGCCTGCTAGAGGGGGCATTGCTCGATAAACCTTATCCAGCTTGCTTGATAGACCTTGGCTGGATTCATCTTGAAAGGGGAAGCATTGTGCAGGCAAAGAAATATTTTTTAGATGCGACCAAAGCCGATGCTTACTCGCGTGACGCCTGGGCCTTCCTTGGAATAACTGAAATTGCCACTAACAATCGAGATCGGGCAATCAATGCGTTTCAAACGGCCGTGAGCCTTCTTGGTGAAAATCCTCATGAATCGGACATCGAGACACTCAACCTATTGCAGGCCAGCCCTGAAATACCAGCAGCGTTAAAGACACGCACCAAGATATCAAAGTTTAGCCTAGACGAAATATTTCAGTTCAATCTAGCAGATCAAGCCAAGGCTATTCGCCTAATGATTGACCAGGCACTAGATACAGAGTTGCCCCGTGAGCAAGTCAAGGAACTTCTCGATCTGCTATGTCACATTGAGTACTCAGGCCTTTCAAGCCTCAATAGGACAATTGATGCGTGCACTGAGTCCATCGAGTACCTCGATACAACCTTTACTCCCCATCTATATATGGGTCTAGCTTACAAGAAGCTGGGCAAAAGAGTGCTTTCGCTTGAAGCCTACAGAAGATGCATCGAAAAGAATCCTGCCTGTGAGTTGGCATTTACAAATATTGCAGATCTTCTGCTAGAGGGTGGAAGGCCAAGAGAAGCATATAACTATTTGCACGCATTCCGCAATAGTGGTGCTCCAATAACATCTGGAAACTTTTACAATAATCTTGGCAATGCCATTGCCGATCTTGGAATGGCAATTCGTGATGAATTGGACTGCAGGGAAAAGGCCCTGGAGCTTGACCCAAAGAATCCAAAGACTATCTTGAACTATGTGGTCTCTTTGCTTACCAATGGAGATGTGATCAAGGCGAAGGGGTTGATGTTCAAACACAAGAAGAAAATAGTATCTAGCCTGGGTTCAGAAAGCATTCTCATTCACGAGAATCTAATCGAAGCGATGATAATGATCACAGATCCATTTGGCCTGATGGTCATGTACGACGAGCTACTGCCAATTCTTGGTAGTAGGGATGCGGCTGTATTTTTGGTTAAAGCATGGGAGATCCGGGAGGCATTTAAAGAAGATGGTTTCGGCGAAGAAGATCCTTCGAAGTGTTACCGGTATCCGGACTTTATCAATGAACTGGGGATCAAATGTGGCAATGCAGGACATCATCAATATTCTCTCAAGTGCTGGCAAGAACTTCAAACATTTCCTGGCTATGAAAATGCCAGCTGGAATATACCTGTATCCCTCGATGCGATGGGCTTGCACGAAGAGGCGTTAGAAGCCTTAAAGCATGCCTCTGGGCTATGCACGCGCAAAAATACCATTACCGCAAATCTACTTTCAAAATCAGATCCACAGCACGCTCTTGAATTCTATATAAAAGCATTGTCCGAAGACGAGACTTTCTTAATGCCCATAGAGAATGGCTTTGCTCTGGCTAAACGGCAAAACAGAAGAGATCTTTACGGTGAATTCCTGAAAGCCCTAAATCAAATAAGCGACTCAGACGAGAAAACAATATTATCTTCTCAAATTAAGTACGATCAGGGATTTCATGATGAAGCATGCTCCCTATGGGAAAGTATCCTCATCCGTGGTGACGACTTTATCGATATCAAGCAGTTGCGAAGTGAAATCAGGGAAGCATCTGCTGATCTAACACTGATTGGCGAACGAGTTGGCGATGAGATTTATAAAGGTCTTGCCAATCTCTATCTTTCAATGTCGCAATATGAAAAGCTTTCCGCTCTTATTGAGGCGATCAGCCAATGGGATATTGATCTTGATGGTGACTGGCGTATCATTACATCTATTGCGCTAAGCATGCAAGGAAGAACTCAGGAAGCAATTGAGACTGTACTTGGCATGAATGACCAACCACCGCCGCGTCTTGCCAAGTCATTTGCATTGCTCTCGTCCGATGATCTAGACGCTGCAATGGCAGAGCTGAGTCAACTCGATGAATTCGAGGGGGATATTAATGGTTATTCATTTCCACTGTGCCTGCCATCAGCATTCAAGCCATCCTTGGCCTCGCTTTATTGCTTAAACAATGAAAGTATTGAACAAGCCAGCGAACACGCTCGGCATGCAATTGGCTTGGATCCATCAAGCTACTGGGTTACTGATATTTACATTAAGGTTTTAGATGCGTCATGTGGGTTGGCTTCGGCATCAGATTATTTGCTGAACCTTCACCGCAATGCACCGGGCAATATAAGGCTTTTGCGAAGGCTGATTATGAGCCTTGCTCACGAATCGAGGATTGCTGAATGCAAAGAAGTCATTCAGAATCTTGAGGAAGCGTATGGGCAATTCTATATAAGCCAAGTTGATGATCTGTTTCAGTTAGTCGAGATTCTCTCCAGGCGTCAGGACGAAAGGGCTTTGCCTGTGCCGCTTCCTGAATGGACTTGTCACCTCGATACGCAAGGGAAAAAGTACTTGGAGGGTATTGTTGAAATCCAGGGCTCCACTAATAACTGCGCAAGTTATTCCTTATTGGTATCAAGATTCTCTGAGTATCTGCTTAGACAGTATTTCTTCTTGCCGCTGGCCTCGCTAGTAGACCCGAGCGAATGCGTTACTTGGAAATGGGCCCAGAACGCTTCGTCTTATTTGCTTGATCGAACTCAAAGACAGCCAACACTGGGTGATATTATTTCACTTATCAAAACAATGGCTTACTCCGGTAATCAATCAAATCCATACATTCGAATGCTTAGGGATGCTGCATATCAGCTTCCAATTGACTTTAGGCAAATGTTTTCTTATGACTTCGTTAGCAGACTGTGCCAGCTCAGAGATTACCGAAACTGCGTAATGCATGCTGGAGACCCTTCGGCTGATGACCTTGAATTTGTAAAGCTATTTGTTTTTGGAGGCGATCAGCTGGGTCGCGGTGAGTTCGTATCCTGCTTGTTGGCTGCCGACTGAGAAATGAACATCGTTCGTGTTTTGTCTTGAGGCAATAATTCAAAAATTCCTACCCTTCGGTCATGATGCTTCGGTCTCCTTCGCAATCTATTTTGAGGAGCGATCGGAAGTGGCCGGTAGCGAGAACTGGGTGAACAGCGTCTAAAGGCCACTTGAGCCGTGAGGATGTTGCGGTGAGCCGCCTCGCTGATGAACCGGGGGCGGCATGCACCCGTGTTCCGTTCGCTGGGGAGGGAGCCATCCATTGATCAAGGAAGCCCAAGCCCACAGTCGATGCTCAGAGCACCCACACCTCAGCCTGGGGACCGAGCACCCGCTGCTGATTGGCAGCCAGGATCAGGACCTGCTCGCGACGCACGTAGTGCGGCTCAGCAGATCGGGCAGGTGCGCCTGAGGGGAGAGGCGTCTACTTTGCTGGCAGAGGCGGGGGCGGGTGGCGTGATCGCCAGGGCCATGGCCGCGGCCGATGAGCAGCCCTTCACCCGCACGGCTGCATTGGCGGTGCCCCAACAGGCGGAACGGCTCGAAGCAGCGATCACGGCCGGTCAACGGGTGGTATTGGAGCGCTTCTCCGATGCCGCCAATCACGGAGAGGAACCGAAGGAGCCGATTAGCGTGTGGCCCTTCAGCTGCTGTTTCACAACATCGGTTGGTACCTCGCTTACGAGAGGGATGCCGTGGGGCGCGACCACGGCTTGATCCGTACTGAACGGCTGGATCGGCTCGCTCTACGGCAGGTGGACAGCGGCTTTCGCCGTACGCCGGAGCAACGGGCTGACGCAGTGCGGCGTCTTGCACGGCTGATGGAGCTCAGCGGTGGTATTTACTTCGGTGATGACGCTGCTTCCCAGGAGCAGCTCTGCGAGGCCAGCCCTGAGGAACTGAGAGCTTTGTTAACCACCGTGCGTTTTCGGTGCACGCTTCGGGTCTACCGCTTTCTGCGTGAGGGGCTGCAGCGTTACCCGCTCAGTCAGATGCGTCTGTCCAAGCCCCTCTCCGGCGATCGCTGGCGCCAGCCAGCCAAGGCACCGGTTGTTCTAAAGCCGATCGAGGGCGATGCTCACCCGTTCCCGATCGAGATCGACCTGCCGCCGTGGACGGTGGCTCGGGATGTGGACTTTCGGCGTTGGTTGTTTGGCTACGGCGCCGATGTTGTGATTGAGTCTCCCCAGTCTGTTGTTGATGAGGTCTCATCGCGGGCGAAACAATTGACTGGCCTTCACGCCAGTAGCCACTAAGACTCAACGGATGCTTGGCGGCCAGACTCATTGCAAGCGGCTTAGGATTTTATTGATAGACTGGGTATATGCTTGCTCCTGTTCATTCAGGGCAAAGCCGTTGTTGCCTTGGATAATGCGCGTCTTGAATCCTGGTAGCTCCTTCACTTCATCGTAGTTCCGACAGCCTGATCGGCATATCTCCGCGATGATTGGCTTTTGAAGGATGTTGTGCCAATGCTCAAACCCATCGAATTTAGATGTCATGGTTGAATAGATTTTCTCTCTTAGCTTAAGAAGCTCGCTAAATAAGTGATCTCGGTTGAGCGGTGTTTCTTTTAATGTATTTAAGCTATCATGCAATTTGCCGTCTCCGTCGGAGGCTCGCGAGGCAGGTTTTTGTTGGCTTGATGTCAAATGAGTCATGACGTCGATGATCTCTTGCCGACTTCGATCAACGCCAACTAAAATCTCCTCCCTTAATGCCTCAAATTGCTCAAGGATGCGACCTTCGCTTTCGTCAAGGAGGTCTGTGATTATGCTGGCAGAGCTTTCGCTACTATCCTCGCGCGTGTAATTCGATGGTAATGATGGGCTAACGGGTGCTAGTACTAGCTGAGAGAGCTCTTTGTACTTTTGAAGCTCGGACTCTGATGCTGTAACAATCCGGAGGCCGAATCTGGTAACTTCATCGGGATTTGATAAGGCAATCTCCTCGACCAAGGGACCCAGTAGCTTGCTAATTTCGAATATCCTTAGCGCGACTGCTGCATAAAGGCTCATGAATAGATCTTCGTTTTCACCTTGAGATACCTGGTGTTCAGCTGAGTCCCTTGCAGAGCGAAGTGAAATGGCCAACCCCCTAAACTCTGCGAAGTAGAATGAAAGTGACTTCCATTTGTGTGCGGCGATACTTAAGCGACTTTCTCTTCCCGCCTTTCTGATGTTCTTGATTAGGTTGACGCCGAACTCGTTGCAGTCCTCGTTTTCGTAGTACCTTTCCCACCATACTGCTGTTTCGCTGATATCTCGATCCTTATTGGAGGAAACGGCCTCCAGAACGTATTGGATATCGTCGAGTCTGTTGGCGAAGCTTTTATCTGATTTTAAGCATATGTAGTTCAAGAAGCAGAGCCACTTGTAAACTTCGCCAATTTGCCTCCCTAGGAGCGGGTTGTTGATGTGGTTCACTGCCTGGGTGGGTCGTCAAGGCACCCTATTCATTGTATTGAACCGATCGCCGTCCTGCCCATGAGTCTATTTATTCGCCTGATGCATAATTCCCATGCTCGACCTGGCCGCTCCTCAAGAGGCTGGTTCAACCTGAGGCGTATCTAAGCCTGGCGAATTAGCGGTCAATATCTTCAGATCGTAGCTCCTGAGGGTGTGTCGTTGCCTGTTGATGCTTTGCCTATGTTGTAATTTTTGGAGATTGCCCACTTTAATCTTCTCTTGGAGCATGAAGATGATCGGAAAATTCTCTAATTGATTCTCTCTGGGATCGCAGTAAATCTTTGCTTGGAAAAAGCCCTCAGATCAAATGCACTGTCACCATTGCCAGGTAATGCCTTTGCCGTACAGCAAATGGCTCCGGTAGCAAGCCAGATTTGCGCGCCGGGAACCAAGGCCAAAGCCATACTGAMAGCAATTGATAGTGAGGCCCYGCTGATCGCGGCTAAACCAGCGCTCTTCAGGGCGTACATAAGCCTTTCTTGACGCTCGACTGGTCTCGCTTGCCTCCAAGATTCCCGGTTTCGTAGCAGCTCCCAAGCGATCGCTATCAATGCCCCCAGAACAGCGGCCTCTAGGCAGTGACCAGCAATGTCTGTGGCCACACCTGGAGCAGCAACCGCATCGATGCCTCCATCGATATGTGCCCGTCCCACATCAACGGCACTCATCGGTTCGCCGCCGCGGCTTCGATTCCAGCTGGCGGATTCAAACTGCCAGCCTTGCAGCGCTGATCCTCCTTGGGATTGAGGGATCCAGTGGCTGAGATCCTTATCGGATAACCAGCTGCGGATTGCCCCCTCGGGGCTACTGCTTCGGAGCAGAAGCTCAGGCAACTGACCCTGCAGTTCGGCTCCATGCGCTACGAGCCGCTCTTTGAGCACGGCCACAACGCTCGGATCCAGAGACTGCTCGCGCAGCCGTGTGATGAAGGCTGAGGTGATCCCAATGGCAAACGCCCGGTTCATGCCGCTTGGCTGGCCGTGCCGGAACCGGCAAGCAACTGGCTCAGGTTCACCCCTGCTTCAAAGGCCGCTCGGTGCAGATCGGAGCGTTGTTCCTCGCTGAGCCCATCCCAGAAGGCATGAGCCAAGTCAAAGGAAGCTTTACCAAGTCCCACGATTCCAAGCAGGCTCAGCGGAAAGCCCAGCCAAGGAAAGACGAGCAGCACAACACTGAGCACCGCACTGACAGCGGCTCCTTGCTTGGTGGTTTCCCAGACACTTGCGGCAATCGCATGCACCTGGCCATTGCGATCAATCTCGCCTCGCTTACGCATCGCCTCAGTGCGTAGCCCCGTCAAGAGCGCCTGGTAGGCGGCGTACACCAACATCCCGCCAACGGTGTGCTCACCGATGAATTCCGTGCTTGTGAAGGCTCCGTGGTTGCCATTGAGGTCAATGGCCGCCAGCCCGGCGGTGGGAGCGATTTCCCAGCCGGCGCGTGGGATCCGATAGGGGTCGCGTTCACGGGTCATGGGGGGGCTTTGCGGTGGTGTGTGCTCAGTGTGTGTGAATTGATGGGGGATACAGCTCGGTTCGTGCGAAGAACCGGCCCCCCTTACAGCCACCCCACTGCATCTTCAGTGGGTGATTCGGTGACGGCGTGCGGGCAGATCTCCGCGAGCCGGCAGAACCGGCACTCATTGGCGGATGGTGAGGCTGCCGGCACTGGACCAGCAGAGATTTGCAACAGTTCAGCCAGCTGCTTTTGGAATGCCGGACCGGCTTCCGCTGCTGCAATTTCAACTCGTCCATCACTGGCATAAACCAGCTCGCCCATTGGCGGCCGATGCACCCCCCCCAGAGCGGAAGCATGCGGTGCCAGAGCCATATAGGTTAGGACTTGGGCGCGGTCCTTCCCGCGGGGGCGACCGGTTTTGGCATCGGCGATGATCCCCGGCTGGTCGGGGGTTTCGCTCACCACCACGTCACACTGGCCATGAACGGTGATGCCAGTCCGACTGCGGACACGCAGCGTGTTTTCCTGTTCCAAATGAACGATCCGGCCTTCCTCGCGATGGATCTGAGCCACAGCCTGCAGCAGACGCTCATGCTTGGTGACCCAGTCACCAGGCACGCCTGAAGAGCCTGGCGTGCAGTGATTCACCTGCTGATGCAGGTTGAACAGGCAGTGGCGTTCACCTGCGAGATAGGGGGCCAGCCATGTGACATGGCAGTAACGCTCCTTGCGTTGAGGGAGATCTAAGGATTGGATTTGCATCGTTCTTCAGTCCATTCACCCAAGTACCCTGCCTTGAGCTGCCGAGGATGGATGCATCACACGTGCGAAGAACGGGTGGGCTGCGGCTGAGGTCGTTATTCGCACGAAATCAGGCGCTGATGCGGTGAGAGACGCGATCGTTGGCTCACTAACCCAGAAATCCGATGCTGTCTTTCTTCAATCCTTTTCGACGTGGCCGCAAGATGGAGGACGGCAAGCCTGGTTTCGATACCAGTTTCAATACCCTGCAGGGGAATCAGGAGATTCCTGTGCTGAATTCAGAAAAAACGCATCCATCTGTTGACAGCACAGTCCCTGAGACAATCCAGCAACTGCTGGCGATTCAGGAAAGGCAACCCTCCAGCTTTGCGCCGGTTGTCAGCATGGAAATTGAGAGCGGCAAGGTTAAGGAGCTCCTAGAGCACATCATGCTGCTGTCAACTAGTCCGTGGGAGGACCAACAAATTGCACTGGCTCTGATCAGCCGACTTGAGGCGCTCCATCAAGCAGTAGTACACGACCTTCATGGCAATCCCGAGGCGAGCCATCAGTTGATCACTCGCTGGAGTGTGGATGCTGATCGGCTGATGCATGCTCGCAACATGCTTGGAAACGTGGATCTGGGCTGATGAACTGCAACCTTTTGATCACCCCCAGCAAGCTCTCCCTCTTCTCCCGCAGCCCGGTCATCGGCGCCTGGTGGGAAGAGCTGGAAGCTTGTGGGCTGTTTGAGGGCACCAAGCCTGAGGTCAGCGCTTTGGATCAGCAGCTGTTTGCTGATGGTCTGCGCCATGAGCAAGTTCTGCTCACGAAGCTGGAGGACCAAGGACATCGGATTGCGCGTTTACCGGGAAAACAGAACGCCAGTGATTACGAGGCCACCAAAGCGGCGATGGCTGAGGGGTTTGACTTCATCCACCAGGCTTCGCTCTGCAACGACGAGATGCGCGGCTCCGCTGACCTGCTGCGCCGGATTGAGCAACCCTCGGCGTTTGGTGCCTGGAGCTATATCCCGATTGAGTGCAAGCTCTCCTCCAAGCCCAAAACCACCTTCCTGGTACAGGCGTCGGCCTACTGCGAGCTGCTGACACCACTGTTGGGTCAGAGGCCCGATCGCTTTGAGCTCTATCTCGGTGGCGGGCGTTTCAAGAGCTATGCCACCGATCAATTCTGGGCTTGGTATCAACTCCTGCGCAGCCGCTATCGGGACTTCCGCCAGGCCTTTGATCCCGCCGCAATACCCGAGGACAGTCCGGGGGATCACATCAGCTGGACAGTTTTCATTGAACAACGCCTGGAGGCCAACCGCGATTTGATGCTGGTGGCTGGCATGCGCCAAACCCAACGTCTCAAGCTCAAGGCCGCAGGGGTGAACACCATCGAGGCCCTGGCCACCCTGAAGGGGGGTACTGCCATTGCGGGCTTGAATTCAGAAGCGCTACATGAGTTGCAGCAGCAGGCCGAACTTCAGCTCACCCCTGTTGATGCCAATGGCCGGCCCGCCTACAGGGTGCGGCCCGTGGTTCAAGGCAAAGGACTAACAGCACTACCGGCGGCAGATCCTGGGGATCTCTGGTTCGACATGGAAGGCTTCCAAGATTCGGTGGCTGCAACCAAGCTCGAATACCTCTTTGGTGTTTGCCATCGAGACACACCAGACGGCGAACCCTTGTTCAAACCCTGGTGGGCCCATGACCCCCAGCAGGAGAAGAAGGCCTTTGAAGACTGGGTTGATTGGGTGGAGCAGCGGCGTGTGCGCTATCCACGGCTGCACGTCTACCACTACGCCAGCTACGAGAAGACTGCGATGCGGCGCCTGGCGCAGCAGTACTCCACGCGAGAAGCGGTGATTGATGAATGGTTGCGCTCTGGCCTACTTGTTGACCTGCTGCCAATTGTGACCAGCTCCATTGTGTTGGGCGAACCCAGCTACTCGATCAAGAAGGTTGAGCACCTCTACATGGAGCGGAGGGAAGCCGAGGTGACCAATGCTGGTGACTCAGTGGTGGCTTATCTCAACTGGATGGGCTCGGATGAGCCGCCTCTTCCAGGGGTTTTGCCAAAGGGCAGCCCCCAGCTGCTCGAGATTGAGAACTACAACCGCGAGGACTGCAATTCGACGGTGTTTCTGCACGACTGGCTGCGGCAGCTGCGCAAGGAGCAAGGCCTGCCAGAAGAGCCGCTGGAGCAGCTGCTCGATGAAACACCAAACAAAGAGCCTTCTCCTTTGGAGGTTCTAGCCAGCCAGCTGATTGCGGAAATCCCTGAACCTCTGCAGAGCGATCCGTCTGCCAATGCCAGTGACGGGCTGCTCACTGCCCAGGAGCAATTCGGGCCACGGGGCTTGAGCTGGCGGGTGCAGCGCCTTGTTGCCCAGCTGCTTCCGTTCCACCACCGAGAAGCCAAGGTGGCCTGGTGGGCCTACTTCGATCGGCGCAATAAAGCCCAACTCAGCCCAACGGAGCTCGTCGATGACGGCGAGGCCATTGCAGCTGCCCAGTGGCGGAGTGTGCAACCCCGCGAAAGCAAGCGCACTGGAGCCGACTTTCACACCTTTGGCTTTGATCCAAGTCAGCCCCTCAAGCTGCACGCAGACCAAGGGGACAGCGGCCTGAGCATGGAGATCCCTGAAACGGGCCTCAAGTTGGCCGTTGACTCCATCGATGCTGAGCTGGGCCACGTCACGCTCAAGTACCCCTGGAGTAAGCGCGATCAACGTCAGGCCAATGGCCTGCCCGAGGGCATCCCCAAGGGGGCGACTTCACTGATCAAGGTGCCAGCTGACATCAGCGAGAAGCTGCGGGAGAGCTTACTGGAGCAGGCCAATCAATGGCTAAAAGGCAAGCCGCCAATCCCCACTGCCATGCAGCAATTTATGGAACGGAGGCCGGTGGAGGGCCTAGCGGCTCTCCCCTTGCCGAACGCGGTATCCCCCTTGTGGCACCAGCAAAGCTCGGGGAGGGGATGGCTGTGGTGGGTGGCACCACCTGGATGTTCTGCCGAGATGAGCTCTCCGAGCAGTTCGACCTGCTGGTGATCGACGAGGCAGGGCAAATGTCGCTGGCAAACCTGCTGGTGATGGCGCGGTGCGCCAAAACGATCCTGCTGGTGGGCGRTCAGCAGCAGCTGGCCCAGCCCACTCAGGCCGATCATCCAGGGGATTCCGGGCTGTCCTGCTTGGAGTATTTGATGCAGGGCGCCCATGTGGTGCCAGCGGATCGGGGCGTGTTCCTAGCCACCAGCTGGCGGATGGAACCGACTCTTACAGCAATGGTTTCGGAGCTTTTTTATGACGGACGCCTGCGGGCCCATCCGGCAAACCAGATCAATGGGATCCAATGGCGCCACCCCTGCTTAACCGCGGGCAGTAAAGAGTTGCCCAGCCAAGGGCTGGTGTTTGATCCAGTGGCCCACAGCGGCTGCAGCGTTTGCAGTGAACCAGAGATTGAGCGGATCACCCAGATCGTCGATGACCTGCTTGGTAGCCGATACATCCGCGCAGAAGCAGGCGGCCTAGACCAGGGAGTCCTCGGCCTCAATGACATTTTGGTGACCGCCCCGTACAACGTTCAGGTCAACCGTCTGCAACAGCGGCTCCAAGGCAAAGCCCGGGTCGGCACGGTGGACAAGTTCCAGGGCCAGGAAGCCCCTGTCGCCATTCATTCGCTAACGGCAAGCGATGGCGATGCTGCACCCCGCGGATTGGGTTTTCTCCTGGAGCCCAACCGACTCAACGTGGCTATTAGCCGGGCCCAGTGCCTCTCGATCGTGGTGGGATCACCGGGCCTGGCAACTGGCATCGCTAAAACGGTGGATGAGGCGGAGCAGATCAATCAGCTCTGCAAAATTATTGCCACGTGAACACCGGCAATAAGTCAGCACAAAAAAGATCTAGTGCTGTGTCGTATTGAAAAAAAATCGACTTTCATCCCCAGGGAACTATAATATAATTTCATCCGTGCCTCGGGTATAATCTATGCGTCTTAACTCAATAGAAGAAAGAGATCAAGCCGGGCAAGTTATTGAGCTGATTAGAAGAACTATATTGAGCTTTCGCCCAGACAGGCCAGAGGACGACTGGACGGAGGCATACGAACTACTTGTGAAAGCACAGGAAAGCCTAATTAAAAACCATTTTTATTCCGAGAAGTTTGACCCTAAACTTGCTGCATACTAAAAACGGTGATCCCCCGTTTTTGGAAAAGATGTGCCCCCTTTATCTGCTATCCGCATCATGGACACAACAACACTATCTCAGACTCTCACCTGCGCAGAAGCACTCGAATGGCTAGAGGGAGCGCTGCACGACCTCGACAATGAGAACCTTGATCCAGACAGGGCGATGAGCGTAATACTCGAAAGAGAGTGGAAAACAGAAGATGAGCTTCTTGAATTCTTCAAACAAATAAGTATTGAGCTGGCAATGACGGCCACTCAATCCAATTACCAATCAACAGCATCACTCTTTGGAGTAGATCTGCCGTACAGCCTGGGTTTTGATTCAGCTTATCAGAAACTCTGGGAAAAAGCACTTCACACCAATAGCCAAAAATTCAAGGAACAAATCAGCTTCGATAAGTGGCAGAATACATGCATTGATGGAGGAGTTGAATGGTTATTAGTATCAAGCCTGATACCTCTTGCAACTCTCTATGAAAAACCCCTTTTCGAGCAACTTAGACGTAAATCGATAAAATCACTAACTCCTGAACAAGAAATATTTCTTTCTGATTTGGTAGATTCAATGGGGTCCGGCGGTTACTACGATGGCGAGATGATGCCCGAAGAGTTAGTTAATATCCCATCCTCAAAAATTCTTGTTGAAATATTTTGCGAATGGAGGCCTTTACAGGACCTCTGGGTTCCCGATATAATCAGAAAATTACTCGAGTCTGATTATGTAAACAATGAAATCAAAGGATCGATTTCGAGTCGCTTAAAATGTGAGCAGATTGATGAAGACTTATTAGAAGATTGGCAAAGTCACCTTGAAGAAAAATGGACCAGCGAGGATATAGAACAAGTGCTGACTAGCTGTAATTTGAATTGCAAGGGTTTCAGCAAAAGTGTCACGGATCAGGAAAGTTTCCGGGGAGCCGTATAACTATGACCAAGTTCTACATAGGCGACATTTGCTGGGTGATTTCAGATGACGAGTACCAAGATTACGTTTGGCCTGTTTGGTCACAACAATTTTATAACAGCGGATATTTATACAGGGAAAAAAAACGCATTGATTTTTTGACGGGAGATGCGAGTGCTTCAGGGTGGCCGCAGGATTCAGGGGTGCTTGGGGTACTGCGTTTTGATGATCTAGAGCCAGAGTATCAGGAGAGGGCAGAGCGGTTAGCAGAGGGGGGTTATGTGGCTATTTTTGAGAGCGAAGCAGAGGGGGTGCTTGAACTCAGCGAGGAGGAATTGCATGACGCGGGCTATTATGAGGAAGAGATTACAGATGAAGAAAGGGCGCTAATCTATGGGGTTTTCAATGATTAAATATTTAACTGTTTTCGTGGAAAAATAAAGTTTTTACTGGAGTGAGTACCTTTAGAAAACCCAACGTACTCCATCTTCATGAAATTACAACGACGATGGGGCACATTAACAGTATCAAAATAAATTATCAAAGACAAGATTAGCAGTTTTTGCGGAAAACCTTGCGCCGGAAGGAAATAAGTAAAAACTTTCAGATTCTCGCCTTGTTAATGTATATTAATACAACAGTTGCTAATCATTTTTTAGAATTAATAAAACAGCTATATTTCTGGTATCAGGCTAATTCACTGCTTATTAGATATTTCAAGCGTTCTTGCTACAACCCACCGGCAATAGCAGGTACCTGCTGATCCTGCTTGCACATCCCTTTTGATTCTCCCCACAAAATTCCGGTTTCAATTCATCCAAGCCTTTTAGCAATCCTGCCGCGTTTGCAGTTAGTGCACGATTGTTGGGATTTACTTAATAACCAGAAGCAGTATTACCTGCCCCGTGGGGAGCGGGAACCTGATTCGGCATACAAAAGGCGTATTGATGCAGCCTTGCCATCAGGTTTTTTTCGTGATGCCTTGCGCACGTTTGCTGGGATGCTTGCTTCTAGTCACTGGCATCAATTACCTGCTTCTCTGCAATCAGTAATTACTGATGTGGATGGTTGCGGCACTGATCTGGGTGTGTTTTTAGAACGAGCAGATTTATTAGTGCTTAGAGATGGTGCTGCCTTAATTGCTGTAATCCCTCCTGCACACCTATGGCCCAGCGAAGGCGATCGGCAGCAGGCATTACGTAATGGYGATCGGYTTTCCTTACCGCGYYTATTGCTACTAGAACGTGCTGATCTTCTYAATTGGCATCTCCCCGCTAACCATGCACTACCAACATCAATCACCTGGCGTGAACCATTAACTCAGGCCCATAGGGCCAAGACCCACAGGGCCAAGACCCAATGGACCGAGACCCAATGGGCAGAAGCTGAAAGGCACCACCCCTGGCAATACCTAACGGCCACTTTTATTGCTGGTGACGGGTCTCTGACCTCAGGGTCACTGACCCCAGGGTCTATGAACCTGAGCACTGAAACGCTGCTAGCTGATCCCCAAGCCCCCAGCGGCTGGCGGACGCAACAAATTGAGCAACGTCATTACCAAGCCATTAGCCAATTGCCTGCTATTTGGTATGCCAGTGATGGTTCAGCATTTGGAG
>NZ_PXVC01000269.1 GCF_003011125.1 Synechococcus lacustris str. Tous | reverse complement strand
GGTATACGTCGTATCTCGGCTCTTTATACGCCTTACAACTACGAAATGGGAGTTGACCTTCGCGAGCAGATAACTCTATGTGATGTTGGCGACATCTTCACAATACCCGCCAATAACGAGAAGAGCTTTGATCAGATCTCTAAGGGTATTGCACACGTGTTTTCCAGTGGCGCCTTCCCAATCATCCTGGGTGGTGACCACTCAATTGGCTTCCCCACTCTGCGTGGAATTTGCCGACACCTGGGTGACAAGAAAGTTGGCATCATTCATTTCGATCGCCACGTCGACACCCAAGAGATCGACCTTGATGAGCGCATGCATACATGTCCCTGGTTTCATGCCACCAATATGGCTAATGCACCTGCCGAGAACTTGGTGCAGCTGGGTATCGGTGGTTGGCAAGTACCACGCGAGGGCGTCAAGATTTGCCGCGAACGTGGAACCAATGTTCTCACGGTTACCGATATTTGTGAAATGGGCCTAGAAGCCGCTGCAAAGTTTGCAATTGAGCGCGCTACCGATGGTACCGACTGCGTCTATATCTCCTTCGATATCGACTGCATTGATGCCGGCTTTGTACCCGGTACAGGCTGGCCAGAGCCCGGAGGCTTACTTCCTAGGGAGGCCCTTAAATTACTTGAGTTGATTGTACGAAATGTACCTGTATGCGGTCTAGAGGTGGTGGAAGTATCGCCGCCCTATGACGTCAGCGACATAACTTCATTGATGGCTTGCCGAGTGGTCTGTGACACCA
>NZ_PXVC01000268.1 GCF_003011125.1 Synechococcus lacustris str. Tous | reverse complement strand
GTGCATCAATTGCGCAGCCGTTGTGATGCGGTGATCGTTGGCGGCGGCACCGTTAGGGCAGATGATCCCTTGCTTACAAGCAGGGGGCGGCGCACACCGGAACCGTTGCGGGTGGTGGTTAGCAGGGAATTAAATCTCCCCCCAAAAGCCCAACTATGGAACCAGGAATTAGCGCTCACCCTGGTGGCCCATGGCCCTGGGGCAAGAGCAGAAAAAATCGCACTTCTAGATCAGTTGGGRATAGAAAGGCTGCCACTGGATCAATGCGAACYACAACAACTGATGGAGGCACTAGCTAGCCGTGGTTGCAATCGGGTGCTGTGGGAATGCGGCCCCGAGTTAGCAGCGAGCGCCATAGGGCAAGGCTGCGTTCAACATATTGCGGCTGTAATTGCACCAAAACTATTAGGTGGCATCGCCGCATGCACTCCCCTGGGGGATTTGGGACTCAGCAGTATTCCAAACACATTTGAGCAAAAATATTCAGCCACAAGCCTTCAGGTGCTCGGCCAAGATCTACTTTGGCAAGCACAGATCAAAAGTTCAAATACATAATTTCAGCGCATCTCCTCAAGCGATTCCTCAACCTCAGCGCTGGTTTCGCTGGCGGTTACCCTTGCAATCAATAAACCCATCACAACCGCTAAATACAACGGCCCAACAACTGCAACAATCACCGATAACATTTCCCCAGGGTGATTAGTTGCAACTATATCGCCAAAACCAACCGTTGATAAACAGCTAAAAGCAAAATA
>NZ_PXVC01000267.1 GCF_003011125.1 Synechococcus lacustris str. Tous | reverse complement strand
GCTCAGGGTTGTGGCGTTTGCGTTTCATGGAGCTTCTCCTAGCCAAATCTGGCCGGTAAGGAAGCTCTCATAAGGGCTGGTTCAGTTTTTGGGGTCCACGTCACCTGATGTTGATCCATACGCGCAATACACAAAAATTTGCAGTACTGGAATTTGGCGCCTCTTATAACGATGGCGGTATCGGAAGCTTTGTTCAACCGCTGATTGGTGAACGCATATTTGGAACACTTACTCACTCCAAATTGGCAGGGTTGAGTATCAGCAGCTGTTTCTATTAGTTATGTTGATCTTCGGAAGATTTTCTGMMTGAGCAGCTAACTCCTCTACGGCAGGCGTTAGCCCAGTGRACTTAGATTGATTAATAATTAGTAGTGGCTGCCTAAGCCAGATCTATACAGCCGTTGTTAGGTGTGACGGGGAATGGTGGATCGGTTGGGTAGAGGAGGTGCTCAGYGAGGCTCTGRTTATGARYCGWGARGAGGCCCGCCAGGCCGCTGGTGCTGGCTACGAGGAATTCGCCCCGCTCCTAARAGCTTTGGCAACAGTGAAYAAACATTGCCTTAATGAGCTGCCAAGCCACTAAGAAGCRAAAAGRGCAAGMAAGCCTTAAGATGTGTACACATTTTAACGAGCAAGGGCCGTGGCTAGTCGCGTCGGCATTCGTGAGCTGAGGGCACAACTGGCCTCCCGTCTTGAGTCGGCTACACCAATCGAGGTAACTCGACACGGTCGCACCATTGGCCTTTATGTACCTCTGCC
>NZ_PXVC01000266.1 GCF_003011125.1 Synechococcus lacustris str. Tous | reverse complement strand
CTCTAAAGCTAAACGCCATTCATTAGCTGCAAGCTGCAAGCATTGTGTGCTGTGGGGACTAACTTCTATGGAAGGCCAGTTTTCATAGTTTCCACTAACTACAGATATACTGTTTTGCTCCTTAGCGATTAACAACTTTTCGCTTAATTCAGGCAGCGGAATATCACTTGCCAGATTAAACCCAAATGCTTGATATTGGAARTTTAAAGTGCTCAAGCTTAAATACTCCTAGSTTTGGGGTTGCTCAGATTTTTTCGTATGCGCCAGGCATCCCTTTGRCTCTTRAAATTTAYTACRAGCTCACTKATATAAGCAAGCCCCAAAAGGAAAAATGCAAAKCCAAATATTGGCTCCAGTTTCCAACCCTGRAAAAATAAAATTCCACCAATTAAAGGCARGCCCAATAAACGAGCAAATAAATATATAAACTGCAAAACTGTTGCAAATAYAATTGCAGYTGTTCTTTCTTTGCGGCAACCAATYAAAAAGCGWATCTGYATAGCAGCCGCTAACGCGGCTGGCAGCGAAAACAATAGAAGAATGATTCCGGTTAAACTAGCAAAATTTACGATTCCATTAAAGTTCATAATAGAATAAAAATACTTTTCTCAAGCATAGCCTAAAATGATCGCAACTTCGCAAATAGTAAAGAAGCATATTCTAATCACTGGCGCTAGTTCTGGCATTGGCCTAGAAGCTGCGCTTCTACTGCAGCGCGCAGGCCATCACTTAACAATGCCCTGCCGAAATAGTGAAACAGAG
>NZ_PXVC01000265.1 GCF_003011125.1 Synechococcus lacustris str. Tous | reverse complement strand
GAGCATAGTGAGTGGTTTGTTTCAACATAGTCATTATAACAGCAATCAGAGTCTCAGATCCACCCTATTGGACGGTTTCCAAACTGTCTCTAATTTCACTCAGACGATTTAGACTTACTAAATGTCCTTTATATCCAGGATAATATTTTTCTACAAGAGCACCAATACCCATTGCAGTAATGGCACTCTCACACTTCAAATAAACTCTTTTATTTTTGTGATCTACAGCACAGGGCATTCCCCAGATTTCGGTTTCATTCACTTTGTTTTTAGACATAATCAATCATCTCCAACTGTAAATGTTTTGTTTTTAACTTTAGTATCAAACTCACCAGTTCTACCTGGTTTCATACTTCCTATACTAACATTCTTTCCCTTACCTGGCCAAGATGTTTTAGAAGTTCCTTTAAGAGTTGAACTTCCTCCTGGTTTTCGTTGAATCAAAACAGAATCTTGATCGTATTTTTTACCTAACTTTTCTATTGCTTTTTTAAATTTTCTCTTACCTTTTTTTCCGGGAGTAATAATGTGTGATTTTTCTCCTACTTTTTTTTCTTCTGGAGTGCCCGGATTTTCTGTGTATCTACCAGCAACTTTTGTAGGTCCTGGAAGACCGGCACCTCTAATATCACGCTCAAGTTGTTTTGAACGTGCTTTATTTTCCGATGAAGATTTATCACCACGTTGAGCAGACATAATTGCCATTCCACCTTTTTTTGACTTACTCATCACACGAGTCAGAGAAGTTTCCTGAATAGAATAGCATTCTAACACAC
>NZ_PXVC01000264.1 GCF_003011125.1 Synechococcus lacustris str. Tous | reverse complement strand
CCGCACCTTACCCGTAACGGTGTTATTTAGTGATCTAAAAGGATTTACTGCCCTCACCCAACAATTATCTAAAGAAGGACGCAGCACAGATTTAGTGCAGCAACTAAATACCTATTTAGGCGCCATGGTGGAGGTGATCACAGCCCATGGCGGCACCGTAGATAAGTTCATTGGTGATGCTGTGATGGCGGTATTTGGCTCGCCCCGCAGCCGTGGTGTTGCCATAGAAGCAGTTCAAGCAGTTCGTTGTGCCCTTGCCATGGGCGAGCGCCTGGAGCAACTAAATCAACAATGGCAAATAAATAACATCGCTCCCCTTGCCAGTGGCATTGGCATTGCCAGCGGAGATGCTGTGGTGGGTCAAATCGGCAGCCCGCAACGGCTGGATTTCACTGTGATTGGCGACACTGTTAATTTGGCAAGCAGGCTGGAAAGCCTCACCCGTGTGTTGGATGCTCCAGTATTAATCAATCAGCGCACTGCTGAATTGATGCAACCGCAAATGGGGGCTCAAAACCTTGGCAAACATTCAATAAAAGGCATGGGCGATGTGGCAGTATTCAAGCCAAATTAATGCAATAAATCAATCAATTGCATTCACAAACTTATCCATCAACCCTTGAGCTTAGTTAACAGGATTTGATTGGCAAGCTTTGGATCAGCCCTGCCGCCAGTTTGTTTCATTAATAGGCCCACAAAGAAGCCTTGTAATTTATTCTTACCGCCCCTAAAAGCTTCCACTTCAGCGGGATGATCCGCAAGCAACTGATCAACAATTGC
>NZ_PXVC01000263.1 GCF_003011125.1 Synechococcus lacustris str. Tous | reverse complement strand
GATCTGGCGCGCAAGCGATTAGGGGATTTGGATTAATGTATTTTCAATGGCTATCACCAGGCTTTTTCGGTTTTCAGGTCTATTCGCGATTGCAAATTATAATTAACCCCAGAGGCTTTTCGGCAGGGCCAGGAAGCCATTGAGCAGCAGGATAAAGAGAATTATCAGCGATGAAAGCGCAAAGCAACGTTGCCAGCGGCCGAGGTTTCCCTGGAGCCAATTACTGTAAATGCGGCTTACGATGGGAACTAATATCCAAGAAGTTGCTGCTACGCATAGGGAATTACTGATTAACATTTTAATAGGATAAGCAACCCCTTTAAGGCTGAGATGCAGCAATGGTGTTAGCACCATCACTGTGGGATAAAGAGTGAGCAAAACCAGCAGGCTCACCTTCCACTTTGGTGTGGGTTTTGTAATGCTTCGAGCCAGCCAGCGTGCATAGCTCTGCCAGTTTCCATGGCCGCTGTATTGAAAATAATTTTGTTCTTCCTCYTGGCGCAAAAGCCTGCGCCTTTCWGGATGCTCTAGCCAATTGATGCAATTTTCTGGGCTATCAAAGCGCAAAATGGTTTGAAAGTTGCGAATCTCACCGTCACCCGCCAACAAGCGCCTCTCGTGGTAGATGTAACCGGCTTGCTGGCTAGCTAAGAGGTGCAGTTGTTCGCTGAATTTGTAATAGCTATCAAGCTTCTCAGCTCTTACATGCTGTTCAAATGTATATTCAAAGGGTTCAAAGCCTTCGGCATTGCTAGCTGCTTTCTGCATGGTCGTTTATGGAA
>NZ_PXVC01000262.1 GCF_003011125.1 Synechococcus lacustris str. Tous | reverse complement strand
ACATTGTGGTGAACGGAATGGTGGCAGCGGAGCAAAGCGTTGAGCTGCCTAAAGGTGCGATCCGTGACACCAAGCTTGAACATCTCAGCGTCGAGGAGATCTACGAGCTGCTGCAGAAGAACACCAAGAAAAAGCAGCCCAAATTGCCCCTGGCCGATCTACTGAAGCCTGGATCAATGGGATCAGGAACCGAGCAGCAGGAAGGAGAGGCTGAAGGGAAGAAAGGTGGTGATGGCAACGGTCTCACCAGTGAGTTGCACGACCTCAACGATCGCAGCGCCCTAGAAGCCCACTGGAAACAGGCGATCCAGCAAGCACTGGTGCTGGCCAGCAGTCAGGGCCAGGGCAGCCTGCCGGCAGGGATGCTGCGCCATCTTGGTGAGGTAGCTGATCCTCAAATCGACTGGCGATCACAGCTTTGGCGCTATTTAGTGCGTACCCCCACAGATTTCAGTGGATTTGATCGGCGCTTTCTACATTGCGGCCTTTATCTCGATCACCTTGAGGGTGAAAGTGTGCAGGTGTTTGTCTGCATTGACACCAGCGGCTCGATCGACGATGAGCAGATGTCATTGTTTATTGGCGAGGTGAGCGGCATACTCTCCTCATACCCGATGCTCGATTGCAGGCTTTGGTATGCCGATGACGAATGCTACGGGCCCTATGAAATCGGGAGCATGCACGAAATCCCTCGGCCGGAAGGCGGCGGCGGTACCGATTTCTGCCCTTTCTTCGATGCAGCTCTGGAAGCCTGGAGTGGCGATCAGGAAGCTATCTGTGTTTACC
>NZ_PXVC01000261.1 GCF_003011125.1 Synechococcus lacustris str. Tous | reverse complement strand
CGCTGTATGCAACAGCAATCCACGGACGCATGCCCAAGCGATAACTAAGCTCCCATTCGCGTCCCATATACGCATAAATGCCAATCAAAAAGTGAAAAATTATTAGTTGGTAAGGCCCACCGTTGTAGAGCCACTCATCGAGGCTGGAGGCTTCCCAGATGGGATAGAAGTGCAGGCCGATGGCGTTGGAGCTGGGCACCACCGCAGCGGTGATGATGTTGTTCCCATAAAGCAAGCTGCCCGTAACGGGTTCACGGATGCCATCGATATCAACAGGTGGGGCCGCAATAAATGCAATCACAAAACAAGTGGTTGCAACTAAGAGGGTTGGGATCATCAACACACCAAACCAGCCCACATAAAAGCGATTATTGGTGCTGGTAATCCAGTTTTTAAAGGCAGACCAGGGGTTGCCCCTTGGACGTAAAAGAGAGGTTGTAGTCATGGCGCTCAGAACAAGGGATAACGGAATCGGCGAACCGACTCCTGTATAACGTTATCGTTAAAATGACCTAATACGTAATCTATATGATGAGTAAATATGCTCAAAGTTTTTGCCAGCGCCGGACGTTGCCAGGGGTGCTGGCTTTATTGATGAAAAATAAGTCCACCTAGCAGGGAAACAATCTCTACTCCAAGAGTTTCAAAGCACAACCCCTATCCCGAATCGCTATTTCGCGCCGTTAAATTCCGGCCTGGGTTACTTCATTTATGGATTGGCATAACAACCAACAACGCCATTGCTGTGAGGTTATTGAGATCTTCCGCCAATTGAGATCTGCCACCAC
>NZ_PXVC01000260.1 GCF_003011125.1 Synechococcus lacustris str. Tous | reverse complement strand
CTAAGTTCGTTCGTAACTTGGCTGCTTACACCACCAACAAAAACTATGTTGCTGATAAGAACGCCTTCACGTTCTCCCATGATGCTTACCTGAACTTCGATACCAGCTTCACTGGTAAAGATCAGTTCCAGTTCCGCATCCGCGCTAACAACACCTACGCATTCGCAGCCCGTGCTGCTGATCCAGCTGCTGCCCTCGCCTACGACGGTGCAACTGTTGAGTGGCCCAACAACTCCAGRACTGGCATCTTCATCGACAAGCTGTTCTACCGCTTCCCAGTTGGTGATTATGCAGTGGCTGCCGTTGGTACACGCTTAGCCCAAGAGGCAATYCTGCCTACCCGTGGTACCTACTACACCAAAGATGCTCTGCTTGAGTTCTTCAACAGCTCTGCTGGTGTATTCCCCTCCTACACCGGTACCGGCGTAGGTGTTGCCCTGGGCAAATTGGGTGCTAAAGGCTTCGGTATGAGTGGCGTGAGCTTCGGTATTGCMTACYTKGCWAACGAATCTGATGCTGTTGCACCTGATGCCTCCAACACCATGACCCAAGGTTGGTTTGGTGGTGATACCCGCTTCCGTTTGCCTGTTCAGCTTGCCTGGCAGAGCAAGGATAAGAAGTGGTTGGCTTCTGCTAACTACGCCTTTGAGCGCGGCAACAACTCCATGGGTCAAGTGGGTACTCAGTTAGCACTCACCCCCTTCATGTATGCCAGCCTCAACGAATCCAACCAGTTTGGTTTCACCCTGGCTTACCAGTGGTCTAAAGACTTCAGCATCACCGGCGCCTACGGCCACGCCTC
>NZ_PXVC01000026.1 GCF_003011125.1 Synechococcus lacustris str. Tous | reverse complement strand
TTTTAATGGTGTAATTTAATATCTTCTGCTTTCTATTCAAGCAGTTGGCTTACCGCTTAAACTAAAGAGTCTTGACATTTGTCTTGCGCTGATTGTAGATTAAGCGACTTATTTTTGAGTTATGAGTAATATAACTTCGAATTAGCTGCTTCATAGGTGTGCCAGKTMTAGTTTTGAGTGAATCGCGCCACCTGAATTCCATGRCCCRTTTRWTAAACGATTCAGAGCTAAAAGAWTTGCCAAGTATTTTGCCTGGCTGGCAAGTGCAAGATGGAAAGATCAMRCGCACATGGCACTTCAATGATTTTTCAGAGGCCTTTGCYTTCATGGTGAGGGTTGCCATGGCAGCTGAACAGCTGGGCCATCACCCAGATTGGAGTAATAGCTGGAATAAAGTAAGYATTGAATTAGTGTGCCATGATCTAGGTGGTATATCTGATTTAGATRTAAATTTAGCTAAGCAAATAAATCAAATTTGCCCTTRAATAGGAWAWTTAATTAAATAYCAAGCCATCGTTTGACGCAGTAACCGATACTGTGCTCCCCGCTGTATAGCTGCCGGAAAGGATAGCCTTGGCTATGGGTGTTTCCAATTCCCTTTGGATTGCACGCTTAAGTGGCCTTGCCCCATAAACAGGGTCGTAGCCAGYKGTTGCAAGCCAATCTAGGGCACTACTTTCAGCATTTAAATTTATTTTKCGGTTTGCTAAACGTTTTGCCAGCCTTTGCACTTGCAATCCAACAATTTGGCGTAGTTCATCAGCCCKTAAACTATGAAATATGATTGTTTCATCTAGCCTRTTTAGGAATTCTGGCCTGAAGTGGCTTCTCAGGGCTTCATTTACCCTTCGCTCCATTTCATCATGGCGGCCATCATCTCCAGCCAATTCTAATATTGATTGGCTACCAATATTACTGGTGAGGATTAGAACTGTATTTGTGAAATCCACCGTACGGCCCTGGCTATCAGTAACYCTGCCATCATCAAGAATTTGCAGCATTACATTGAACACATCCGGATGTGCTTTTTCWATTTCGTCAAATAAAATAACGGCATAGGGCCTCCTTCTTACCGCTTCCGTGAGTTGCCCCCCCTCCTCAAAACCAACGTAGCCAGGGGGCGCTCCAATCAACCTTGAAACAGCATGCTTTTCCATATATTCGCTCATATCAATTCGCACTAAGGCATTTTCACTATCAAATAATTCAGCCGCTAGCGCTTTACTTAATTCGGTTTTACCAACACCGGTGGGGCCAAGAAAAAGAAAGCTAGCTATGGGCCGATTCGGATCCGATAGTCCAGCCCTRGAGCGTTGAATTGCATCAGCAACAGCAGAAACAGCCTCAGTTTGACCAATAACACGCCCATGCAATTGCTTTTCCAATTCAAGCAGTTTTTCCATTTCTGATTGGGCTAACTTGCTCACTGGAATGCCWGTCCATTTAGCAATAACTTCGGCAATATCGTCTTCAGTGACTTCCTCGCGCAATAATTGCTGTGTTGAGCTATCGCTATCCGCACTRCCTAGCTCTTCTTCTCTAGCGGCAAGTTTCTTATTTAATTCAGCCAATGTGCCRTATTCCAATGCTGCGGCTTTGTTTAAATCATAATTACGTTTTGCCTGCTCTACCTGTAGGGTAACCTGCTCAATCTCTTCTTTTAATGCCTGTAAATTATCAATTGCACCTTTCTCTTTYTGCCATTGGGCGTTAAGSCCACTTTGTTGCTCATTTAATTCTGCTAGTTCCCTCTCAATTYTCTCAAGCCTTTCTTTGCTGGCGGCATCTGATTCACGWCCTAGGGATAGTTTTTCCATCTCCAATTGCAGTATTTTACGATCGATTTCGTCAATGGCCTCTGGTTTTGAGGTTATTTCCATCTTTAAGCGTGCTGCCGATTCATCCACAAGATCAATTGCTTTATCCGGAAGGAATCGATCGGCAATGTAGCGGCTGCTAAGCACTGCAGCCGCYACTAAAGCTGTATCTGCGATTCTTACGCCGTGGTGCACCTCATAGCGTTCCTTGAGGCCACGAAGGATTGAAATTGTGTCTTCAACCGTTGGCTGATCTACAAATACYTGTTGGAAGCGGCGCTCGAGGGCTGGATCCTTTTCAATATGCTTGCGATGTTCATCAAGGGTGGTTGCACCAATACAACGCAATTCACCCCGGGCTAACATTGGTTTTAGCAGRTTGCTGGCATCCATCGATCCGCCGGCTGCTCCAGCGCCAACCACCGTGTGAATTTCATCGATAAACAATACGATTTGCCCATCACTAGATGTAACYTCYTTTAAAACTGCCTTTAATCTTTCCTCAAATTCACCTCGATATTTAGCWCCTGCAATTAGTGCTCCCATATCAAGGGAAATAAGTTGTCTGTTCTGTAGCGCAGATGGCACATCACCATTAACTATTCGTTGCGCTAAACCTTCAACAATTGCCGTTTTGCCAACSCCGGGTTCACCAATTAAMACCGGATTATTTTTAGTGCGGCGAGATAAAATTTGTATGGTGCGACGGATCTCTTCATCGCGGCCAATCACAGGATCTAATTTCCCCTGGCGGGCGGCGGCTGTTAGATCACGGCCATATTTTTCTAATGATTCATAGGTTCCCTCTGGGTTTTGGTCGGTAACCCTCTGGCTACCTCGAACACACTTAATTGCATCACGTAATTTTGCTTCATCTAATCCYGCAGCCTGCAATAGTTGTTTACCGCAACGATCATCTATGGCGAGGGCTAGTAGAAGGTGTTCAATGGAAATAAAACTATCTTCTAGTTCTTTTYTTAAATYATCAGCTCGCTCCAATAGTGTTTGCATAGCCTTGCCCATATATACATTGCTTGGAATGCTGCCCAGGCTTGGTTGCCTTTGAATAAATGCCTCTATCTGTTCAGAAAGCTGGCTTGGAACAAGTTCGGCCTTTTCTAAAATGCGAACGGCCAAGCCCTGCGGCTGTTGCATTAGGGCGAGAAAAAGGTGTTCGGTTTCAAGTTGTTGATGGCGCTGCTTTTGGGCAATGGCTTGCGCTGCTACTACGGCTGCCCAGGCCTGTTCGGTGAATTGCTCAGCTGTTGGTTGAATCACTTTGCTTGCTCTGTTCCTGGATCCAACCTATGGGCAAGTGATGCTTTTTAAGGTGGGGTTTGCCGATCAGGAAAACCGTACACAGCACTCTTAATAAATTATTCTCCAATATCCTTGTAGTTGCAATATTTTAATGGGCATCCATTTAACCCATAATAAGCATCGAATTGTGATAAACAGCCCCTCGCATTTTTACTTGCAACTTCGCTWGGGGGTAATTGTTTTGGTTGGGCATACTCCATCCCCCACGGCACCAGCCAGGCGCAACCCCCTGGGGTGAGMCCTGGCCTTTGGCTYGCAAATGGCTGTGTTGGTTGGGCCAGCGCTGATAGGGGKAAAATCAAGGCCCAGATCAACAGTTTGATTTTCATTGCTAGGCTTGCACTACTGGCTTTCTAGCTAGAAAACAATTGCTTGTCTGCCCTGGGGCTTGTTTTTTGTATGGCTGAAATTTTTCCGCTTGATYTAATTGAATCACTTGCCATGGAGGTGGATACATTTAAAAATACAAGTAATGATCTAGAGCGTAATTGCTGGCTTACTGTTCACCGCTTYCAGCATGGYGTTCTGCCAAGTGAATATGATATTCGTGAAATTCCAGAGGATCTTTATCTTCAATTGTTAGCCCATTGCAAGGCCATTCAGGGAAATGCATAACCACTAAAAARCCGGCTTATTTCTAAGCCGGCTTCCTGATCTTCTAGGGATTTTGCAGGAGASCTGATCAGCTCCAGCCCTTGGCAGACATGTCTTCCACATAGGAAGCAACATCTGCAATGTCGGTGTCGGAAAGTTTGCCGCCAAAGGCTGGCATGGCGTTCTTGCCATTGGTTACCTGATAGGCGATAGCAGCTTCATGGCCAGCGCTGTARTCGGCGAGGTATGCATCCAAAGCCTCAGCTTTGAGGGTGCGTTCACCGTTAACCACGTTGCCGCCACCCATGTGACAGGCCACACAGTTGGCTGAAAACACCTGGGCGCCGTGGGCAATRTCCGCTGCATAGGCGGGGGCTGAACCAAGGGAAAGGCTGCCGAAAATGAAAGCAAAACAGAGGGCCACTAGGCCAAGTAGGCGACGCATGGGCGCAAAAAATTTTCCTTACCAACTTAGTAAAAGCTCTACCTAGCTTGGGCCCTCTGCAACGCTTTGACATGTAGTTGCTTGGCGCAGGGGACCCCGCTGGGGTAGGCCGGCTTCGTTGAACACCGCCTCAAGGTTTGARGCATGGGAATGCAAACCAAATCTTTCWGGGGGGCTGATYGGGCTATGCACAAAGTGTCTTTGGCGAATGCTGAAGCGATCCCRGGCGTTGATTTCTATCGGCAGAACCTTGATCAAGGCTTCAATTAACCAACCCCACAGCGGTATGCCAGGGGGGCGCCACATKCCCCTCCAGCAACAAAGCTGGGCAACAGCTTTGTTRATCGTTATTGCCGGCTGACCCAACACCAATCGCCGCACSGCCCCTTGACCGGCCTCTGGATTGGCTTGATGGGGGGCTAAACACAGGTGGCARCACACTTTTGCAATATCTGCCGCATGGATGAAATGAAAGCTGGAATCWGCACGAAGCCAGCGGGCCAGCCATAGCCAGCCAATGGCCTCGCCAAGGCCTGAGGTGAGATAGCTGTTGGGGAAGGCCCCCATGCCATCAACCCTGCCACCAAATACCAGGGTGGGAAACACTGCAACAATCTTTGCTGCCAATGGRTGAGCTTCTAATTGGCGCAGGCATTGGGCTTTGGTTTGGATATATTCAGTTCCAAATTCTTCAGCTTCATYAAATAGCTGTAAATCTTTGTTTAAKATACTTGCGGTTGAAAAGTAAATAACTTGGTTTAATTTTGTTGGATCTAAACGAGCTAATAATTCTTTTACAGCATCAACATTTACCTGCTTTGCCCTCAACGGGTCGCCCCATGCTGTGGCTGTGTGTATTACCCGGGTAACGCCCTTAAGCAGTTGATCATGGCTGCTTTGATCGCGTAGGTCGCTCACCAATAGGGTTATGCGCGGATGGTTGTGGGGAACGGCCGTTAATTTGCTTGGGTTGCGCAACCACAACAAAAGCTCAGCATCTGAATGCTGAAATAACTGATGGCAGATGTGTTGACCAACGCAGCCACTGGCGCCGGTGATCAGAATCCGTTCGGGGCTCACCTCAACCCACCGTGCCCATTAGTTCATTTACCCGTTTGCCYGTTTCAAAGAAAACCCTGGCATTTTCTTCCGGGGTGCCAGGCAAAATGCCGTGGCCCAGGTTGAGAATGTGCCTACGGCCTCTCGCCTTACGCACCGTATCGATGATGCGATGGCGAATCGCTTCCGGCGTACCAAATAGCAGGCCGGGATCCACATTTCCCTGGATGCCCACATGGTGCGGTAAGCGTTTGCAGCCATCGGCCATATCAACACTCCAATCSAGGGAGATGAAGTCAACCCCTGTGGCTGCCATCCTTTCAAGCACCCCCGCGCTGCCTGATATGTAGAGGATCAAYGGTGTTTCTGGATGCTTAGCTCGCACCTGGTCGATCACCCGTTTTTGGTATGGGGCAGCAAAGGTGTCGTAATCAATCGGGCTCAGTTGGCCAGCCCATGAATCAAATAGTTGAACAACTTGGGCGCCACTATCAATTTGATAGTTCACGTAAGTGGCGATGCTGTCGGCAAARTGSGAAAGCAATCGATGCATTAATTGCGGTTCCCTAAAGGCCATCGCCTTGATMACCGCATAGTCTTTRCTGCTTTTACCTTCAACTGCGTAGGCAGCCAAGGTCCAGGGGGCACCAACGAAACCGAGCACGGCTGCCTCTGAACCAACACTCTCCCTAAGCCTGCCGAGTACCTCCCCTACAAAAGCGAGGCTGCTGGCAGGTTCAAGCKGGCGCAGGGCCTCCACTTGGGCAATCGAACGTATGGGTGGATCAATGATTGGCCCCCTGCTTTCAATGATGTCGAAATCAATGCCCATCCCCGGCAGGGGGGTGAGGATGTCTGAAAACAGAATCACCCCATCCGGCTGGAAGGCCTGGAAGGGTTGCATTGATATTTCATAGGAGAGATCTGGATTTTCTGAGCGGTCGCGGAAGGAGGGATGGCGATCGCGCAAATCCCGATACACCTTCATGTATCTACCCGCCTGCCTCATCATCCAMACGGGGGGACGCTCCACCTGTTCACCACGGGCGGCACGCAGCAGCAGGGGTAAGGCGTTGCTCATGGCAGCAAGGGAGGAGAGTTAGCCGCTGACGCTACCCGACCAATCAACCTTATTTGGCGCTCTCTTCATGGATTGCCGCAGCTAATTGGCGACTGGGGTCGAGCTTTAACACCAATACGCTTAATGGTGGCAGGCAKAGATCGAGGGATTGTTCGTAGCCATGCATAGCTTGGCCATCGCTGAACTTGCCGCCCAAATTACCTTGGTTAGTGCCGCCATAGCGTGAACTATCGCTGTTGAAAGCTTCTTTATAGAAGCCGTTAACAGGAACGCCAATGCGGTAGTTGCCATGGCCTTCAGGGGTGAAATTACAAACCACCACCACCCAATCMCCACCGTGCTCATCGCGGCGCATGAAGCTCACAACACTGTGGCTRTTGTCGTCGCAATCTATCCACTGAAAACCGTAATTAGCAAAATCACTGCGCCAYAAWGCTGGCTCTGATTTATAGAAACTGTTAAGGTCGTCCACCAGGTTTAATAGGCCCTGATGGGCTGGATATTGAAGCTTGTCCCATTCGAGATCACCCCAMACRTTCCATTCACCCCTTTGACCAAACTCCATACCCATAAATATTGTTTTCTTGCCAGGGTGGGTCCACATAAATGTGAGCAATGCCCTTACATTGGCGAATTTTAATTCATCGCTACCCGGCATCTTRTGGAGCAGGTGGCTCTTGCCGTGTACCACTTCRTCGTGGCTTAAGGCGAGCATGAAATTTTCAGTGTATTGATAACAAATTGAGAAGGTTATGTTGTTTTGGTGGAACTGACGGAACCAATGATCTAGCTCGAAGTAATCGAGCATGTCGTGCATCCAACCCATGTTCCACTTCAGGTTGAAACCAAGGCCCCCCATGTGGGTTGGCATCGTAACCATCGGCCAAGTGGTGGATTCCTCTGCGATCGCCAGGGCACCAGGGAAATAGTKRAATAGCACTGAATTTGCCTGTTGCATAAAGCGAACGGCTTCAAGATTCTCCCTGCCCCCATGTTCATTGGGTAACCATTCACCATCAGGCCTTAGGTAATCGCGATAAAGCATCGATGCAACCGCATCTACGCGGATGCCATCAATGTGAAATTCTTCAAACCAAAATAGAAGATTTGAAACCAGGAAATTCCTAACCTCATTTCTACTGTAATTAAAAATTAGTGTTCCCCATTCCTTATGCTCACCGATGCGGGAATCACCGTGTTCATAGAGATGGCTRCCATCAAAGAAAGCGAGGCCGTGGGCATCTTTAGGGAAGTGTCCAGGCACCCAATCCAGGATCAAACCGATGCCCTCTTTATGGCAGCGATCAACAAAAGCYTTGAAYTCATYTAAGGGCCCAAATCTACTTGTTGGTGCATAGAAGCCMGTTACTTGATAACCCCATGAACCATCGAATGGATGCTCTGCAACGGGCATTAATTCAATGTGGGTGAAGCCCCTTGCCTTTACGTATGGAATAACGCGATCAGCTAATTCTGGATAGGTGAGTAAGCGGGCYCCAGGTTTTAAATCGGCAGCTGGAACTGGGGTTCTAGCTTCACCGTTGCTTTCTATRTATGGCTGATCAGCGCCACCATGCATCCAACTGCCCAGRTGCATTTCGTAAACAGAAACSGGCTGGTCGAGGGGATTACGGCTATCCCTTTGCTGCAACCAACTGGTGTCGTTCCAKTCGTAGTTATTCAGATCTGCCACCAGCGATGCCTGCAGGGGCCTTACCTCATGTTGAAATCCATAGGGATCRGCCTTCTCRTAGCAGTGGCCGTTTTGGCTGCGCACCTCATATTTGTAGSGATGGCCTACGCCAATTCCAGGCACAAATAATTCCCAGCTGCCCCCCAGGCGTTSTTGCATCGGCAGGTGTCTGCCGTCCCAGCCACAGCAATCGCCAATTAGGGCAACACTGCGGGCACTGGGCGCCCACACACAAAATTGCACCCCTGCCACCCCCTGTTGTTCGGTGGGGTGGGCACCCATCCKSCGCCAAATGTGGTGGTGGTTACCCTCAGAGAAAAGGTGGCGATCCATTTCCCCCATCCATTCCTCACGGAAGGCAAAGGGATCGTGTTGTTCATGGGTAATGCCAGCCCTGTGAACCCTCAGCCTGTAGCCACTGCCTGGCTCTTGGGGCAGCACTTTTTCAAATAACCAAGGGTGATGGGGGCATTCCATCGCCAATTCCTGGCCCTGGTGCAAGAGCCACACTTGGTTTGCATCGGGCAGCCATGCCCGCACTACCCAGTTGCCATCAGCTAGGGGCTGGGGGCCTAGCACCGCAAAGGGGTGGTTGTGGCTGCAGGTGGCTAGCCGCTCGCCATCGGCAAACATCCAATCAATGCTTTCCACAACCATCGCGGCCCTTTTCCATAGCTGTGCCGGAGCCTAAACGGATTCGTGGCCCCTTTAMCCCATAGCTTTGAGCTCCAAACCACTTCCTTCTAATTGCATCTCCAAACGAATGCTGAGATGTTCTGGCCCCACGGGCCCAGGAGCCCAATGGCCATCACCGCGATTCACGCTTACCTGGGGCCAGGCGGCAGCAGCTATGCACAATCTGAGCTGCTCCCCTGGTTGCAGAGTGGCCAGCAGCGGTTGAAGTTGCACTTGCCTAGGTGCCAAATGCAAGCAGTGTTYCCCCAGTTGCCTCAAAATGCCTGTGCTTAGAACCAACACCTCTGCTCCTTGCTTGCGCACCACCGCCAAGCTGGCGCAAAGGTCGAAGCCCGCTTGATCAGCTGCCACCACCACTGTTAGTTGCGGTGCACCCCAGAGCTCWAGTGGCTCCTTAACTGGGGCGCCCGTGAAACAAACCACATCAGCTCTGCCATCAATAGCGCCTCTCTCCTGGATCCCCGCATCTGCACCCAGGTGGCCACCGCATCCAGGCGCCGCTCTCCAGGGGTCGTGCACCCAATACACAATGCCCCTGCCTTGGTGATTTGCTAAGAGCTCACCCTCATCACTGCGGCTGGCGGCYAAGCCTCCACTGCTCAAGCCCCAGGTTTGATTGCTGGGCCKCGCTGGATCCCTTTGYTGCCAAACCTTGGCGAGTAAATCAAAAACCAAGCAGGGAACTGCTTCCTTAGGCGGTAAGCGATCGCGCAGGTGCTGATCAAAAAAAGCAAGTTGCCATTCATCTACCCCACCACAGGCGTGGGGCCCTTGGTCAACACTGCCAACCCTGCGATCCCAGCTCAAGTGGCTCCAGGGTCCGATGCGCAGCAATGGGTTGCCGCCAGCTTGCTTACTGAGTTTCCAAATATCAAGGCCGCCCCTCAAGTAAGGGTCGTGCCAACCCTGGGGTAGTAATAGGGGCAATCGCAAAACCGCTGGATCCGGTGCCTGCTCCTGCCAGGATTCCGCCGCTAGTGGATTACGGTTAAACCAGGCCAGCACTGGATTTCCTGGATTTACCTGGCGTAGTAGCTCAAGCCCRTTWACAAGAAAAYCACCCCCTTGCAGGCTYGCGCGRATGGCATTCCATTGATCGKTTTTATTTGAACGCCTGCATTGTTCGGCTGCTAAYTGGAGGCCCCAGGCCAAATTRTTTGCATAAAAATGGGCACCCCCTTCACTTGCCAGRTGTAAACGTTGGTTCCAACCGGTCATGGCAGGAGCCATGGCATCKGCGGGGTTACCTAATAGCTGGGTAAGGCCTTGATAACTAAAGCCGTAACTGCCAACGCGCCCATTGCAGAGGGGGTGACTCCTCAGSGCCAGCAGGCTGCTGCTGCCATCGCTGATCTCTTGGCTAAAGCCCTGGAACTCCCCTTCCGATTCWCCGCARCCCCTCACATCTTGAACAAAAACTAAATAGCCCTGCTGGGCATACCAGCTSGGATGGGCATACACAACGGTGGATGCAAGGCGGTGGCCGTAGGGCTGACGCATCAATAGCCCTGGCCATCTACCCCTTCCTGCTGGTTGCCAAAGTTCACCGCGAAGTAGAACCCCATCCCCCATTGGGATGGCAAGTTGTTTTACTTCAACTGCCAAAACTCAACGCACTTCAGGGCAATACATTCCCACCACATAGGTGTTGAGAATTTCGGCGTCGATGGTGCTAAGGCCCTGGCTGGCAGCAGTGCTGCGAACAGCMRCCGGTCCATGGGCCTTTTGACCGCTGGCATTGAGTTTGCGGAATTCACCGCACAACTGTTGGGCAAGTTGTTTGTTTTGTTTAACCGATTCCAGCAGGGGGCTTGCCCCTGCATAGGCGCCACTAAAGCTRAGGCTTAAAACCAACCCAGCCAAGCTTGGCAACAGGCGATGGGAAGCCATTTCCAGCCAATTAATCAGATCAGTTCATTTCAGGTCCAAGCGGTTCCCCTTGGCTGGTTGCAGTGTCAGTTCTCTGGCTGGGTAACCAACCCTGTTTTWAGATCGCGAATCGCTTCCCCTAAAACCACTGGTTTGCTGCTGCCATCAGCCTGATCTTGCAAGCTACGCAATTTCACATGAACTAAGCCATCACCACTATTTCGACCACTGCCGCGCAGGTTTGTGGCTAGTTGTTGCAGGGTGGGCTGCACCGCTTCTTTAGGGAAATCAGCGCCGGCTGCTGCAACAACCAAATCGCTGCCGTTGTCGTAAACAACCGGCACATAAAGGGCCCCTTCCACCTTGAGCCTCGGGCTGTAGCTGATGGCAAAAGCAGCGCAACCCAAAGCTAAAAGCAAGGTGAAACTCGTTACACCCACTAAACGAAAGCGGATAGCCCAACCTTTCCAAAAGCCGATCGCTGTGGTTAAACCGATAAAAGCCGCTGCGATGCCTATCCAGGTGCCTGCTTTTAGTAGCAGTGGATCAGCGGCCATTGATACCCATGAATCAAATCTGGTTAAACCTTATATTGCGCCAAACCTGGAAGAAATCACCGCCGCCATGGGGGGATTGATCCAGCGGGTCGTRGGCCCATTTAGCTTGCTGGGGCTGCTTAGCATCGCCGGSTGTGGTGTTGCCCCTTTCTCTGGGGACAGCAAAACAGCTGCCTGGCACCGTCAGCTGGAATTCTGGCTTGAAAGGGGCCTTGCCCACCCCGTTGATTTGGGGCCATTTCAAGGCATCGGCCCCGCTGGAATCGGCTTCGGACCAACCCGGGTAGGCCCCAGTGGCCTGGATAGCTCAACCATGGCTGCCCAGCAGGTTTGGTTACTGCCGGATCTGCTTAAAAGCTGGCAGCAACGGGAACTTGTTTTGCAGATTGGTTTAAGCAACTACCAAGTGCATTTGAATCGCAATAGGGAAGGTTCCTATTGGGTTTTTCCCCGGGGGCGAGGCAAAGCACCACGCCTGAGATTGCAACTTAAATTGCTTAATACGGCGCGCCTAGCGCTTGATAGGGGCGGCCAGTGGAGTGCCAGCCAAGGCCAGTTAGATCTTGATTTGCCAAAYCGCAAGCTAGATCTTMATGCCCAYTTATGGCCTGGCATTAGGCCAATTTCGAATAAACAATCTTTTGCACCGMTTCGTTTAAAACTTAGAAATCATTGGGGCGAAGGGGGCAACYTGCAGCTGCAACTGGCCCTGCAGCAATTACCCCTAAAACCGATCAATGCYTTTTTGCCAAGTTTTGCAAGGGAAAAAGTGCATGGTTCAAGCAGCGGCTTGTTGCTGTTAAACCGTCGCAACGGCCGCTGGCAGTGCTGGGGGCCATTGGGGCTTGAGCGCTTTTCATTCCAATTGGGCGATCCTCTKCRGGCCAAAAACTTGAAATTGGTTTGCAAAGGAGAGGAATTGGTTTTAGCCCCGGCCCAGTGGCAGTGGGCTGCTTGGCGCGGCGATCTCGCTGGCAACCTGCGCTGGAATCAACCGAGCAAATTGCGATTCGCCCTGGCGGGMCACCTGGAGAGCAGCTCTGCAATTCCAAAGCTGAAGCTGTTTGCTGCTTTGGAAGGATCTGGAAGCAAATGGCGACTGCAAGAGTTCTCCGCTGTGGCCCCAACCAAGCCAGCTGGTTACTCGCTTTTAAGTGGCCGTGGAGGTTTAGATGCTGGTAGATGGTGGCTCTCAAGCCCGAGCATCACCTGGGCAAGCACTTTTAGGGGCAATCTMAAGGCAAGTGGTAAAGGCTTTGGCCATGGAAGTTTGAAAAGCCTTGGCGGAAACTTTGCTTTTGCCGTTCCCCGCCTCAAGGATCCTTTGCGGGGCAGCTACAGCTGGCGGGCAGGAAGATTGGAGGTGTTGGCGAATGGACCATTCCGAATCAATGGCTATTGGCAACCCAAAAAAGGTATGCCCCTAGCCAAAGGCGCAGTGGCTGGGCTCATTTCGCTAGATCGCTTTAATTTGCAAAAATTAAGCCCAAATCAACAGYTTGCTGGCTTTTTAAATGCCACTGCCGAGCTGAGCGGCAGCCTGCAAAAACCAGTTTTGCAGGGAAMGCTATTGCTGCAAAATCCCGCCTATGGGCCCCTACAGCTGCCGGGTGAATGGAGCGGAAAGTGGCAACAAAACAATTTTTGGTTGCGTTCAGGATCTGGATTGATCACTGGCAACTGGCGGGCTGGGGCACTGCAAAATCTCAGCTGGCAACAAGGCCCAGGTGAATTGCGGCTTGTTGCCGCCGCCGCTGGTTACCGCTGGTGGGCGCAGCAATGGCCTTTAGAACCCCTGAGGTTGCAGCTACGGGGGCGCAAGCCGTTGTTGTTTGGCGGCATCCTTACGGGCAGTGGCAATTTGGAGAGGGCGCCTTTTTCCTTGGCGGGTTCTGCCATTTGGCAACGGCCAGCCATCGCCCTATGGCGCGGAAAATCAATTGTTCTCAGCGGTAAATTACGCAGCCCTGGCTATGCGATCAAGGCAAACTTGGATTCAGGTGATGGTGCTGAAGTAAGCCTGATTGCAAAAGGTGCAATTKCCGGTCAATTAGATCTACAGGCGCGGGGGCGTCGCCTACAGCCAAAGGCGATTTGGAACCTCTGGCAAAGCTTTAGCCAACCGCTAAATAAGTTTGGTCAAGGCAAGGCYGKTGATCTGCTTGGCCTTGATATTGCAACCCTAGGGGMAAACCTRGATGGCCAATTGCTGTTGTTGCGCCAGGCTGAAGCTCAAGTTGCTGCGGCGCGCAGCGTTGATTCAGGCAATGGCCGCACTTCCCCGGAGGCCCTGCGGGGCCTGATGGATGCCGATATCAGTTTGCGGGGACCCAACACCAGGCAATTAAATCTCTCTGCTGCTGCCCGGGGGCAGATCTGGCTTGAGGCTCAGAACTTTGATAARCCGCTGCAATTGCAACCCTTTGTGGTTTCTATTCAGGGCCAGGGGAGTGGTGATTTCAGCTTCAGTGGCTTGCCCATTGGCTTGATCGCCCTGCTTACGCCAGTGCCATCGGGTTTGCGCGGTGCCCTCAGCGGTAGGGGGAAGTGGAGCAGTGGCAAGGCTGATCAAGGTATCCAGGTGGAACTTGCACTTGAGCAAGGCATGTTGCGCAACCAAGYGCTGCGGCTTGAGCGGGGCCGAATTGAATTAAAAAATAAGCWTTTGGATTTGGATCTTGCCCTCAGGGGCGGCGCCGCCAGCAGCAGTATCGACCTRAGCGGTCGGCTACCCMTAAACCCAACGCAGGAGGGAATGGAACTCCGTCTTTCAAGTAGAAACGACGGTTTGATATTCCTTGCGGCCCTACTCAAAAGCACCATGGAATGGCGTGAGGGTTCGGCAGATCTTCAGTTATTGGTGCGTGGTAGCCGTCAAAAACCGATTGCCAACGGTTTTATTCGCCTTCGCGAMGCGGAAATTAAGGTGGCGGGCCAAACATTAAATAAGCTGCAAGCGGCCTTGTTTTTTGATTTTAAACGGCTGGTTATTGAAGAGTTTAGCGCCTCTGTTGGCAGCGGAAATATCGAAGCTAAAGGTAGTTTGCCTTTAATTAATATCTCCGATCAAAGTGATCCCAAAGGAGTTAAAATTGGCTTTAATAATGTTCCTATTCAACAGCAAAAYCTCAGGCTGCGTAGCGATGGAGAGCTATTACTTACTGGCACTTTACTTAAGCCCGAACTTGGAGGTGAGCTCGCTCTGAGCAATGGTCGATTGCAACTGGGAGCAACCCAGTTGGCTGGAGCTAATGGCAAAAAAATACCGCTAGAGCAAAGGTTGCCAGAAATCAAATGGCAATTTCAGCAACCGCTGGTGTTGCTAGGCCCAACTGTTGAATCAAGTTCTGGGGTGGCACTGCGCCAAGCCATTCCTGCATTTGGGATCTTGAAATTAAAAGATTTACGCTTAACTCTYGGGCCTGATCTMCGCATAACAGCTCCGCCSGTTGCAGATTTTAGTTTGGCTGGTTTAGTTAGTTTAAATGGCATCTTGGGACCAGATATTCAACTTTCTGGGGTGGTGCGACTATTGCAGGGCAGGATCAATGTATTTACCAGCAGTTTGCGCCTTGATAACAACAGCCCAAACGTGGCGGTTTTCACCCCATCCCTTGGGCTTATTCCTTACCTCGATTTAGCCCTAACAACAAGGGTTTCTGATCAGGTGCGCAGTGGTGAGCGGGCGGGCCCCCAGAGCGGTGATCAATTACAGGGCAGCTATTCAAATCTTGATCGCCTTAACTTAGTAAAAGTGCTTGTGAAGGTTCAAGGCCCAGCGGATCGCATCGGCGACAACCTTGAATTGCGTAGTTTTCCCCCAYTGCCGCGGGAGCGTTTGATCGCCCTTTTGGGTGGTAATTCCTTGGCTGGTTTGGCCGGGGGGGATGCGGGCACGGCATTGGTAACGGTTTTAGGTCAAACCCTGCTCACACCTGTTGTTGGTGGTTTTTCTGAACTGCTGGGTCAAAGGCTCAACGTGGCTTTATACCCAGCTTTCCTTGATCCATACGTAGCTAATTCCACTAGCTCCACCAGCAGTAATCGAAGGGTGCCATCCAAATTGGTGCTCGGTTCAGAGGTGGGTTTGGATATTACGGATCGAATTAATTTATCTGTATTGGCAGCGCCTAATCGCAGCGACATTCCCCCAGAGGCCACCTTGCGCTTCCAAGCCACCGACAACTTAGGTTTACAGGGGTCCTTTGACCAACAGGGCCGCTGGCAAAGCCAGGTTCAATTATTTTTCCGCTTCTAAGTGCAATTTTGTTCTTTCACTACTAAAGCTTTTTGGAGGAGCTGATGATTGGAATCAGGCAGAATCAAGCTCAATTGATCGGTGTGGATGTTGGTGGCACTGGTTTGAAATTAGCTCGCTTTAATCAAGCTGGTGATTTGCTCGCTGAACTAAACCAACCAACTCCATCCCCAGCTACACCGGAAGCCATATGTTCTAARTTAATAGAAATGATTCATCAGTTAGATCCTGAGCATCAAGCTTCAGTTATTGGCGTTGGTATCCCAGGACCAATTGATGGCACAGGCAGAATCGCCCGTATATGTATTAATTTACCCGGTTGGCARGATGTGCCTCTGGCCGATTGGTTGGAAACAAAATTAAATCTACCTGTGGTGYTMGGMAATGATGGTAACTGCGCCGTATATGGTGAACATTGGAGGGGCGCTGGTAAAGGATTTGATGATCTTGTGTTGCTTACTTTAGGYACAGGAGTTGGTGGCGGGGTAATAATTGCTGGCCAATTATTTCTGGGTTGTAATGGTGCGGCGGTGGAGCCTGGCTTAATTGGTCTTGATCCCAATGGCCCAGCTTGCAATAGTGGMAATAATGGCTCCATTGAAAGCTTTTGCAGTATTTCTGCCCTCACAAAAGCAAGCGGCCACGCCCCAGCCGAGCTATCCAGATTGGCTGCCACCGGTGATCAAAGTGCCCTGGCTGCCTGGCACCGTTATGGCGCTTTGCTTGGTTGTGGCATCAGCTCTTTGATTTATTGCTTCACTCCCCAGCGGCTGCTTTTAGGCGGTGGCCTGAGTGCAGCTTTTCCCTATTTCGCCCCCGCCCTAAAGGCTGAGGTGCAGCGCCGGGTTTTAGCTCCTAGCCGCGAGGGTTTAGCGATCTTGCCCGCCGCCTTAGGTAATGGGGCTGGTCGCCTTGGGGCGGCTCGGCTGGCGCTCAACAAAYTGCTCACCCCTGGGCAGTGATGATATTTGCAAKAAAAAATCCAAAGCAGCCATGGCTCCAGCCCTAAGCAATCCGATTGCAAACCCCAGCCCTGAACTATTGGCTAKGGCTGCAAGCCTTAGGCGCCATGCCCTTGTTCTGGCCCGCTGCAGCAATGCCGAAAGGCAGCAGGCCCTATTTGCGATGGCCGATTCCCTTGAACTGCATGGGGAAACGATCCTTARGGCAAATGCTGAGGATCTAACTGCTGCTGCGGCAGAGGAATTGGCACCGGCTTTGCTGGCGAGGCTAAAGCTGGATGGAGCCAAGTTAGAWGCTGCGATAGCAGGGGTTAGGCAATTGGCCGGCCTGTCGGATCCCCTCGGTTGCCGCCAGTTGCATCGAGCTTTRGATGATGGGCTTTTATTGGAGCGGGTGAGTGTTCCGCTCGGTGTTTTAGGGGTGATATTTGAAGCTCGACCCGATGCTGTTATTCAAATTGCAGCCCTTGCGATTCGATCTGGTAATGGGGCAATYCTTAAAGGCGGTAGAGAAGCGATTGCAAGTTGCGCAGCAATTATGCAGGCRTTGCAGGATGGTTTGCAACGATCAGTGGTAGATCCCAATGCGCTTGCATTGCTCACCAGTAGGGAGGAAAGTCTTGCCCTATTAAAACTCGATGGCTTGGTTGATTTGATAATTCCGCGCGGGTCTAATGAATTGGTTCGTTTTATTCAAGACAACACCCGCATTCCTGTTTTAGGCCATGCGGATGGGGTGTGCCATTTATATATTGATCGCATRGTAGATATTAATCAAGCCGTAGCTATTACATTAGATAGTAAAACGCAATATCCAGCTGCTTGCAATGCATTGGAAACCCTTCTAGTTCATCGAGAGGTGGCAGCTGATTTCCTTCAGGCGGCGGTGCCAGCTCTGCTGCAAGCCGGGGTGGAATTGCGGGGTGATTCTGAAGCGCAACGCCATGGTGTTRGSAAGGCTGCTCAAGAGTTTGATTGGAGTGAGGAATATTTAGATTTAATYCTTGCCATACGAGTGGTGCCTGATTTTGAAACGGCCCTAGCCCACATAGAGYGTTATGGCTCCCGTCATACAGATGCCATTTGCAGCAGTGATGCCAATACAGCTGAACAATTTCTYGCCAGGGTTGATAGCGCTGGTGTGTATCACAATTGTTCAACTAGATTCGCCGATGGATTTCGTTATGGCTTTGGCGCAGAGGTTGGCATAAGTACCCAAACAATGCCTCCAAGGGGACCCGTTGGCCTAGAGGGTTTGGTTACCTATCGCTATAGGTTGCGCGGAAGCGGCCAAGTGGTTAGCTCCTATAGCAGCGGCGAAAGCAAATTTAAACATCAAGATTTAGCACTTTAAGTAAATGAATGATGCCGTTATTATCCGTGGGCTTCGGCTTTGGGCCCATGTGGGGGTTCTCGAATGGGARCGTAAATATGGCCAATGGTTTGAGTTGGATATCAACCTATATTTACCCCTAGCAGYGGCTGGGGAAAATGATGATCTAACAAAAACGCTTAACTATGCAGATGTGATTGAATCGATAAGGCAACTTGCTAGGCAAATAAATTGCCAAACAATTGAATGCTTTTCGGAGCAAKTAATTAAAACTATTGATTCAATTTATGGAGTGATGCCAYTCGAARTAGAACTGCGGAAGTGCAATGCGCCAATAGCAGGTTTTAACGGTTGCGTAGCCGTGCGCCGGCGCCGTGATTAATGGGTTAAMCCYGAATGTTTTAGTAGGGCAGCAGCGCAGGGGGGGCGACCACGAAATTGCTCAAAAATCTCTTGGGGCGCTCTGCTACCCCCAAGGCTTAAAACCGTTGCGCGAAAGCGTCTGCCAGTTGCTTGTAGGGCGACTTCATTYTCTAAGCCCACCTCTTCAAAGGCAGCAAAGGCATCGGCACTTAATACCTCTGCCCATTTATAACTGTAATAACCAGCGGAATAACCACCAGCAAAGATATGYCCAAAGCTGCAAAGCATTGCATCTTCTTCAAGTGGCGSTAACAAGGTTGTATTTAAWGCAATTTGCCGCCGCATTTGCTCAGGGCTAACGCCAGAATCAGCGCGCCAATGGGCATGTAAATGGAGGTCTGTTAAGGCGAGATGCACCTGCCTTAGGGTGGCGGCACCAGCCATGAAATTRCGGGCCTTAAATAGTTTTTGGCGTTCCTSATTCGGTAATGGTTCACCGCTTTGCCAATGGCGAGCAATGGAATTAAGCGTTTTTTCTTCGTAGCACCAGTTCTCCATGAATTGGCTTGGCAATTCAACGGCATCCCACTCAACMCCGTTTATGCCGGCTGCYTCYGGTTGCTCMAYAGTTGTGAGCATATGCTGTAAGCCGTGGCCGAATTCATGAAATAGGGTTTCAACTTCATTGAAGGTCATCAAGCTAGGGGTTTCACCTACCGGTGGGCTTTGATTGCAAATTAAATAGGCAACTGGTAATACTAWTTCGCCTTCACTATTRCGCTGCCGACCTAAACATTCATCCATCCAGGCTCCACCACGTTTACTACCTGGTCTGCTGTAGGGGTCGAGGTAGAAGGAGGCYAGTTGGCTACCTGTATCGGCCTCAAACACTTTGAAGTAGCGCACATCTTGGTGCCAAATGGGCGCTTGGCCATCGGCTATTTCAATTCGAATTGCAAAGATCCTTTCGCAGAGGGCAAACAATCCATCWAGTACCTGGGGCAGGGGAAACCACGGGCGYARTGCYTCACTATCTAGGTTGAAACGTTCCTGCCTTAACTTTTCACTCAAATAGCTCATATCCCAGGCTTCTAGCTTGGTTTTATTCGGAGCCAATGCCATTAATTCAGCCAACTCCTGCTTGCCAAATTCAATGCTTGGATTCCTTAAATCCTCCAATAGCCCYTCTACTGCCGCAACAGATGGAGCCATTTTGGTTGCAAGGCTCACCTCTGCCCAATTTGCATAACCAAGTAATTCGGCTTTCTCTTGACGTAATTTTAGRATTTCAGATGTTAATTGTTGATTGTTGTTGGGTTCACTGGCTGCCCTGCTGATAAAAGCCCTATATAATTTTTCCCTGAGTTGCCTCGATTCACTAAATTGCATAAATGGTCCATAGCGCGGTTGATCTAAACCCAATAGCCATGGTCCATTATTTGCATTGGCATCAGGATGGTCTTTTTCACGGGCAGCTTGAGCTAAAAGTTCTCTTAAGCTATGGGGACAGCCTGCAATTTGACTCTCATCCGTTAGTAATAAGCTCCAATTTGCAGTGCTATCAAGCAGATTATTGCTAAAACTTGTGGCAAGCGCACTCAATTGTTCGCTTAACTGATTAAATATCTCCTGTTGATCTGCTGCTAAACCCACACCCCTCAGCCGCATTCCGAGTAATTCAGATTTGATAATACGTTTTTGGCAATTATCTAAACTTTCATCTTGTTGTTCWAGGGCTAATAGGGCCCGATAAATGGGTTTTGATTGGGCAATACGGCTAGAGAATTGCACCACCGCTGCTTGATTTTGCTGATGGGCCTCCCGCAGGCTTGGGTTATTGCACACCCCCAACAGGTGACAAACCAAACCCCAACTCCACCTAAGCCTTTCGCCCAGCTGCTGCAGTGGAGCCATCAACTGGTTCCATTGAAGAATATTTCCAGCCTTTTCTTCGGCTTCAATCAAAAGTTCTAGCGAATCAAGCTGCTCTTTTAAATCCAGCAGCAGGGCTGGGATGCCTTCGTTTACTTGGGAAGCATCAATCGCATCGAATTGAGGTAAGCCCTTGCCTTTTAGGAGTTCTAAGTTGGCTAATTCAGCAACTGTCATGGGCTCAGCCGATGGCGGATGACATTTCTAGTAGGGCCACAAGGGAGCTGTGGATTTGKGCGGAGATTGCGTCTGTGGTGGCGTCGTATATGCCGCTGGCAAGGCGGGGCCAAAAGCCGATCATGAGAGTTGGCACCACCAACACAAGTGCAATCGTTAATTCCCTCGGGTTCATGTCGCCAAGAGTTGCAAGGGCTGGGATACGGGGTCCAAAAAATACTCTTCTGCACATACTTAATAAATACATTGGCGTTAGGATTAAGCCAATTGCAGATAAAACAATAGTTATTACCCTAAAGCCTATGGTAAAGCTATCATTACTTGTTATACCTAGAAACACTGTTATTTCACTCACAAAGCCACTCATTCCAGGTAGGGCTAATGAGGCAAGGCAAGTAATTAGAAATAATGCAAATGTAATYGGCAGAACCTTTGCCAGCCCACCCATGTTYGGAATTGATAATGTTTTAGTGCGTTCATAAAAAACACCAGTAACAAAAAATAAGCCCGCTGCTATCAAGCCATGGCTGATCATTTGCAGCATCGCTCCGTTCAAACCCAAATCATTAACAGCCGCAACTCCTAGAAGCACAAATCCCATGTGGCTCACAGAGCTACAGGCAATGCGCCTTTTCACATTGTCTTGCCCGAATGCATTCAGGGCTCCATACACAATATTTACAATTCCCAGCACCATTAAGGCTGGCGCTAATTTTAGATGGGCTTCCGGCAACATCTGCACATTAAAACGGAGAATCGCATAGCCACCCATTTTCAGTAGCACCCCAGCAAGGAGCATTGAAACAGGKGCATTGGCCTCACCGTGGGCATCTGGCAGCCAGGTATGCAAGGGAAATATAGGAAGTTTTACGCCAAATCCAATTAAAAACCCAAGGTAGCAAAGTAAACCAAAATTACCGCTATAACTGCGTTGTGATAGTTCTTGTAAATTCAAGGTGAATCCCTCACCATGAAAAGCTAGAGCAAGGCCGCTAATTAGTATTAGTAATGATGCAGTTGCGGTGTAGAGAATGAATTTTGTAGCTGCATATTGTCTTTTTTGTCCGCCCCAGATTGCGATTAGWAGATATACYGGCACCAGTTCAAGTTCCCAGGCCAAGAAGAACAAGAGAAAATCTTGGGATARAAACACAACCGCTTGGGCTGATGCCTGGGCCAAAAGAAGGGCGAAATAGAGCCTTGGCTTGAGTTCGATCTTCCAGCTCGCTGCCACCGTAAGCATCGTTACGAGGCCGCTGAGCAAAACCAGCGGTGCTGAAACTCCATCGGCGGCCAAAGACCATTGCAGGCCCATGGCAGGCAGCCAGTTAATGCGCTCCACCAACTGCAAGCTGCCCAAGGYTGGATCGAAATGGCGCCAAAAGGACCAAATCATCAAGCCAAGGTCGGCTAGCAGGGTGCTTAAAGCCACCCACCTACAGCTCTTTTGCCAGCCCGCCGGCAATAGGGCCAAAATCAGCACGCCCGCCARAGGCAGCAACACGATCAGGCTTAGATCCAACGTTTGCCACCAGCACCGGGCAGTGGCCAACCTACCAGTTTGACCTCACCAGCTGAGTAGTTCTACTCAGCTAATTTCTGCGGCCTTGCTCCAACTGCTGCCACCTTTTTGCAGGGGCAGGATTTCTGTTCTTGCMCCCACTCCCCGTTCTTCCCAGCTTTTTGCCATTGCCTCGGCCACCAAAACAGCTTTTTCTGGTGGGCATAGGGCCAACAAGCTAGGACCAGCTCCACTGATTACGCAGCCCCATGCTCCTGCGCCCATGGCGGCCTTYCGCACCTCGGTGCCCCCTTGGATCAGGGGCCAGCGGTAGGGCTCGTGCAGGCGATCGTGCATGCCATCGGCAATTAAATCGCCATTGCCCGTGCGTAAACCTTGCAGTAGCAGGGTTAGCGAGCCCAGATTYGCWACAGCATCTGGAATGCCGATGTGTTTTGGCATTGCCCGGCGGGCATCTGCTGTGGAAAGGCGGATTGTGGGAATTGCTACCACCGCTTGAACCGTGGGATGCCAGTCGCAGCGCACCACCCGCCAGCGGTGGGATGCCGCCCTGGCCGTTAGGCATAAACCCCCAAGCAAAGACGGCACAACATTGTCGGGATGCCCCTCAATGTCGATTGCTAATTCAAGTAGTTTTTCTTTGCCTAAGGGTTCCCCCATCAAGGCGTTTGCCCCCATTARGCCGGCCACAATCGCGGTGGCACTGCTGCCCAAGCCCCTAGCTGGCGGAACCGCCAGGTGAACCCTTGCCTCCAAGGCCATGGGCTCCATGCCCACCTCTCGCCATACCCGTTGGGCTGAACGRTAAACAAGGTTGTCTGGGCCTCCGCGCAGATGGGAGCCATCGCTGCTCTCGATCACCAGTTCAAATCGCCCGCCACCTCCCTCCAGCACGGTGAGTTGAAACCTGTTGCCCAATTCCAGGGCTGCACCAAGGCAATCAAAGCCAGGGCCCAGATTTGCGGTTGTGGCTGGCACATTCACCAACACAGCCTCCCCTATTTTTGGTTGGGATGGCGCTGCCCTATGGCCGTTCGCCTCCATGGCGATTCCTCTGCTAGGCGCACTCTGCCAGCACCCGTGCCCTGCAGGCAGCGCTGAACAAACCGGCATCTGAATCAACCAGGGCTTTTACAGGCAGATTTCCTACAAATTCACTGAAGCGTCCCTTTTTCGCCATGGCGCTAAGGAAAGCCTSCGACTTCAAACCATCYAGTTGTTTATTGGCGGTGCCACCACCAACCCATAAACCGCCAGAAGCCATTTCATGAACAGCTAGGTCGCCGGCTGCAGAGCCGTAGGCGCCAAGCCAAATCTCTTGGGCACGGCTGGCTATGGGCCCCCCATTGGCTGCTTGTTTGGCCACAAGGGCTGGAAGATCGGGGCGATTGGGGCTGCCGGGKGGAAGATCCCGCCAGGCCTTAGCTGCTTCAGAAAGGGGAAAATGCTCTTCTTCTGCGCCGCAGTGCTCAAGCCARAGATAAATAAGACCAAGGCCTGTGCCACTCACCACCCTTTCCACCGAGAGACGATCAACCCCTAGGTGCTTGCGCAACCAGCCCTCCAAGAGCATTTCATCGGTATTTCGCGGTGCAAATTCCCGATGGCCCCCCTCACTTGCAAGGGATAACAACTCACCATGATGTTTAAAACCCCTTGCCATTCCGAGCCCGGTGCCGGCGCCGATGATGGCGATCGGGCCATTTGGATCGGCACTGCCCACCTGAATGGTTACTTGTTGCTCACTGTTCAAATGGGGTAGGCCATAAACCAAAACGGCAAAATCATTAACCAACTCCAGTTGCGCTAAGCCACTACTGGTTGCCAATTCCTGTTGATCGAGGTCCCAGGCCAGGTTGGTGATTGYRGCTTTGCCGTGCTGCACTGGCCCSGCCACGGCAATACAGGCTGCATCTACGCGCAAACCAGTTTTTAGCTGTTCGCCAAGAAAGGTTTGCAGCATTGGCAGCAGGTGGGGCCATTCAGCTGAACCGAAGCGCTTTTGAGTGAGGCAATTGAGTTGATTACCYGTTGATTCATAAAGGGCCAGGAGGGTTTTTGTACCCCCCAGATCACCAGCTAATAAAAGCGACATAAAAAATTTTTGTTCGTTACTAAACTAATGCTTATCTATGCTGTAAAAGTTAAATTTGAGTTTCGGTTGTGATTGGCCTCTTGGGCAGCAGCCAATAAMTTTGTTTTTGAAACAATTCCWAGGTCCCCCTGGCGTCTACTGCGCAAGCTAAGGCTTTGCTGTTCCGCCTCCTGAATGCCAATAACAGCAAGAACAGGAATCTTTTGTTGTTCGCCATTCCTGATTAATTTCCCAAGGCGCTCTCCGCTTCTATCGATTGTGCTGCGAATCCCCGCCTTCTGAAATTCAGCCTGGATCGCTTCGGCATAACCGATCACCTCATCCGTAACAGGCAGAAGGCGTATTTGTTCAGGTGCTAGCCAAAAGGGGAAATCGCCGGCATAGTTTTCGGTCATAATTCCAAAAAATCTTTCCAGGGAGCCAAATATGGCCCGGTGGATCATGATTGGCCTTTGGCGACTGCCATCGGCAGCAACATATTCCAAATCAAAACGTTCAGGTAAGTTGAAATCCAGCTGAATCGTTGAGCATTGCCACAWCCTGCCGATGGCATCTTCAATCTTTAGATCAATTTTAGGGCCATAGAAAGCTCCACCACCTTCATCTACCTTGTAGCTCCATCCCTTGCGGTTTAGGGCCTCAATTAATCCGTTTGTTGCCAAATCCCAAACGGCATCATCACCGATTGATTTTTCTGGCCTTGTGGARAGGTTGATTTCATAATTGGTGAAATCAAATGTGGATAATATTTCCTCAGTGAGATTTAGTATTTTTAATATTTCATCGCCTATTTGATTCGGYAAGCAAAAAACATGGGCRTCATCCTGGGTGAAGCCTCGCACCCGCATCAACCCATGCATTACCCCAGGCCGTTCATAGCGATATACGGTGCCAAGCTCGGCCCAGCGAATTGGTAATTCTTTATAACTTCTCAACTTACTTGCATAGGTTAGAACATGAAAAGGGCAATTCATCGGTTTCAATTGATATTCACGTTCATCCACCTGCATGGGSCCAAACATGCTTTCAGCGTAGAAATCAAGGTGTCCTGATGTTTTCCAGAGGCTGATATCAGCCACATGGGGGGTATAGAGCAACTCATAACCAG
>NZ_PXVC01000259.1 GCF_003011125.1 Synechococcus lacustris str. Tous | reverse complement strand
ACCCGATAGAAACTGCGTTCAGAACCTATATAAATGCCTTGATCAGCTAGATCAGGCACGATTTGGCCTGGTGGCAAGGAGGCGTATTTAGGTTCATTGCAGGTGAGCAAGATCCTTTGGCMTTCCTCAACGCTTAAGCGRTGRGCCACTTTGCGGGCACTACCTTTACGGCCATCCACGCCATCCTTATCGCCGGCAAACTGCCTACGCCAGCGCTGCAGCGTTGTTAAGCCAACGCCCATGAGCTTGGCTAGTTCACTGGCGCGGGCACCAGCAGCAATCCCTTCTGCAAGGATTTGCAATGCCTTCTGGCGATCGTCCGGAGACGTTAGTCGTCCCCTTCCTCTCCCCAGAAGGCCTGAATCTTTTTTGCAGCAATTAACAAAGCTGCTGCCTCTGCAAGGGCTTTTTCCTTACGGCGTAGATCCTGTTTTAGGGCTTTAATTTCCTTTTGATCCTGCTGGTGGCGTTTCTCTAAATCCCGCTGCTCCGCCATGGTTAGCACTGCGTTTGCATTTGCATCCTGCGCCGTTTGGCGCCAGCGGTCTACTTGTTCAAGGAATAGACCTCGTTCACGGCAATAGCTACTGAGCTCAGTGGCATTGAACCCAGCTGTTTCAAGCACCACCGTGAATTTATCTGCAGCACTCCAGCGATCTGGGTCTTTATCGGATGCTGGCACAACCTCCCCCTGCAACCGCCAGTTACTGCGCCATTTATAAAGCGTGGATTGATGAATACCTAATTCCTTAGAAATTTGAGGAACATCCTGCCTATTGGGAGAAATTTGAGGAACATCCTGCCTATTGGG
>NZ_PXVC01000258.1 GCF_003011125.1 Synechococcus lacustris str. Tous | reverse complement strand
CCATGGCGCATCCAACCTGAGGATCTATGGACCTATCGCCACGGGCTGGGAGCACTCTGATAGCGACCTCGATTTGCTGGTTGACCTGGCTGCAGAGCAGTCACTGCTGGGGTTGATTGGTTTGCGCCAAGACCTCGAGGACTTACTGGGCTGTTCGGTGGATGTCACCGAAGTGGAAACATTGCATCCGCTCATTCGCAGGCAGATCTTGGATCAGGCTTTGAAGCTTTGAATAAAGATCTTCTTTACATCGAAAGCATTCGCGACTGCTTGGAACGCATCGCCGAGTACACAGCCGCAGGGAAGCAAGCTTTCCTGGATTCTCGCCTAATCCAAGACGGAGTTATCCGCAACCTGGAGGTGATCGGTGAAGCCACGAAAAATCTAAGCAGCGAGCTACGGGAGGCAAACCCAGGATCCTGGTTGTCCGCAAAGAACCCCGTAAGACTGATTTGCGTGGCTTGAGTCTAGGAAATCTTGATTCGACGCAATTGAAAAGCTTGCTTGAGCCCTCTTCCTTTTATCGCTCTCACTGCGTTCGGCGATCCATTCATCGGGTTCTACGCGGCGCCTGTGCCTGTGGGAATAAACCCAACCCTTTGAGCCTTAGGCAATTTATCGCTGAATTGCACTTGGACCCAACCAGCAACTAGCCGTACGCTGCTCAAGGGGCTAAAGAATCTATGAAAACGCTATTGCTACTAGGCCTGTTGCTGCTGCCATCTACTGCTGCTAGGGCCCAACCAACCAAACTCAACTGCCCTGGTGAAACCACTGTGGAGATGCGCTATTGCGCTGGGTTGCAATTAGAG
>NZ_PXVC01000257.1 GCF_003011125.1 Synechococcus lacustris str. Tous | reverse complement strand
GTCGATGTATTGCTGTTAGTGCTACGGATTCTGTTTGTGGATTGCGGGCTTTGGCTAGTGCTTTCTCAATTGGTTTTGGCATTTATTGCGTTCCGGTGAGATGAAACATGGTTCGAGGACGACATCTGCAGTGCTGCCCGCTCATCTTTCCAACAATTCCAACAGCGCCGCTTCATCAAGGATGGCTACACCTAGCTGTTCAGCTTTCGTGAGTTTGCTGCCGGCTTCTTCGCCTGCAACCAAGTAACTGGTTTTTTTGCTTACTGAACCGCTTATTTTGCCGCCAGCGGCTTCAATCAATTCCTGGGCCTGGTTGCGCTTAAGAGTTGGCAGCGCGCCGGTTAATACAAATGTTTTACCCTCCAAGGGTTTGGGGGTGCCAGCATCGCCTGATGCATCGCCAGCAACTGCTTCTGGTGCTTCTAGGCAGAAACCCAGGATCTGCAACTCCTGCAGCAACGATTGGTTTGTGGCATTGCTGAACCATTCGGTGAGGGCTTCTGCAATTTCCTCGCCGATGCCATAGGTGGCCTGCAGAGCTTCTAGATCGTGCAATGCAGCCTTAGCCAGGGTTGCAGCGGAAGGAAAAGCAGATGCCAGGGCCTTGGCATTCACCGGGCCGATGTTGCGTATACCTAATGCAAACAGCAATCGATGCCACGGCTGCTGACGCGATTGCTCAAGGGCCGCCACCAGCTTTTCTGCTGAACGCTTGCCCATCCCCTCCAGCGACGCCAGCGTTGCAGTTTCTAATCGATACAGATCACTTAATTTAGTAATTAGCTCGCGTTCTACTAACAAGGCAATCGTGC
>NZ_PXVC01000256.1 GCF_003011125.1 Synechococcus lacustris str. Tous | reverse complement strand
GCCATTGCCAGAAACTACYGCTGCAGTGGCAACAACACCACCATTGTAGGCAACGGTTGAATCTCCCAACTCGATAGTTCGAGCACCAGTTGAAACAGTTCCAGCAATAGCTGATTCAACAATCGCACCCCCTCCAACAGCTGCGATCTTTGCAGCACCAGAATCCACGTTTACCCTGGTATTGAGACCCGAAACCACAAGCTGAACGGTTTGACCAGTTGCTGCAGCAACTGTTGTATACGTCTGAGCTGTTCCTGCAACTTGAACCGGCGCTGTTGTTGCAACAACTGCATTTGGATTAGATCCAGGTGCCAATACAGGAACAGTAGCTGGAGATGTAAAAACAGTTGAAGTGTCGGTAATTACAAATGACATTTCAAAAAAAAATTCGTTCTCGGAAATTATACAACACAACTCGTCAGGCTGCACTTTTTCCTAAAAATATGCCAAATTAGCAAGTGTCCCATTCCCTAAGACGGTTAGCTCAGGCCTCTCCAAAGGTCGCAATCAGCAGCTAGCAGGGTTTCGCGGCAGCGTTCTGCTAGCCCTGGATTCAAGGCCAAATACGTTGCAGGGGCTGCATTTAGCTTGGCCAATGCAAGCTTTGGACACAACAGATCTGGATTTACGCCTAGATGCAAAGCAACTTTTTGGCTGGCCAACAATGGATTTAAAACTATGTCTTCAAATCGCAACACCAATAACTGCTCGGGCTTAAAAAAGCGCTGCCAGCGCTCCAACTGGGCCCCATAGAAACTACCTGCCAAGCAGTTACTGCCAAACCAGCCCAGCTGGCTACGCTCTTGCTTGCTGAGC
>NZ_PXVC01000255.1 GCF_003011125.1 Synechococcus lacustris str. Tous | reverse complement strand
GTCTATTCCTTTGCTAAAGGCATAGTGCTCATAGGGTTCWTRGATACGAGCCACYGGCCCTGGTGGGCCGCCGTTAATGCTGCAAAAACTTTCCCAAACGCCGCCTTCAAAGCGAAGGCATTGGCGTTGCAACAAGCGGGGATGCCAATTGGGATAACCCTGGGTGTGGCGCAACCAACGGCCTAGGAACCAATAACGGGGCGTTAGTTCAAAACCAACAGGCGCCGCTGGCGATAGGGCAGCCTTTGCCAAAGCCTTTTTGATAGCAGCARTAGCTGCGCTACTAAGTTCCTCATCCGCATCGAGAAAYAACACCCAGCTRCTTTGCAGATTTCCATGGGTTARKGCCCAATTGCGTTGTTCACTAATCAAAAATTCACCACMTGGTTTATKAACCAGCACTTGGGCGCCTAGGGAAGCGGCAAGGGCGGTGGTGCCATCGTTGCTRCCGGAATCAAGCACCAATAGTTCCTGGCACCAGCTCAGGGAAGCYAGGGCCCGAGGCAGATCTGTTGCTTCATTTAGGGTGAGCACAACCCCTGCCACCGACGGTGTCACAACAGGGTGCGATAGAGGGCTTCGAAATTGGCTGCCACTGCGCTGCTGCCGTAATGATCCACTAACAACTGCGGATCAAGCCTTAACGGTTTAGCTGCAAAATTTAAAAGCCAAGCCGCTAACCACTGGCTCCACAAATGTGAGCGGCGGGGTAGCACTGCACCCCAGGGTTGTGTTGTAAGTAACCGTTCCAATTCCTCGCCCGCACCCACTCCATCACTTAACAACACTGGGCAACCGCAGGCCAGGGCTTCAAGG
>NZ_PXVC01000254.1 GCF_003011125.1 Synechococcus lacustris str. Tous | reverse complement strand
GTTGCAGAGGGGCTGATTAGGCCCGAGTACTGGCGCCCTGCTGAATTCAGCGAGGCACGGTCACAACTTCTAGCCATCTCCTAATTTGGGTGAAGTTAGGAGTTTATTGGGAGTTGCCAACCCGTCTGCCCCGCAGGCCTCCGCCGATGGAGGAATTGCTCGCCCAAGGCGGCGGGCTGCAGGAGGCCATGGCCGTGCTTGCCCAACTGGCAGTGGCCACGCCAGGGGATCGCTATCTCCACTGGGATGAATTGCGTCATCGTCCGCCGCCGCAAGGGCTCAGTCATGAGCAGTGGTGGCTCGCCGAGAAGCTTGCTCGCCGGGGCACAAGCATTCCGTTGCCTCTGCTGAGCAGCGACGGCGGTCCCTTCTGGCTCTGCCAACCGCCGATGCTGCTCAAGGGCCTTCATGAGATCGACATGAAGGCCGGCGCCAGCGTGATGGCCCCGGAAGCCGTCACCACTTCCTCCACTCGAGATCGCTACCTGCTGAGCTCGCTGATGGAGGAGGCGATCACCTCCTCCCAGATGGAGGGTGCGGCGACGACGCGGGATGTGGCCAAGGCCATGATCCGCAGCCGCCGTGCGCCCCGGGATCGCTCCGAGCAGATGATCCTCAACACTACCGGACAATGAAGCGCATCCGGGAGCTCAAGGATCAGCCATTGACCCCGCAGCTGGTGCTGGATCTCCACCGGCTGGTGAGCCAGGACACGCTGGATGATCCGGCTGACGCCGGCCGGCTGCGCCCTCCTGGCAAGGAAGTGGTTGTGGACGACGCCTACGGAACGGTGTTCCACGTGCCACCTGCTGCCGGCG
>NZ_PXVC01000253.1 GCF_003011125.1 Synechococcus lacustris str. Tous | reverse complement strand
CCTCTCAGTTGCTGGTTTGCGTTCTAATGGTTTTTTAAATAACGCCTTGCCAAACGGCACGGTTGTTACTTCAGATTTGATGGGCGTGATGGCAAATACAACCCCCAATGGTGGCAATGGCGTACTACCAGGTGGAATGCCAGCTGGTCCAAGCCTGGGTGGATTCTTAATCGATAAAAAAGATATGCAAAACCTGGTGGCATTGGGTAATGCCTCACGGGCCGTTAAAGGTGGCGGCTTAATCCGCTATTCAAGCGATGTTGTAACTGATCCTTATAAAACGGTTACAAACACTGCTGCTGGCGGATTTACAAACGCCGGCACATTTAGTAACCCGCTGGATCTATCGATAGCTGAATACGGCACCTTGAGCCCGCTGCAGCAACAGAACCCCACGGTAAAAGCAGCAGCGCGTAAGTTCCTCAAGGGCTTGCTGGAAGGTAATGTGCCGCTCGGTGAGGCAGTGAGCTTCAACTACGACGTACGTTTAAACCTAGACACGAGCTTTACGGGTAAAGATTTACTGCGCACTCGCCTGCGGGCCGGTAACTTCACCGACAGCATTTGGAGTGGTTATCCCTACCCTGCCCTAGGCGCTGAGGTGGCGTTCGACGAATCAGCAGCTGGCAGCATTTGGAGTGTGGATCGGATCTTCTACCAGTTCCCGATCGGCTCAAATTTCACCGTTACGGCGGGTCCAAGGGTGCGTCAAGACGACATGTTGGCGGTGTGGCCTAGCCAATATCCAGCTGACACGATTCTCGACTTCTTTACCTACGCCGGTGCACCAGGAACATATACATCTGCCCTCGGACCCTCGGA
>NZ_PXVC01000252.1 GCF_003011125.1 Synechococcus lacustris str. Tous | reverse complement strand
GTTGGTGTACCAGAAACGCTAAAGGCTGCATCACCATCGTCAATAGCACCAACGGTTCCAGCGGCAACTGTTAGCTTTTCTGTGAATGCTTGAGCATCGGTGTAGGAAACCTGAACTCTAATTTGTTTTGCTTGATCTGCAGATGTTAGGGTGTAGTTAACAGCATTAGCGCCGATATTTACCCAGGTGCTGCCATCAGTAGATGATTGCCATTGGTAGCTAAATGTTCCGTTGCCATCAGGATCATCAGTTGTTTTAGCAACGGTAAGATCCTGTCCAACTGTTGGTGTACCAGAAACGCTAAAGGCTGCATCACCATCGTCAATAGCAGCAACGGTTCCAGCGGCAACTGTTAGCTTTTCTGTGAATGCTTGAGCATCGGTGTAGGAAACCTGAACTCTAATTTGTTTTGCTTGTTCTGCAGATGTTAGGGTGTAATTAACAGCATTAGCGCCGATAYTGGCCCAGGTGCTGCCATCAGTAGATGATTGCCACTGGTAGCTAAWTGTTCCRTYRCCATCAGGATCAKCAGYTGTTTTAKYAACKGTWAGAACCTGTCCAACTGTTGGTGTACCAGAAACGCTAAAGGCTGCATCACCATCGTCAATAGCASCAACGGTTCCAGCGGCAACTGTTAGCTTTTCTGTGAATGCTTGAGCATCGGTGTAGGAAACCTGAACTCTAATTTGTTTTGCTTGTTCTGCAGATGTTAGGGTGTAGTTAACAGCATTAGCGCCGATATTGGCCCAGGTGTTGCCATCAGAAGATGATTGCCACTGGTAGCTAATTGTTCCATCACCATCAGGATCAGCAGCTGTTTTATTA
>NZ_PXVC01000251.1 GCF_003011125.1 Synechococcus lacustris str. Tous | reverse complement strand
GCTGCTCTAGTACAGCTGTTGTTAGTGGTGCCCGATTACCCATMCCTTCTGAACTGCTGCAAAGCAATACGCATTTACCAGCACTGTTTAGTTCAACAAGGATCCGCACCAATAAATTGCTYTTACTAAGCATCAAGGCAATGCTGGCATTATGGGGATCAGGCCAGCACAACTGGGCATTTAATTCCAATGCTGACTGCTCTAATGCCTGGGGGAGATCAGCAATAGCTGCCTCAGATAGCTCTAGTTGCATCTCTAGGCGGGCCATTAGCTGTAACAGACCACACAGTTTTGCTTGGAAATTGAGCTGTTGGCGCTAGGTATGGACAAAATCTRATTCGTCAGATGGCATGAGATCTACMAGCACCTGATAGGGCGTAAATAAAAAGCARTCAGCCGAAATGCGTAGGGCATTACCTGATARGGCATGAACAGCACCTGCAACAAAATCCARTAGCCGTTGCGCTGCTTTTGGCTCCAWTGCTTGGGTATTGATCAACACGCTTTTTTGCTCCCTAATCGCAGTAGCAGCAATAAAGGCATCAGCATGCTTGCTGCAATGCAAAATCAGCAGTTCTGGTGGCAAGAAACAAAAATCAGGTTCCATCTGAATAATTAAATCCAGAAGGAACCTGAATAATTGCCTAGTAGCAAACGGCCGTTGTTGCTTTTGCTACCGGCAAGTGGATTGAAGCGTTAACAGATCAATCCTCTTCTTCTTCTGTGCTTCCAACTGGCTTGAGGCGAATCTGCTTACGGCCAAGCTTGATATCAAAATGCTTCCAACTGGCTTGAGGCGAATCTGCTTACGGCCAAGCTTGATATCAAAA
>NZ_PXVC01000250.1 GCF_003011125.1 Synechococcus lacustris str. Tous | reverse complement strand
AACGAAGACAAGCAGGTTGTAATCAGGCAAACAACCCTGCCCCAAGAGCAGCCCGAGTTGGCTAGCGCTGGTGTTTGATTAGGGGATGACAACCCCTGCCAGCAGCCAGCATTCCATCGCCCCCGCCCAACTGTGGCGGGGGCCTGGGGTATGGCAACAGGCCCAAGCGGATATCAAAAAAATCTCCAGCAAACCACTGTTACTAGGCCGCAGTCAAAATACCCGTGCCCTGCGGGGGAAATTAGCCCAAAATCTCACCAACAACGGCCTCACTGTTGAAAGTGCTGAATTAAAATTTGATTGCTGTGAAATAGATTTAGCAGCATTAGAATTAAAAGTTCAACAAACAAATTGTGATGGGGTAATTGCCAGCGGTGGTGGCAAAGTTTTAGATGCCGGAAAACTACTAGCTGATCGCTTGGATCTACCGTGTATCACTGTGCCCACCAGTGCTGCCACCTGCGCCGGCTGGACAGCCCTTGCAAATATTTATAGCCCCGATGGCGCTTTTCAAGCTGACGTAAGCCTCAGGCGCTGCCCACAACTTTTGATATTCGACCATCAACTAGTGCTTACGGCACCAGCACGCACCCTTGCAAGCGGCATCGCCGATGCAATGGCTAAATGGTATGAAGCCTCCGTGAGTAGCGGTCAAAGTAGCGATGGTTTAGTGCAACAGGCTGTTCAACAGGCCAGGGTTCTACGTGATCAATTACTGATTGAGGGGGTGGCTGCCCTGCAGGATCCTGGTTCAGAGGCCTGGGTTCGGGTGGCCGAGGCGAGTGCCCTCACCGCTGGTTTAATCGGCGGCCTCGGCGGTGCCCGTTGCCGCAC
>NZ_PXVC01000025.1 GCF_003011125.1 Synechococcus lacustris str. Tous | reverse complement strand
ACATTTTCCAAACGCCTTAAGGATAGGGAGTATTGCGTCAGCATATCTCCTCCTATTCCACTCCATCATGATCGCTAGTTCCCCTGAATTGGCAATAGTTTTTGTAGCACCCATCAGAACGTCACCCTCGCCTCCTTCAACATCAAGCTTAATAAAGTCAATACTACTTATTCCCACCGAAGAGCAATAATCGTCCAAAGAAATACCATTAACAATGCAAACATCAACGTCTGACAAGTTTTCGTGATAATTAGCCAAGTCTACGTTGAAACCCTTAGTCGATGCACTCCCTTTATGCATAGAAGGTATATGAAGCTCAACATTTTCACCAGAGGAGCTAGTAACTGCGCCGTGAATAACACGAGATCGAAGTGCTAGTCCGTTTACAAGAACAGTTTTATGCAGAAGAGGAATCATGGAAGGATTCGCTTCAAAAAAATGAACGGTTGAGCCTCCTGAAAATCTTGACAATGTAAGACCATACCAACCAAAATTAGCTCCTACATCGAATATAACTGGGCTTGCCTTTTGTGCAACTAACGCCTGACAGTGCTTGGTTAATGCTTCTTCCCACATACCATTAAGTATTAAATGCGGCGCGAGAGAAATATCACGCCTGTCAACTGCAATAACTTGCCCGGTAAAAATGCACGTCATGACAACATCTTGACCCGCATGGTAATACCGAGCATTTTTAGCACTATTTGCAAAAGCAGCAATTTCTTGAAGCCTAGAGAAAAGCGCCTCGTTAATTATATGCTTTAGCAGGTTACGCGGGAATTTAATCACGAAGCTTTGCCTTGGCAAGTAAATTGACTATAGAGCATTAAAAGCCCGATATGATTAGCATAAGTTAGATTTGTCAAAAAATGAAATCACGATGGATTTTGAGCACTCGCCTATTCAGCAAGGCCAAAATATCGACATCCATCATGCAGAATGCCGATCGAAGGTCATCCCAAGCGCAACCTTAGCGACTTGCAACATAATATTTTAGCCTGAAGGGGATTCCTTGCGCCAGTCGCACATATGTGATTCCTTGGCATCCAGGGCTGATTCAAAGTCTCATCATGGGTTTGGTTCTGGCTGTTGCTGCACCATCGCCAGCAGCGCCTTGATGTCGTGCATCACGGCCTGCATTCCGGCGCGAATTGACTGAAAACCGCCCAGCCGCAGCAGGTTCATCGCTGCCGTGCGCAGTGTGGCCATCGCCCCAGCGCCGTTGCCGCGGTAGCGGTGGGCATCCTCGTGGAGCTGGGTGTCGCGAATCCAGTGCCAGCCCTCAATGCTCCAGCGGTCGCGCACCAGTTGCAGCAGAGCTTCTGGGGTGGTGCGCAGGCTGGTGAGGAACAAATGGGTCGCCCGAAACGGCTTCCCATCACGGATGCCATCAGCGGTCATCTCCACGATCCAGCTGGTGCCGATCCAGGCCTCACGTATGTGCTCTGGAGCTTGTTTGGCGCGTAGGGTCCAGGTGATGTTGCGGCCGTGGCCGATCTCGTGATCCATTGCCACAAAAGGGATGTGACGCTTCCCCTGGAACTGGGATTGAATCTGGCGATGCAGCGTCTTCTGGTTGCCCTTGACCGTCAGGAGGAAGTCGGCCCCCTGCTCCTGGAGCTGCCGAAAAACGGGCGCTGGGTATGCAAGGCATCCGCCTGGAGCAGAACGCCCTCAAGATCCAGCTCGCCAAGGAGCTGCTTCAGCACCGCCCGTTCGTGGTTCTCCCCGGTGGCGTAGCAGGCCTGGCTGTAGCCCTCAGGCTTCTCCGTAGCAGTTGGCCACGCCCAAGGCGGCGGAGTACAGCCCGACTTGGGCAATGAACGCCGAGCCGCCACCAGCTGTGGGCTCAATCGAACCCCTCAAGGTCTTGCCGTCAAACACCAGCCGATCAAGATCGGCTGCGCCACCTGGGATCTGAGCGATCGTCCAGTCGCGGATAGCGGCGCACAGAGAAGCGACGTCAACCTGGCGGAAGAAGTAACGGAAGGCTGAATCCGAGGGCGGCCGCCTGAGCTCGAGGCCCAGCGCCTCTGTCAGGACGCTGTGATGGCGGATGGCAAAGCGCTCCAGATCCCGCAGGCTCTGGCAGCGGCTCAGGATCCCGAGCACAGCCACCAACAGGAGGTACCAAGCCGGAATGCGCACGCCACGGCGCATCCGCGCATCCGGTATTGCCTTGAGGTAGCTGATCAGGTCGAGATCGGTTGCAGCAGAGTCGCTTTTGAGCACTGGGAGGAGGCGATTCCGCCGACCTCAACTCATGCTGACAGCACTGGCAAGAATGCCTGTGACGGACTTTGAATCAGCCCTGCCTTGGCATCAACCACGTAGGGGCGCCCAACTACCCAGAGTTGCCGCCTTGCAATTTGATAGATCCCCATAATTGTAGAAACAAGGCAGCCCGCGTGCTCACACAAGGCATTTTCAAAAGCATATCCATTAAAGTGCATAAATTTATCCAGGGCGAAAAGAGCAAAACCAACCACTTTTGTGGCGCATTCTGAAAAGTTCTATATTACCAAGAGGCTGCACAAGATATAATGTTTACAATCTTAGATCTCTGATCAGGTATTGGCAAGGAAAGCGCGAAGCCCCTTCCCAAAGAAGAAAGCTGCTTCCATAAGCAATCATCTGTAGCCAATCCAACAATAGCCATGATTAAAGAATCCATTGCATTGCCGTGGTTAAAGAATAAAGAGGTGCCATCGTGGAGTTCTCGATGCACAGGGATATCACTAATGATGGTGGGAAGGCCTTCAGCCTTGGCTTCCATAATCGGATAATCAAAACCCTCCATTGTGCTCGCCGAAACAAGTGCCAAGCTGCCTCTAAGCAACTGTACCAACTCAGTAGAGGAAACCCCATCGAGCAAAACCACCCGCTCAGGTTTCGGCAGCTTCTCCACAATCTTCTTCAACTCAGGGGTTTGGCGGCCTCTACGACCCACTATCACCAGACGACCTAGCCAGTGTGGTTTTCTCTCCATCAACTGGCCAAAGGCACGCACCACCATGGCAACATTTTTGTTGCGATCATGCCGCGCAAGCATCAGCAGATCCTCGCTAGCCGGCTCCGCAATCGGTTCGCGTTCTATGGCAATACCGTTATAGACAACTTCAATCTTGCTAGCCGGCACACCAAAATCAACCAACTGATCTGCGACAAAATGGCTTATGGCAATCACGCACTTGGCCTGATTGAGATGGCGCGGCGTCCAATATCGATACCGCAAGCTTGCTTTACGGCTATTTGATATATACAATGGCGTGAGGTCGTGGCAAGTGATCACTTGAGACACCTGGGGCAGCGCCAGCAAGGCATCGCAATAGGGGCTATAAATGCCACCCAGATCCTCAATGCGAAGCCCTACTTTTTTCAAGGCCCCCTTCACATCAACTCCATGCTGGGTAAGGGAAAGACGATGCAAAAGAGCCAACCGCTTTGATGCTGGCCCTTGCTGGGGAAGCCAATGATCATTGCGGCACTCCGCACCCCCCTGATCACCCAAAACAAGCTGATGACCTGGAATTCCAGGCATTACCCGATGCACATAACTCGAAAAACCCGAATGCCCTGGGCTATAAAGAAGCAAATTACTGAGCAAGGTCATGGCAGCACCTCAGCAAATCTGGCCTGCCATACAGCCCTGCTAAACACGCGGATATAGCGCTGCTCAGCAGCCTCAGACGCGTGATCGAGCAAAAGTGAATCATTTGCCAACTTATCAATCACAGCTACGAGATCTTGACGCTTTAAGCACGGGAGAGTCAAAACCTGCTTCAAATGGGACACCCAGGCAATGCCTGAACGGGGAAAATCAAACGCCAACGCCGGAACTCCACAGGCCATCGCCTCCAACTGAACTATCCCAAAGGCCTCATTGCTCGAATCAGCAGGAAGCACCAGCAGATCTGAATCGCGCAACAAGACCAGCTTTTCCTGTTCGCTGACTCGACCATGAAACACAACTGCTTTGTCGATACCTAATGCCTGTGCCTGAAATTCCAGCTGCATGCGCAGCGACCCATCGCCAATCACATGGAGCTCAGCTGTTATGAGTGCAGCACAGGCCTCGATCAGCCAATCCACCCGCTTGTAGCTATCGAGTCTTCCAATAAATATCAGTCGCAGGTGCTGCTGTTGGCTCCGCATCTGTCGATGGCGGCGTTGCTCCGCAATTTGCCCATACAACTGCTCCTGCAGCTCCCCCAGGCAGCAGGGCAACACAAACACCTTTATACGCGGAACCCCTTCTTCAAAAAGAGCCTCAGCGAGTACCGGTGAGGTTGTCACGACAACTTGAACTCCATAGGTCGCCCAGCGCAAGGCAAGCAACTGGTAGAAGCCAATCAACCAGCCTTGGGGCCCTCTGGGGGCTTGTAAAAATGCGTGCCAATGCAGGCGGATTGTCCTGCCTGGTTGCATCAGCCTGGCGAACACACTCACCGCCAGCAAACCTGGGCAGGGAAGATGAACATGCAGCTCATCTGAACTGGTGAGCACAGCCCATAGACGCCGCGATGGCAAAGGCAGCAAAAGCTGACGACCAAGTTTGATGCTGGGCAGATAACTGCGGCGGTAAAGCACCGGCAGCGAGGGGTCGTCAGCCGATGGGTCATAGGGCTGCAGGGAGATAGTGGCGCTCAATTTCCCCTGGGCGTGCCAGGCAACCGCAAGCTCATGGGCCACCCGCTCCACACCCCCATGGCCAGGAGGGCATTCACGCACGAGTTGAATAATCACACCGCAACAGGGGCAACGCCGATGCGCTCACCGCTGTATCCCGCCCGATCCCTCACGGCGGCGCACCAATCCAAATTGGCGAGATACCAATGCACGGTGGCCGCCAGACCTTCCTCAAAGTTGTGGCGGGGCTGCCAACCCAGCTCCGCGCTGATGCGGGTGGGATCAATGGCATAGCRCCGATCGTGGCCAGGACGGTCGGTCACCGGCGAGATCAACCGGTCATGGGGAGCACCGGAGGGCCGCCGCTGATCCAGCAGGGCGCAGATGGCCTCCACCACCTGCTTGTTGTTGCGCTCGCCGTGGCCTCCCACACAATAGCTGCGGCCCAGCTGTCCCTGGGTGGCCGCCAGCAGCAGCGCCTCCACGTGGTCTTCCACATACAGCCAGTCRCGCACGTTGGCGCCGTCKCCRTASARRGGAATCGGYTCGCCRGCCACGGCCTTGAGRATCACSACCGGGATCARCTTCTCGGGAAACTGCCAGGGGCCGTAGTTGTTGGAGCAGTTGGTGAGCACCACCGGCAGCCCGTAGGTGTGCTGCCAGGCGCTCACCAGGTGATCGCTGGCGGCCTTGCTGGCCGAATAGGGGGAACGGGGGTCGTAGGGGGTGGTTTCTGAGAAACGGCCGGTGGGCCCCAGCGAACCAAACACTTCATCGGTGCTGATGTGGTGGAAGCGGAAGCCCTCGCGCCGCTCCGCCGGCAGCTGCTCCCAATGGGCCCGCACCGCCTGCAGCAGGTTGAAGGTGCCGCTCACGTTGCTCTCGATGAACGCCGCAGGCCCATCGATCGAGCGATCCACGTGGCTCTCGGCTGCCAGGTGCATCACCAGGTCGGGATCGGCCTGGCGCACGGCTGCGGCTGTGGCATCGGCGTCGGTGAGGTCCACCCGCAGCAGCTGGTGGCGCTGGCCCGCCTCGGGGCCCAGGCATTCGATGCCGGTGAGATCGCTGGCGTAACCCAGCTTGTCGAGATTGAACACCGTGGCGCTGGAATCGCGCAGCAACCGGCGCACGAGCGCGCCGCCGATGAAGCCGGCGCCGCCGGTAACCAGCACGCGGTTGATCCCTTCGGGCAGTAATGAGGGCATGGGATCAATCAAGCTTTTATGAGGCTACCGGGGAACGTTGTTCCACAAACCATCCCCACGGAAGGGGGGCATGCCTACGGGCAAAACGCCTTTAACCATGACCTCATGGGCTTGATTTACGGCACCGTTCAGCTCTCCAACCCCTCGAGCCCCGAGCTGCAGGGATTGGAGGTGCGGGCCCTGGCCCCCAGCTGCAGTCGATCCCCGTGAACCCGGAAAGCGCCAACATCCCCTTGAGCCTGGCCGCCGGCTGGGGGTGAGCTGAAAGTTTCAAAAATAGTACTACTCGTACAGATTTGCCGACAATCCCAAAAACCACACATTAGGCGGGCAGGCGCAGCCTCTGCAGCCAACGCTCAGCCGGGGTCCAGCACCCGGGCAAGGGCAGCCCGCCAGTGCACAGGCTCTAGCCCCAGAGCCGCGCGGCTGGTGCTGCAGTCGAGCAAGGAATAGCTGGGGCGCTGTGCCGGGGTGGGGTAGTCAGCCGTGGTGAGTGGCAGCACCCGCGCCGCCCGCTCCAGCAACCCCGCCGCCATCCCCAACTCACCAATGGCCACGGCAAAGTCATACCAACTGGCAACACCGGCATCGCTCCAGTGCAGGATGCGAGGGCCGCTGGGATCTGCACCCACCCCAATCGCCCGCCAGCAGGCCGCCGCCAGGCTGAGGGTGCTAGTGGGGCAGCCCACCTGATCGGCCACCACCCCCAATTGCTCCCGCTCCCGATGCAGGCGCAGCATCGTGCGGCAGAAGTTCTGGCCCACCGGGCCATAAACCCAACTGGTGCGCAGCACGCGTGAGCCTGACAACTGCAGCGCAGCCGCTTCGCCCGCTGCCTTGCTGGCGCCATAAACCCCTAGCGGATCGAGGGCCTGGTCTGGCCGATAAGGGCTGCCCTGCAAACCGTTGAACACAAAATCCGTGCTCACTTGCAACAACCGGCCGCCGSTGGCGGCCAAAGCCTCGGCAAAGGCAGCAGGGGCGCCTGCGTTTACCGCTAAGGCAAGCTCAGGCTCACTCTCAGCTTTATCTACCGCCGTGTAGGCACCAGCATTAAGTACCCAATCAGGTCGATAAAACCTCACCGCTTCGCTGCAAGCTTGGGGGCTTGCCAAATCCAATTCAGCTCGGCCACAAGCAATTAATTCAATCGGCTTAGATTTTGCAACCATCAAGGCCTGGCCTAGTTGACCATTAGCACCAGTAAGAAGAACCCTCATTYAAAAAAGATCAGCTTCCTGTAAGGCYGYGAATAATGGCGAAGCTGCATCTTTCTCTGAAAGCTGAACTCGRGCTCCTTGYAATTTTTCTAACGGCCAATTAATTGCTAGCTTAGGATCATCCCAACGGATCGCTCTTTCAGAAYTGCGATTCCAAAAATCGGTTGTTTTATAGAGCACCTCAGCATGTTCACTTATGGTKAGGAAACCATGGGCAAAACCAGGGGGAACCCACAGTTGTTTGTGGTTWGCTGCACTTAAAATCGAYCCATGCCATTGGCCAAATCCACGGGAATTTGAGCGTAGGTCGACRGCCACATCATAAATCTCTCCATCCACGCAGCGCACCAACTTGCCTTGAGCATGGGGGGGAAGCTGGTAATGCAAACCTCTCAGCACACCACGGCAGGAACGSGAATGATTATCTTGCAGAAACTCAACAACTGATTGGGAATTCGCACTGAGGAGATCATTAAAACTTTGTTGATTCCAACTTTCAAAGAAAAATCCTCGCTCATCTGTAAATACGCGAGGTGTAAGCAATAGTGCATCGCCTAGATTTTCAAATTGCATCAATCTAGCTCCTCCAATATCTGCAATAGGTAATTYCCATAACCACTTTTCTTAAGGGGGGCAGCCAATTCTTCTAATTGCTCAGCATCAATCCAACCCATGCGATAGGCCACTTCTTCTGGGCAGCCCACTTTTAAGCCTTGGCGATGCTCCAAAGTGCGAATATAGGCTGCTGCTTCATGCAAAGAATCGGGAGTGCCAGTATCCAGCCAAGCCATTCCCCTACTCATTAATTCCACCCGYAATAAACCATCTTCTAAATAACTGCGATTTAAATCTGTAATYTCTAATTCACCCCTTGGCGATGGTTTCACTTGTTTAGCTCTYTCAACCACTGATGAATCATAAAAATATAAACCAGTAACRGCAAAACGGCTGCGGGGWKCTTTTGGTTTTTCCTCTAACCCTTTAACCAAGCCATTGCTATCAAATTCAACAACTCCATATCGCTCTGGATCTTTAACAGGATAGGCGAATACAGTTGCCCCAGCAGCATCGCTATTGACCGCCTGTAATTGCAAGCTGAGATCGTGTCCGTGAAATARATTATCACCCAACACTAAAGCAGCAGCGGCATCRCCRAGAAATCCTGAACCAATCAAGAATGCCTGGGCTAATCCATCTGGGCTCGGCTGTTCCGCATAATTTATCTGCATTCCCCACTTGCTACCATCGTTCAATAAACGTTCAAAGGCAKAACRATCTTGAGGGGTTGTGATTATCAAAACTTCTCTTAATCCCGCCAACATTAATGTTGTTAGCGGGTAATAAATCATTGGCTTATCATACACAGGCATTAGCTGTTTACTCACAGCGGTTGTCATCGGAGCAAGGCGYGTACCACTACCYCCAGCGAGCACAATGCCCTTTCTATTTACTTTCATTTTACTGAGGTAACCCACGCAGCAAGCTGCCCATTTCTAAGGCCTGAAGAGCATAGCTCCAGCCCAAATTGCTCTTAATGCCCGCCCGCTCGAGGGCCTGCTGCAAATTATCGGTAGTGAGCACCCCAAATATCACTGGCACCCCGGTGTCACGGGCAACGGCGGCAACTCCTTTACTCACTTCCGCCACCACCACATCAAAATGGGGTGTATCACCGCGGATAACAGCGCCAAGGGTGATAACCACGTTGTAGCTGCCGCTGCGCGCTAAGCGTTGGGCCACCAATGGAATTTCAAAACTACCGGGCACCCAGGCCACATCAACCTGCTTGCTGCTCGGTTCCACATCCAAACCGTGGCGGCCAAGGCAATCAAGGCAACCACTCAATAATTTGCCTGTTACTAAATCATTAAAGCGACCCACTACCACTGCAATCTTTAGGTTTGCAGCATCGGTAAACCGGCCTTCAAAAACGGTCATGGCCGTTGATTTACAAAAATTAGTTATCGAATTCTAGGCTCACACCACAAATACGCTTACGCCCCAGTTCAAAAGCACTAGGGCCACCCATGCCAAGCCGCCCACCAAAATCAGGCGATTGCTGCGGCCGCTGTCGTCGTTGCTGGCATAAAGCACCGGYACAGCAACGATCAAGGCAAAGGACATAACCACCAAAGCCAAAACGGTAAGRGTGTTGAGAATTTGCATGGTGAAGYGGCAACCATGGGCCTGGCTTGYTCAATTCTCCCATGGCGCCCATGGYCCAAGCGCTCAAACCCAAATGGAACTTCACAGGTTGTGGGAACTAGCTACTTCACGCAACCAGCTGCGGAATTCGCGTAGATCGCTCTCTAGTTCCTGCCAAAGCAATGGCAACTGTTCAAGCAGCAGTTCAATTGGCTCTGGCCGCAACTCATCGGCATAAAGATTYCGCACTAARTGGCGAAAGCGCAGATATTCCTGCAARCCCTTTTGACTGCACTCACYCAACACTGCTGGCCGCTGGCTTGTAGCCATGGCCATCCGCTCCAATAACCGGCGGTGCCAACCCTCACCTTGGCTTGGGGTACCGCCATTAATAACCCTGCTGATCAATAGCAAGCAGCGCTCCACAGCTGTATAGAAACTGTGCAATCGCAATGCTGCTGCTTCCACCACCTCTCCCCCTTGGCTAAGCCTTGGCAATAGAGGTTCAAGGCTTGAAACCAAACGGCCGAGCCGTTCGGTTTCCCTTAAAAGATCATCATGAAGTTCTTGTAGATCAGCGGGTTTCATTTAGTTAAAGAGCTTCACTGGTTCGCAACAGGCGCTGGCAAAGCTCCTGGCCTAAATCTTCGGCGCGTTTTAAATCCACCGGCCTGCTTATAAAAACTTCTGCCAACGCCAAAGCATGCAAAACATCCTCGGCAGCTAAACCCTCCACCAATAAATCAATATCGGAATTGCTATGAAAACCAGCCCCTAACAATGAACCAAAAAGCCATAACGCCTTAATTCCTGGCCAGCGCTGACGCAATGCCGAAGCTGCCTCACGGATCTGCTGCAATGCCTCCAACCGCTGCTGCTCGAGCAAAAGCTGGTCGTTTGCAAAGCGCTGCTGCCAATAGGTTTGGGCATAGGTGCTCATCAAACCATTCTGATGCAAMCTACGATCAGCCACAAGTGATTTTTTTCTGTGGCCAGCAGCGAACCTGCTATCCAAGGCAGCCTATTTGCCCCYGAGGAAGATCMAAACGCCCAAGRGCTAGAGCAGGAACTARRYAARGAWYCAGAGCAACAAAAACSGCGCCGCCGCAGCCATCCAGGCAAAAGCCAGCCAGCTAGCACSCCCTTAGCYRRCMCAYCGCAAAACAACAACGAACTACCCCCTTGGCAYCACCACAGCCTTGTGGARYCAGCGGCACTACCGCCAATGCTGCGCCACTACGTGGAACTCAAGGCCGCCMATCCCGAACGGGTGCTTTTTTATCGATTAGGCGATTTTTTTGAATGCTTTTTTGAAGATGCCCTTTTAACCAGCCAGCTTTTAGAGCTCACCCTCACCGGCAAAGAAGGGGGTAAGGCCCATGGCCGCGTGCCCATGGCAGGCATTCCCCACCACGCCTGTGAGCGCTACTGCAGCGAATTGGTGCGCCGTGGTTATGCCGTTGCCCTTTGCGACCAACTGGAAGCTGTTGCCGCCAARGGTGARTTAYTGCGGCGCGACATCACCAGGGTGCTCACCCCCGGCACCGTGCTTGAGGAGGGCATGCTCAGCGCCCGCCGCAACAACTGGTTAGCGGCAGTGGTGCTGCACAACAACCRCTGGGGTTTAGCRGTAGCTGATGTTTCCACCGGYGAATTTCTGGTGCGGGAACGGGAGGGTTTAGAGCTGCTSCAGCAGGAATTACAGCAACTGGARGCAGCTGAATTACTGCTGCCMGGCCTTGARGCCAACCAAAAACCAGCCTGGTGYRCTGCTGGCTTGAATGTCACCCCCCAATTGCGCAGCCCCTTTGAAAGCAGCGAAGCCAGCCGCACCCTGCTGAAGCGCTACGGCCTTAGTTCCATCGARGGCCTGGGCCTGATCGAATTTCCACTGGCCCTGCGGGCTGCCGGTGGCCTGATCAGCTACCTGGATGCAAGCCAACCGGGCAGCACCCTGCCTTTAGAGCGGCCCCTAACTGTATTTAGCGGKGATGCGATGGTGATCGACCAGCAAAGCCGCCGCAACCTTGAATTAAYSGCCACCCAAAGGGATGGYGTATTTCAAGGATCCTTGCTTTGGGCCCTTGATCGCACCCACACCGCCATGGGSGCAAGGGCACTGCGCCGTTGGTTGGAGGCACCGCTTTTAGATATCAAAGCGATTCAGGCAAGGCAGGARGCCATTGCCCTATTTGTAGAAAAGCGTCCGTTGCGCCAAGCCATAAGGCGATTGCTTAGGCCCATGGCCGACCTTGAACGGTTGGCCGGCCGYTGCGCTGGCGGCCATGCCAGTGCCCGTGATCTGGTGGCCCTAGCCGCTGGTTTAGAGCGCTTGCCCCTTTTRGCTGATCTGATCAAACAAGGCCAAAGCGAGGCCAAAAACCATGCTGAACCGCTGCTTGCCCTGCAGCAGCCGCGGCCAGATYTGCAAGAACTAGCTGCCCTGCTGCAGCATCAATTAATCGAAACGCCACCCCTTTCGCTCACTGAAGGCGGTGTTATCAACGATGGCGTTGATGAAAGCCTTGATGAATTGCGCAATCGCCTTGATGAACAGGAAAACTGGCTGGCGGAAGTGGAAAGGCGCGAGCGCCAAGCCAGTGGTAATCCAAATTTACGCCTGCAATTTCACCGCAGTTTTGGCTATTTCCTTGCGGTAAGCAGGGCAAAGGCTGGCCAGGTGCCAGACCATTGGCTGCGAAGGCAAACCCTAAGTAATGAAGAGCGTTTTGTTACYCCAGAATTAAAAGAACGGGAGGGACGCATCCTGCAGTTGCGGGCMCGCAGCCAGCAAAGGGAGTACGAGCTCTTCTGCCGCCTCAGGGAACAGGTGGGCCAGCTAGCAGCCCCCATCCGCGAAGCGGCAAGGGCGATTGCAGCCCTCGATGCCCTGGCCGGCTTGGCCGAACTTGCCGCCACCCAGGGGTATTGCAAACCTGAAATTAAAGAAGATCGCTGCCTCCTAATAGATGCAGGCCGCCATCCGGTGGTGGAGCAATTACTAACRAACACAGCCTTTGTTGCYAACAACATCTGCCTTGGTGCCGGCACCGATCTAATCGTGTTAACGGGCCCTAATGCCAGCGGTAAAAGTTGCTACTTAAGGCAAACCGGTGTTTTACAACTGATGGCCCAGGTGGGCAGCTGGATTCCAGCCCGCAGTGCCCAATTGGGCTTGGTGGATCGTTTATTTACGCGGGTGGGTGCTGTGGATGATCTAGCCAGCGGCCAATCCACCTTCATGGTGGAAATGGCTGAAACCGCCAATATTCTTCAACATGCCAGCAATAGATCCCTGGTGTTGCTCGATGAAATCGGCCGCGGCACCGCCACCTTTGATGGCCTCTCGATCGCCTGGGCCGTTGCTGAACATTTAGCCATTGGCATTAATGCCCTTTGCATATTTGCCACCCACTACCACGAGCTAAATGCCCTTGCAGATAACTGCAGCAATGTGGCTAATTTTCAAGTGGCTGTAGAAGAGCAAAAAGATGCACTCGTTTTTCTGCATCGGGTGATCGCCGGAGGGGCCAGCCGCAGCTACGGCATCGAAGCCGCCCGCCTGGCCGGGGTGCCCATGGTGGTGGTGGAGCGGGCTCGACAAGTGCTTAGAGGTATTGAAAACAAACAAGTTCACGCTGTTTGATTCAACCAAGCCCTACGCAACAGGGCATTAAGGGCTGCTGCCACCAAACCAGCACCACCGCGGCTGCCCTCGAGGCGGATATGGGGCAAACCACTGCGGGCTAATTCCCGTTTGCTCTCCTTCACACCCACAAATCCCACAGGCATGCCGATCACAAGTGCAGGCGTTGCCCCTAAWGCCAACAACCGCATCAGGGCCGTGGGAGCACTGCCAATCAAAACCAGCGCCTTGGGGTGGGCCCTAAGCGCCTGTTCAATRCCGATGGCTGTGCGGGTTTCTCCAGCTGGAGYCAAGCTTGGCGCCCAATCCAACACCGAATGCACCGGATTTGCAAAGGTGCGCGCTGCCATGGGAGCTACCGCTGCTGCWGCCATGGCTGTGTCTGTGAGGATCACAGCTTTTGCTGCCAATGCAGCSATTGCCAAATCGCAGGCGCCGGGGGAAAACCGCAGTAATGGGGCAAGGCTTAGGTCGCCGCTGCTATGCACAAGCCTCTCCAATACCTCCTGTTCAGCAGCTTCTAAACCGGTGGGCCCTAACCAAGCCTGGATTCGGGCGATGCTTTCGGTGAAGATCGGGTGATCCAAATAMTGCACAAATGCCCATCCATCTCTACTGGGGGGACGATCAAGCCGCCCTGGATCGGGCAATYCAACAGCTTATYAAYCAGGTGGTAGATCCAACCTGGCARAGCCTCAACCTCAGCCGCCTCGATGGCAGCAATAGCGCAGAAGCCGCCCAAGCCCTYAGTGAAGCCCGCACGCCGCCACTTGGTGCCGGTGATCGCTTGGTGTTGTTGCAAAACAGCCCCTTTTGCAGCASCTGCCCCAGCGARCTGGCAGCCCAGCTGGAGCCMTGCCTCAACTTGATTCCAAGCAATTGCCATCTATTGCTAACAAGCAGCAGCAAACCAGATGCRCGCCTGAAAAGCACCAAGGCCATCAAGGCGGTGGCCCTTGAAAAAAGCTTTGCCCTTCCTGCCATTTGGGATGGGGCAGGCCAAATAGATCTAGTGCTTAATGCCGCCGCTGCCATGGGCTTGCAAATCAGCCCCCAAGCGGCAGAAGCCCTAGCGGAAACGATTGGCAGCAACAGCGGCCGCCTGGCTGGTGAATTGGAAAAACTGAGCCTCTATTGCGCTGATCAAGCGATTGATGAAGCAGCCGTAGCCGCCCTAGCTGGCCCTAGCCAGCACAATGCCCTAGCCGTGGGGGAAGCACTGCTGGCAGGCCATTTGGGGGAAGCCCTGCTGCAAATCGATGGATTAATCGCCGCAAATGAACCGCCATTGCGGTTGCTGGCGGCGCTCACAAGTCAACTGCGGGGTTGGCTATGGGTGAGCCTCTTGGATCGCCAGGGTGAACAAGATGTAGCTGTGATTGCTAAAGCCGCGGGCATCGGCAATCCCAARCGTATTTATGTGATGCGTAAACAACTGCGCGGTAAGGGGCCAGATTCTCTCCTAAAGCTGCTGGCTAAATTGCTTGAGGTGGAGGCCGCCCTCAAAATGGGTGTGAACGCCGGCGCTGCTTTTCGTGATGGCCTGTTGATGGGGCTAAACGGATAATTAAAACTTGGATCCATTGAGTTATGGCGCTGCTGGTTCAGAAATACGGGGGCACCTCCGTGGGCAGCGTGGAGCGGCTCCAAGCAGTGGCCAAACGGGTGGCAGCCAGCAAAGCAGAGGGCCACGATTTAGTGGTGGTGGTATCGGCGATGGGTCGCACCACCGATGAACTCACGAGCCTGGCCAAGGCCCTTAACCCCCACCCGCCCCAGCGGGAGCTCGACATGCTGTTGGCCACCGGCGARCAGGTGWCSATTGCACTGCTGGCCATGGCCCTCCAGGCGGAAGGTGTGGCTGCCATCTCAATGACGGGTCCCCAGGTGGGGATCGTTACCGAATCAGCCCATGGCCGCGCCCGCATCCTTGAGGTGCGCACCGACCGTTTGCARCGGCACCTGCAGGAGGGATTTGTGGTGGTGGTGGCTGGTTTTCAAGGCACCAGCAGCGGTGCTGGCGGCAGCCAAGAAATCACCACCCTCGGCCGCGGCGGCTCCGACACCTCTGCCGTTGCCCTTGCTGCTGCATTAGGGGCCGATGCCTGTGAGATCTACACCGATGTGGATGGCGTGCTCACWACCGATCCGCGCAAGGTGCCTGAGGCGCAACTGATGGCAAAGGTGTCGTGCGATGAAATGTTGGARTTGGCCAGCCTTGGCGCCGCCGTGTTGCATCCAAGGGCTGTGGAAATTGCCCGTAATTACGGCGTACCCCTGGTGGTKCGCTCCAGCTGGAGCGATGCGCCAGGCACCAGTTTATTTAGTAGTGGCGGCCGCAGGGCAATTGGCAACGATGGCCTTGAGCTAGGTAAACCCGTAGATGGCGCCGAGCTGCTTGAAGGTCAAGCCGTGTTGGCCTTAGCCCACATACCCCATGAGCCAGGCATTGCCGCACGCCTCTTTGAAGCCCTYTCAAGCGCWGGCCTTTCCGTTGATTTGATCGTTCAAGCCACCCATGAGGGCCAAAGCAACGACATTGCCTTCACCCTTGATGCAGCAGATCTAAACCAAGCAACCAMCGTGTGCCGCCAGCTGCTAGGGGAAAACTGCCAACTAACAGCCCAAGCGGGCCTAGCAAAATTAAGCATCGCCGGCGCCGGCATCATGGGCAGGCCTGGGGTGGCAGCGAAATTATTTGATGGCCTCAGCCAAGTGGGCATCAGCTTGCGCATGATCGCCACCAGYGAAGTGAARGTGAGCTGCCTAATCCARGGGGACCAAGGCGAAAAAGCATTGCGCACCACAGGGCAAGCATTTGGCCTTGCGGAACAGCAATTGCGCCATAACCCCAAGCCAASCGGTGTTGATCAACCGGAAGTGCGGGGTGTGGCCCTTGATGTGAATCARGTGCAACTAGCCGTTAGCCATGTGCCAGATCAACCCGGTTCAGCCGCGGCCCTATGCCGTGCCTTAGCTGATGCAGGCCTCAGCCTCGACACCATCGTGCAATCGGAGCGGCAAAGCGAAAGCGCCATGGGCAGCTGCCGCGACATTGCCTTCACCCTTCCCAAAGATGATCACCAACGGGCAATGCAGGCCCTAGGCCAAYTAATWCGCCAATGGCCCAATGCAGAAATCATCACCGGGCCCGCAATCGCCCGGGTGAGTGCTGTGGGGGCAGGCATGCCRGCAACTGCAGGCACAGCCGCCAAACTATTCCGCGCCCTCGCTGATGCACAAATCAACATTGAAATGATTGCCACCAGCGARATCAGGATCAGTTGCGTGGTGGCAGAAGCTGATGGCGAAAAAGCATTGCAAGCTGTGCATAGGGCATTTGGATTAGARCGATGAGTTGGTTACGCCACCGACAACCGCTGCTGCTTACGGCGCTGCTCGATGGCCTTGCCCTCGCCCTTGGCCTATTTTCAATCAGTGAGGCGCGCCATGGCGTGCAACTAAATTCAATACAACAAATAATTGGCTTAATAATTAGCTATTGGATATTGAGCTGGTTATTTGGCAGTTATTCATTGCTACGCTGGCCAAAATTAAGTTGGCCCTTGATGTTGCAACGGGTGGGCTTAAGTGCCCTGGCAACCCTAATACTCGCCCTAYTAACTGGCTGGCTTGTTAAAACAACACCCCTGGAGCTGCCATTACTGCAGAGGGGCAGCTTGGGGCCATTGATGCTATTCACTGGCATCGCATCAATAGCAATCCGAGTATTTTTACATCATCTCCAAACCAAGCGCACCACAAGATGGAGCGCCCTGGTAGACGCAACAGAAAAAGATCAAATTAAAAAAGAATGGCGCCGCTGCTTTAATCGTTTAGAACCACAGTTATTCGAACTTAGTTGCCTTAGATCTGCTTTTGAAGCACCAAGTGCAATGCTGGCTGTTAGCCCAATTATTCAACAATCAGTTGATCTGCAACCACTACTGCAGGAGGCGCTAGTGCGGGGGATGCGATTAACAAGCCTGGCCCAACTTGCGGAGGAAGAACTCCAACGAATTCCGGCACAATGGTTAGATCAATCAGTATTGCAACTCGGTGAATTAGCAGATGGCCGCCAATTGGGTTTAAGCCGCCAGCTAAAGCGCTTTGCCGATTTACTTATCAGTGCAGTGCTATTGATTTTCACCATACCGATTTTAATACCTATCGCACTTGCTATTTATCTACAAGATCGCGGACCTGTGTTCTATTCACAGATCCGCACCGGTTTGTTTGGTGAACCATTTAAAATCTACAAATTACGCACAATGCATCAGAAAGCAGAAACAAATGGTCCCCGCTGGAGCGGCCTAAACGATCAGAGAATCACACCGATGGGAAAGTGGCTTAGGCAAACACGTTTAGATGAATTACCGCAGTTGCTAAATATTATTAAAGGTGAAATGAGTTTGATTGGTCCTAGGCCGGAACGGCCTGAGCTAGAACACAATTTAGAAGCAGAGATACCAAATTATAGGCTTAGGCACTTGCTTAGGCCAGGTTTAAGTGGTTGGGCCCAAGTAAACATGGCCTATGCATCAAGTGTTGAAGACGCTGAATTAAAACTATCCTATGATCTCTATTACTTAAGAAACTACGGGCCCTGGCTAGATCTATTGATCTTAATGAAAACGATAAAAACCGTTCTTAAGGGTGCCGGCCGCTAGCCACTTGAGTAGCTAGCGGCTCAAATGTTTCAAAGGAAACTAACTACTTAGTTTCCGTAAACTCAGCATCAATCACATCATCACCACCAGCTGAACCTGGATTGGCACCTGGATTTGGAGCGGCGGCATCAGCACCTGCCTGTTGATAAACAGAGGCGCCAGCTGCATATAGGGCCTGTTGCAGCTGCTCTTGAACGGTTTTCATGGTTTCAAAATTTTCCTGAGAGATCGCCTCTTTCAGTTGATTAGCGAAACCTTCAACCTTGCCTTTRTCTTCTGCTGAGATCTTGTCGCCCAGTTCGGTGAGTTGCTTTTCAGCTTGATAAACCAGGGTTTCAGATTGATTTTTTAGATCAATCTTTTCACGACGCTCCTTATCAGCGCTGGCATTWGTTTCAGCATCCTTCACCATTTTCTCAACTTCGTTATCACTCAGGGTGGAAGCACCGGTGATCGAAATTGTTTGCTCCTTGCCGCTGCCTTTGTCCTTTGCGGTAACGCTAAGGATGCCGTTTGCATCGATATCAAAGGTAACTTCGATTTGGGGTACGCCCCTGGGGGAAGGGGGGATGCCATCGAGGCGGAAGGTGCCGAGGCTCTTGTTATCGGATGCCATTTCCCGCTCCCCTTGGAGCACGTGGATTTCCACATTTGTTTGACCATCCACCGCTGTGGAATAGGTTTCGGTTTTTTTAGTGGGAACGGTGGTGTTGCGGCTGATCATTTTGGTCATCACGCCACCAAGGGTTTCCACACCCAGGGAAAGGGGTGTTACATCCAATAGAAGGATGTCTTTAACTTCACCGGCCAACACACCGCCTTGGATGGCAGCGCCAACGGCCACCACCTCATCGGGGTTAACGGTTTGGTTTGGATCTTTACCGGTTACACGCTTAACCAAGCCTTGAATTGCTGGGATGCGGGTGGAACCACCCACCATCACCACTTCGTCCAATTCGCTGGAGGATAATTTTGCATCTTTTAATGCCTGCTCCACCGGCACTTTGCAACGATCGATCAGCTTTGATGCCAATTCTTCGAATTTGGCCCGGGTGAGATTCAAATCAAGGTGCTTAGGGCCCTCAGGTGTGGCCGTAATAAAMGGCAGATTGATCTCACTTTGGCTGGCGCTGGAAAGCTCAATCTTGGCTTTTTCAGCGGCTTCGGTGAGCCTTTGCAAAGCCTGTTTATCTAAACGCAGGTCGATACCTTCATTGGCCTTAAAGCTATCGGCGAGGTAATCAACGATCACTTTGTCGAAATCATCGCCACCAAGGTGGGTGTCGCCGGAGGTGGAAAGCACCTCGAATACCCCATCTCCAACCTCAAGCACAGACACATCAAAGGTGCCGCCACCAAGGTCGAACACCAAAATGCGCTCATTACTCTTTTTATCTAAGCCGTAGGCCAAGGCAGCGGCAGTGGGTTCATTAATGATCCGCAGCACCTCTAAACCAGCGATCTTGCCGGCATCTTTTGTGGCCTGGCGCTGGGAATCATTGAAATAGGCTGGAACCGTAATTACAGCTTGGGTAACGGGTTCACCGAGATACTTRCCGGCATCTTCCGCCAACTTGCGCAGCACCTGGGCTGCAATCTCTTCCGGTGCAAATAGCTTGCTTAATACGGGGCATTTCACCTTCACATTGGCGCCAGATTTTTCAACGCCATAGCTCACTTCACTGGCTTCTTCGTTTACTTCATCAACACGCCGGCCGATAAAACGTTTCACCGAGTAGAAGGTATTTTCCGGRTTCATCACCGCCTGTCTTTTAGCGATCTGACCCACCAATTGATCTTGATTTTTGGTGTATGCAACCACTGAAGGGGTGGTGCGAAAACCTTCCGCATTRGCAATCACGGTGGGCTTGCCCCCTTCCATCACCGAAACACAGCTATTGGTGGTGCCGAGATCGATGCCAACAACTTTTCCCATAGGAACTCCTTGCAGAACGTTTCAAACTTGTTGCATCCTCGGCAGCAGGGGCCCATCCCGACGAGGGGTGGTTCCCGAACCCTGAACCAATTGCCGCTACCAGCCATCAACCACCCCAGCCCCATCGATGGCCAAACAGCCTTATTGGCAGTGATTGGCGATCCAATTCAGCATTCGCTTTCACCGCTAATGCATAACGCTGCCTTGGCGCAGCTTGGTTTGAACTGGCGTTATCTAGCGCTTCCAGTGCCGCCAGAACGGCTTGGGGAGGCGGTGCAAGGGCTTGGGGCGATCGGCTGCCGTGGTRTGAGCGTCACGATTCCCCATAAGGAATCGATTGCAGCACTGYTGAATAGTGTCGACCCCATTGCAAAACAATTGGGGGCAGTGAATTGCCTAGTGCCGGATGGCAGGGGTGGTTGGCATGGCACCAACACCGATTGGAGCGGTTTCCTTGTTCCCCTCCAGCAACATTTCAGCAATGGCGCTGAAACGGCCCTAGTGCTGGGTGGTGGAGGGGTGGTGCGGGCGGTGCTGCACAGCTGCCAGGCGCTGGGTTTTAAGCGCTTGCTGCTGCGGGCAAGAAATAAACAAAAAATGGAGGCCTTGGCCGCCTGGGCYGCAACTTTGGCATTGCCCCTGGAACTACTGCCATGGGAAGAACCATTAACTGAMTTGCTGCCCCAGGTGGATCTAGTGGTGAATGGCACCCCCCTTGGCATGGGCGAATGGCAGCAGCAAAGCCCCTTGAGCGAAGGGCAGCTGGCGCTATTGCCAGCCCATGCCCTGGTTTACGACGTGGTTTACACGCCAAGGCCCACCCGCCTRCTGCGGGAGGCTGCTGCCCGGGGGCTTGCCTGCCAAGACGGCTTAGAAATGCTGGTGCAGCAGGGGGCTGCCGCCCTCAAGCTCTGGACGGGTTTRGGGCAAGTGCCCGTTGATGCCATGGGCAAAGCCGTTGAGCAAGCCCTTGCAAAACCTAGGCTGRTGCCATGAACCAAATACCGATCTGGCAAAGGCTGCTGGCCTTGCTCACYTACCTACTGCCCTGGAGCGATGCTYTGCCCTTTGGCAGAGCGCTGTTTGCGGTGTTTCCTTGGTTGACCTTGCTGCAGTTGCCGGCCCTACCACTGCTGTTTTTGCAGCAAGCGGTGCCCTTTGGTAGYTTCGTTTTGTTTTTGGTGTTRTATCTGGCGGTGGTGCGCAACCCCCAGGTGCCCCAATACCTGCGCTTCAACGCCCTGCAGGCAATCCTGCTCGACATTTTGCTGGTGGTGGTTTCCCTSGGCTTCAATGTATTGCTGTCACCTTTGGGCGACAGCATCGTGCTRCGCACCTTGAACAACACCGTATTTATCGGCAGCTTGGCGGTGCTTCTTTATGCAGTGCTGCAATCCCTRCRGGGTAAAGAGGTCGATCTACCAACCATTTCAGAAGCGGTGCGGATGCAGTTGTAAGCTTGTAAAAAGCCTCCGAGCCACTGGTTCGGGTTCACCCCACAGGCACCATGAGCGAACGTCCCAACTACGAAACGATGTATATCCTCCGCCCTGATATMGYGGAGGATGAGGTTGAAACCCACACCAATAAATATCGCGATCTTGTGATCGAAAAYGGCGGCACAATCATCGATAACCAACAACGSGGTAAGCGTCGTTTGGCTTACAACATCGGTAAACACCGGGAAGGTGTTTATGTGCAGTTGAACTACAGCGGCGATGGCAAACAGGTGGGTCCCCTGGAGCGGGCCATGCGTTTAAGCGAAGACGTGATCCGCTACCTAACCGTTAAATACGAAGGCCAGCACAGCTCCTTGGGAAGGAGCACCACRCCTGTGGCACCAATGGAAAGCAGCGCCCCYCGYCAAGATCGGGAGCTGGTGGGTGCTGCTGCCGCCATTCCTGCCGCCAGCGACGACGACTAAACCCCCCTTGCTGGGGGCGGTTTTCACCGATAGGGTCGCGCCAGAAAGGTGARAGTTCATGCAAGCGAAGTGGTCAGTGGAAGATGAGCCGCTGCCCCAATGGCTTGAGGAGTTGGAACCCCAGGCAACAGATATCCGCAGGGATTTGGAGCTAGAGGAATTGCAAACTCTCCTGGAGGAGCTGCCGGGAATTTTTGAGCGCAAATTTGAACAACGGCTGCAACCGGTGTTGGACCAACAGCAAYTGCTGCTTGCTGAAAATGAACGCTTGCGGGCCCAGGTTGAGCGGCTACTGCCCCAACCTGGTGAGGTGCGGCTGCGCTTTCCTGATAAGCGCCCCCCTARCCCAGCAAGGGCMCTCGTAGCAATGCCGCCCCTATTGAGGCTTATCCGTGGTGGCCGTTCCGACGTTGGGCTGCTGCCCACAGGCGAATGGGAAGACCCCACACATAGATAAAACCTTCAGCGGCGAGGTGGTTGAACTGATCTTCGCCGCCATAGGTAGCCATATCAGGYACATACAAGCTGTTATTTGCACTGCTGCGGCCCACAACCGTGGCATTGCCCTTATGCAATTTCAAACGCACCGTGCCGTTAACAGTRCTTTGGCTGCAATTRATAAAGGCATCGATCGCCTCCTTGAGGGGGCCAAACCACAGCCCCTGATAAACAAGGTCTGCCCATTGGCTCTCCAATTGMCGTTTTGTGCGCAACACATCAGCSGCAAGGGTGAGGCTTTCCAATTCCTGGTGGGCACGAATCAATAAAAGCAGCCCTGGGGTTTCATAGATCTCCCTGCTTTTTATGCCAACCACTCGATTTTCAATCATGTCTAGGCGGCCAAAACCATGGGCACCGGCCAGGGCATTGGCTTTGCGGATGAGGGCAACCGGATCCAGCTCGATGCCATTTATGGCGATGGGATTGCCCTGCTCAAAACGAATTTCCACCAATTCAGCAGTGGCGGGGGCAGCTTCCACTGAACTGGTCATGGCGTAGATCTCCTCCGGTGGTTCCACATCTGGATCCTCAAGGGAGCCGGCTTCGATCGATCTACCCAAAAGGTTTAGATCAATTGARTAGGGAGATTTTTTACTAACCGGTGCAGGAATACCGCAGCGTTCGCCATAGGCGATCGTTTCTTCACGGCTCATGCCCCATTCCCGCGCTGGRGTTAACACCTTTAGTTCTGGTGCCAAAGCGCCRATAGCCACATCAAATCGCACTTGGTCGTTGCCCTTACCGGTGCAGCCATGGGCYACGGCATCAGCRCCCATTTCCCGGGCGATTTCCACCAAACGCCKGGCGATTAGAGGCCTTGCTAGGGCAGTGGAAAGGGGATATCGGCCCTCATAAAGGCCATTTGCCCKGATGGCGGGGAAGGCAAATTCATTAATAAATGGAGTGATCAGATCGCCAACAATCGCCTCGCTGGCCCCTGATGCCAAAGCTTTTAAACGGATCGGCTCCAATTCATCGCCCTGGCCCAGATCAGCCGCAAAGGTGATYACCTCCGCCACACCCCATTCATTTTTTAAATAGGGGATACAMACRCTGGTATCCACYCCTCCGGAATAGGCGAGCACCACCTTGTTTGCCCTTGCCATGCGCGCCAGCTATTCAGATCTATTGATTCTCTTATGTGGCCCGCCCCCGGGCAACAATCCATAGGGTTGTGAGTGTGGGTAAAACCAAAACAAGCGCCCACACCAGCAGGGGATTTTGGGGCAACACCAGGTTCGTGCTGCCGGCATAAACCAGCAACCACGACCCCAACAKGGCACCACCCCAGGCGATCAACAATTGAATTGATTTGGAAGGCATGGGCTAAGGTTAAAACTCTGGTAACTAGATCGTTTGAGTACCACGGCGATGAATAGCCTCGATAGTTTCAACCCGTCCCTCACCCGCTACGACCGCAGCGCYCCAGCGCCGGTTTTACCGCTGCGGGATGAACCCGACCTATTGAGCTGGCTAGAAAGCAGCGGCCGGCTTGTGGCAGAAGAAGAAACCGCCAGTGCTGATCTAGCAACCGTTGAGGAAGAGGAACTCTCAGCCTTGATGGGTGAAAAGGAGGACTACTCCCAGCCGGAAGAAAGCCAAGAAGAAAACTGGGAAGACTAATCAGCAGGTGGGCGCTTCTGAGCTGAGCAGCAAACCAGCCTCGAATTTCCCTGGTTCAGGTARTACCTGGGCTTKGGGTTTGATTGCTCTACTGCTGCTGCTGGCAATTTGCTGCGACCTGAAATTAGCTGCTTTTCAAYTRAGCACCCCATTGCTACTGGCTTTTGCGCTTAGCTGGCTGGTGAATTTATGGGGCATACCAAAACTAAAAGCCCTAAAGATGGGCCAAGTAATCCGCCAGGAGGGGCCCCAATCCCACCACAGCAAATCAGGCACACCCACCATGGGCGGCCTGCTGCTTGTGCCCTGTGGGGTGTTGGTGGCTGGTTTGGTGAGCCCGGGSGATCAACGGCTATTGCCAGTGGCCTTAGTAACGCTTGCTTTCATGGTGATCGGYGGCATAGACGACTGGCGCAGCCTCACAAAACGCACCAACACTGGCCTAAGCGCCAAAGGCAAACTGCTRTTRCAGGCAATTGCCGCTGCCTTATTTCTTGTTTGGGCGGCATTRCATGGGGCACTGCCAAGCGRCATTGCCTTGCCCTTTGGCTGGTGGCTRCCCCTGGGGWTTTTGATTTGGCCCCTTGCCCTATTTGTATTTTTRGCCGAGAGCAATGCCACCAATCTCACCGATGGCCTTGATGGCTTGGCAGCTGGTGTGGGRGCAATCGTATTTATGGGYTTGGGYTTGCAACTKATGCTGCGGGGCAATGGCGGCGATCCAGCCCTGGCTGGTTTCTGCRCTGCTTTAGCTGGCGCTTGGCTTGGCTTTTTAGTGCAYAACCGCAATCCCGCCAGGGTGTTTATGGGTGATACCGGCTCACTGGCGATGGGGGCAGCCCTGAGTGCAATTGCGCTGCTCTCCAACAGCCTGTGGCCCTTGCTTTTGATGGGAGGGGTGCTGCTRGCTGAATCGTTATCTGTGATCCTGCAGGTKTGGGTGTTTAAAGCAACCAAGGGGGCTGATGGCCAAGGGCGTCGCTTATTTCGRATGGCACCTTTGCACCACCATTTYGAACTGGGGGGCTGGAGTGAAATAAAGGTGGTGGYTGTTTTTTGGCTAGTGAGCTTAGGGTTAGTGGCGCTGGGTTTWTTACTGCGGCCGTAAAACAAATGCCCTATTTCACCTGGAAGGAAGAAGGCCTAAGCCAAGATTGCGCCAGCTTGGCGGCCATGGCAGCCCGTTTTGAAGAAGCGGCCAAATTGATGCGGCGTATGGCAGCTGAGGGTTTTGAAGTGGAACGCGTGAATGGCTGCCAACAGATCACCCACCCAAATCCAGATGTATTTAAGGCCTACGGCTTTATTAATGAAGAAAAAGCTGAAAAGCAATTGGATTTAATAATTGAAACTAATTAACGCTTTCTAAAACCAATAAGCC
>NZ_PXVC01000249.1 GCF_003011125.1 Synechococcus lacustris str. Tous | reverse complement strand
GGCATTGAGAAGCCATCGCAACCGGCGGTAACTCCCACTAATCCTGCCAAAATTCCGTTAATTGTCATGGTGAGATCGGGCTTGCCACCTGTGAATTGACTCACCAATGTGGCTGCTATTCCACCACCGGCAGCACCAAGGGTTGTGGTAACTGCGATGTAAGGAACTTCAGGGGCCATAGATAGCCAAGAGCCAGGATTAAAGCCATACCAACCAATCCAAAGGATCAAACAACCAAGGGTTGCAATCGCCATGTTGTGGCCGGGTATTGCGTTGGTTTTACCGTCAACAAATTTGCCGATGCGTGGCCCAAGCAGCACAGCTCCCACCAAACCAGCACAGGCACCGAAAGTGTGCACAACTGTGGATCCAGCAAAATCAATAAAACCAAGCCGGTTTAACCAACCTCCACCAACACCAGCGTCGTCGGGGAAGTTCCACTGCCATGAGCCAGCAATTGGGTAAAGAATGCCAACCAAGATCAATGAAAAAATAACAAATTCACCAAATTTGATGCGCTCTGCCACAAGGCCAGAAACAATCGTGGCGGCAGTGCCGGCAAAGGCAGCTTGAAAAAGAAAATCAACGCTCGGCACTAAAGAGCCGTCTTTAACCATATCTGGTGTTACGGCGGGATCAAAGAACAAACCGCCAAACTTGAACCAACCGGGAATTATCCAGTCGGCGTTATACATAATTTTGTAGCCAATAAACCAATAGGCCGTAACCGCTAGGGCGAATACGATCAAGTTCTTGGCAAGGATATTAACTGCATTTTTACCGCGGCACATCCCAGCTTCAACCATGGCGAAGCCGGCGTTCATGAAGATCACCAACACCGCGCAG
>NZ_PXVC01000248.1 GCF_003011125.1 Synechococcus lacustris str. Tous | reverse complement strand
CCTCCCCCATCTACCATCCACCTTCTATTTAGATCCAAGTAGCTGTAGCGCATTCTAAAGCCATTAGTCGACCCATAGTACCCTCCGCCAACCAAATCGAGCTCGCCATAGGGATCATTTACGATGTACTCCTTGGTGTTATCATCGTATCCAATTACACACACCCAATGCCCACCACCGCTCGGTGCTGAAATGTGGCCATGGTGTAGAATTCCGATGGGCACCGGAATGTTCTTGTTAATTTGAGCTTTAATATCCGACTCGGAAAGATTTTGGCGGAATGTTGCGCTTATGCCAAGGTCTTTTAGTGCGGCGATTTGAGCCGGGGCCTCTGTAGTATCGCCGTGCCTAAATACGTAAGTCCGCATATAATAATCATCTTCCTGCTCTGATACCTGAATCGCCGAGGGCTTCACGTAATCGGCTGCCATTGCGCACGAGCTGGAGAAACACATGCGATGTGCATGGGAAGTAGCACTGTCACGTTGGGGAAAGTACTTGACGGTGAGAATTCGCGAGCCGGGAGCTGATTCATTTGGCCTAGCTGAGCCGGTTTTTGATGTTTGCCAATGTGGGTTGTAGATGTACCAGACACCCGCTCCGTAGTCCAAAGTTACCTTTGAATGCGAGCCTTCATTGACGAGGGCAAGCACTGCGTATCCCTTACCCTTTTGCACCTCACGTTTTTCGTTAGGTTTGAGCTGATAGGATTGGAGCGGCTCTTTTTTAAGCAAAGTGTCTTGAAGAGCAATGATTTGTATTTTTGTCATGGTTTTTTTAGCAGTTCCTGAAGACCAAAGAGCCCCTTCAGCTACTCTYCTACGCTTTAGACCTTCCTCTACATCAGAGC
>NZ_PXVC01000247.1 GCF_003011125.1 Synechococcus lacustris str. Tous | reverse complement strand
AAGTTTCATGCTTTGCTAGAAATGCGACTTTCGCAGACCTAAATTATGAAAGTAACTGTTGAGCTTTCAGAAAATGAGATGGCTGAAATTCTTGATTTCACTGGTGAGAGTAAGAAGGGCCCTGCAATTCGCCGCCTGATGGAACAAGCTTTGCAGCAGCTACATCGCGCCCAGATCGCTCAACGCTTCATTAGCGGCGAGTGGGGGGTGGAGTTGGAGGGTTTTGAAAACGACCGGGAGTGCGACCGACAACGAGCACAGGAGCTAGCCGAATGATCATGCTGCTCGACTCCAGCCTCTGGGTTGACTTCACCCGTGCTCGTAGCCCGCTCCCTCTCAAGAAGTTCATCGCCCCCTTTGTGCTTAATCCCCAGGCCCACCTGGCTGAGCCAGTGCGTTTTGAGCTGTTGCGTTCAGCCCGGCCAGATGAGATTCGTCAGCTAGAGGCCCAATTTGCAACTTTGCCTAAACTCACCACCCCAGCGGATTTGTGGCAGCGGGCGATCGAATTAGGCCAAGCCTGTCGCCAGATCGGCCGCACTGTGTTCAGCATCGATCTGCTGGTTGCTGCTGTGGCCCTGCATCACAACGCTCTTCTTGTGAGCTTTGACACCGACTTCGAGGCCATCGCCTCGGTAAGTGAACTGCGCCTGCAGCGTCTGGAACGCCCTCTTTAATTCCATGCTCTGGTTATTTATAAAATCAAAAAGCCTTAGTGATTGCAGCGGTTAAGTTGGGGGCGGACGTTATGTTGCACCTTGATAACCGATAGGTTGTTCTGGATCAGGAGCCAACCTGCCAACACCGGTCTCCCCAAATCCGCATCCACCACAGGTAGAATTACCAAGAT
>NZ_PXVC01000246.1 GCF_003011125.1 Synechococcus lacustris str. Tous | reverse complement strand
TGCTGGAAGGGGCCCACAGCAAGCTGCTATCGGAGGGGTATGTGGCAATCGGCATGGATCACTTTGCCCTAAAAAACGACCCGCTTGCCATCGCCGCCCGGGAGGGAAGCTTGCATCGAAACTTCCAGGGATACACCACCCAAGCAAACCTCGACCTACTAGGGGTGGGCCTTTCCGCTATAAGCCTATTTCCAAGGTTATATACCCAGAATACTCGCTCCTTAAATACATACATACAATCACTTTCGATGGCTAAATTAGCAWTTGATCGCGGCTTGGAAATAAATGATCCAATGGTGCTATTGAGGCGCCATATTATCCTGGAATTAATGTGTAATTTTGCGATTGATTTTGATAGTATTGCCATCGACGCAGAAAAGCTATTTAGGGATGAGTGGAAACAATTAAGCAACTTAGAAGCGGAGGGTTTATTAACCTTAGGAAGTAATAATGTAAGCGTAAATGAAAGGGGTCGATGGCTGGTGCGTGTAATTGCAGCAGTTTTCGACCCCGACACCCAACACAAACCCAGTGGCTCCCGCTTGGTATGAGCCCTATTCCTTAAGAAACCCTCCTAGAGAAACCAAGCCATGACCCGTTGCTTATCAGAACAGGAACTACAGCAGCTAGATAGTTGGTGGCGCGCCGCCAATTATCTAGCGGTGGGGATGATCTACCTAAAGGAAAATCCACTGCTGCGGGAGCCGCTGAAACCAGAACATATTAAAAATCGCCTGCTGGGCCATTGGGGATCAAGCCCGGGCCAAAGTTTTATATGGACCCATGCAAATCGTGTAATTCGTGAATACAATTTAAATATGATTTATTTATCTGGGCCCGGCCATGGTGCACCAGG
>NZ_PXVC01000245.1 GCF_003011125.1 Synechococcus lacustris str. Tous | reverse complement strand
GCATTACACCCATTCGCTGGGCTGAAATCGTAGAAGCATGTGCCGTAAGGGTTGTTGCAATGAACCACATGGCGGAGGAGGAAGAGTTATAGATTTACTTCGAGGACGTGATGACAGACAGTTTTGACTAGAACATAAAACCTATTAACTTGTAGTATTTGTAATTATCGCTGGTTGTAACCCGCGGGTTTTTCGATAAAAGAAGGATTATTTGCTGATGCATGGAGTTGCTGTAAGCAGTCATTAAATTGCTCCATTAAGCCCCAAGTGATTTAAATAAAAAAGCGTCATCTTTCTTGGCACTGGGGCTCTGGGCCCAGAAGCGCCAGTGGCTGCCGCCAGCGCTGCTGTTGCCGGGCTGATCATAATCGAGCCCATGGAACTCCATGCCGACCTCAGCCAGCGCGCCCTGTTCGACAGCAACGCCCTGGACTGGACCCCATCGCCAATGGCAGGGGTGGAGCGGCGGATGCTGGATCGCCACGGTGAGGAAGTCGCCCGGGCCACCTCACTCGTGCGCTACGCCCCCGGCAGTCGCTTTGAGCGCCACAGCCATGGCGGTGGCGAAGAGATCCTGGTGCTGGAGGGCACCTTCTCCGATGAGCAGGGCGACTACCCAGCCGGCACCTATCTGCGCAATCCGGTTGGCTCCAACCACGCACCATCAAGTGAGCAGGGCTGCACGATCCTGGTGAAGCTGCAGCAGATGCACTCGGCTGATCAACAGCGCCTGGTGATCGACACCACCAACAGCACCTGGGTGCCCGGGCTGGTGCGCGGGCTGGAGGTGCAGCCCCTGCATGCCTTTGGGTCGGAGCACGTGGCCCTGGTGCGCTGGGCGCCGGGCACTGTGTTTC
>NZ_PXVC01000244.1 GCF_003011125.1 Synechococcus lacustris str. Tous | reverse complement strand
TCTTTAGGGTCATGGTGCTGCTGGGGCAGGAACCACAAGCCCCCTGCAAACGCACCTTCACGATTGGTCCATCGATTTCCACCACCTCCACATTGCCGCCGTCGGCCATCAAATAAGGGCGCAGCTCATCAAGGGTGCGCTCCACATTCTCGAGGGTTAGGGCTTGAAGATCACTACTCATGGCTAGGGGGGCAGATCTAACTGAATCCTAGGTACCTAAAGCAATCGACGCCCCCATTGGTCGGCCGCCCTCAGCGCAGCGCTAACTGCCGCTGTGCTAACTGGAAAAGGTTCATTGTGGCTGCTCTCTCCTGGGATTACAGAGCGTTCTGCAATGTGGTTTAACTGTTCATCGCTATTGGCATCAACCCCAACTTGGGCCAGGCAGATTGGTAATCCCACCGCTTGCTGGTAGCGGTAGATCTCATCGATTTCAGATTGGGGCTTACCCTCCAGCACCAATTGGGTTAACAATCCAAAAGCCACTTTTTCACCATGGATGTGGCAGTGGCTGCCTTCGATCTCAGAGATACCGTTGTGAACCGCATGGGCCACAGCTAAGCCGCCACTTTCAAACCCCAAACCTGAGAGCAAGTTATTGGCTTCCACCACCCGCTCCAGGGCCGGTGTGGTGGCTTTGGCTTCCACTGCTGCACAAGCCGCAGGGCCGTCGGCCAGAAGAATTTCACAGCAGAGTTTGGCCAGGGCTGTGCCGGTGCGGCTGGGCAGGCCACCCACCACGGTGGTGCTGCAACTTTCACGCACGGTGCGCGCTTCAAACCAGGTGGCCAAGGCATCACCAATGCCACCCACCAATTGTCTTTTTGGTGCCCTAGCCACCACTTCGGTATCTACTAAAACC
>NZ_PXVC01000243.1 GCF_003011125.1 Synechococcus lacustris str. Tous | reverse complement strand
CCTGAACTTAAATTGCCACCCCGTTCCCTTAGTGATGTATCTAAGCCATTAGGTAGTTTTTCCAGCATTGGCGCCAGGCCAAGGTCTTTACAGAGCTGCTCTAATTCATGGCGACTACATTCGGAATTTAAAGTTAGATTATTTGCAACACTACCGCTAAATAGAAAAGTATCTTGAAGCACAACGCCCAGCCTTTGCCTCAGGTCTGGAATCGGTAATTCTCTGATATCAACCCCGTCTAATAGTATGCGACCCTGCTGTTGTTCATATAATCTACACAGTAAACGAATTACGGTGGTTTTACCAGATCCGGTGGGCCCCACAAGTGCAATGTGCTCACCGGGCTTAATATGTATGTTTATGTTCTCTAGAATCGGTTCATCATCCCTGTAGGCAAAACAAACATCTTCAAAAATAACCTCGCCTGATTTTGGTTGATTTGATGTTATGAAGTTTTTTGCTTCTTTTATTTCTAAAGGTGTATCTAGTAATTCACCAATCCGCTCAATTGCTGTAAGGCCAGCTTGAATCTGGGTGAAGCGCTCCGCCAGTTGCCTAAGGGGATCAAATAAGCGTTGCGAGAATAAGATAAAGGTTGTTAACACACCTAAGCCAACGCTTCCCGACGTAACCAGATGTCCGCCAACGGCTAGCACTAGCGCTACTGCTGCTAGTGAGATCCATTCAAGTAAAGCTGAAATGGCACTGTCATAAAAGATAGTTCCATCCACGGCCTTGCGATATTTTGCATTTGTAATGGCAAAGCGTTCACTATTAAGTGTTTCCCGCCTAAACATTTGAACAACTTCAAGGCCTTGAAGATTTTCTTGAAGATCTGAATTGAGTTGGCCTAATTCTTCTCTAACTCTGTAA
>NZ_PXVC01000242.1 GCF_003011125.1 Synechococcus lacustris str. Tous | reverse complement strand
GCTCAGCCCTGCAGCATCGAAAACTTTGGTCGCCGCGGTAAGCCCGTTAAAAAGCTGCGTTTTATTCCAGCTGAGAAAGCATTTGCCTATGCATCTAAGTTCCAAGGAATGCCCGGCTGCACGGTTTCAGTTATCTAGGCCCTAGGGCCATCTAGGGGGCTCCGGCCCCCTTTTTAGTGTTCGTGCTCTCCACCCCCTCCCTCCCGGTCGGGGTTACGAGCACTCACCACATTGGGCCGCGCCCCAATAGCTACCCTTTGGGTCTTGACCCTACGTGAYTTAACCCTTTGRGTCTCAATGGCCCAGAAACAAAAGAGCAAAAGAACTGCCGGCAATGGGATGTAGRGAACTGACATCGRCTGCGGGGTAGGCGCTATGAACTGTTGCCGCAGGGTTGACCCTTGGGTCTTGGCCCTTGGGTCTTTGTTATTTATTAGTCACGCAGGTTTCTGCATTGTCTGCGGCGGGAAAAGGGCTACGCAAGCCGGCCCACCGCAACAAACTGAATAGCTGTGGGAACAATTTATATGTAGCTACTTGGCCGGCCCTTGTCCTCGCCGCAGATGCCAATGCAGTCCTGCGTTTCCTCTCATATGTCTGCTGCCAAGAAAAAGTTTGATGGTCCATCGCCAGAAGAAAAGATCGTTGCTGGTTTAGTTGAGTTGATGGAGGCAGGTATCGCGCCTTGGCGTAAGCCTTGGGCAGAAGATGGCTGTTCAGGGCATCATGTAAATCTTTTAAGCGGCCATCAGTATCGGGGCTCCAATGTGATCTTGCTCACGATCGGCATGCACGTTAGGGGTTCAGTGCTGCCGTATTGGTGCGGATTTGCAGAAGCAAAAAAGCTTGGGATTACTCCAAAGAAAGGTTCTAAATG
>NZ_PXVC01000241.1 GCF_003011125.1 Synechococcus lacustris str. Tous | reverse complement strand
GGCCATTCTGGCTGGAACAATTAGTTCGGCAAATCCATGCATCAGAAATCAGAGCTTCTGTTGAATCTCAGCAACACAAAGTTGCAATTGCACTTCCAGTGCTGCCAATAAATACTGCCTACTTGCAGGCAAGGGAAAGGGCCCTTCCTCATATCGAGCTTCCACAGCAAAAACTTGCAATTCCAATAGCTTTGGCTCTAGGCGCTTTTCAGCCAATTCAGCAAGGTCGGCCAAATCGTGAATTCTTGGTGGCAAACGATCGCTGAGCACAATCCAAGTTTTCAGTAGCTTCTCTAATGCTTGCTGAGCTGTAAATCCCCAATCCTCATCTGGATAGGAGGGATCAAGGCTCAGGCGAAGGCTGCGCATGTGGCGTTGCACGATCGCAATTAACAGCTGGGCATCTTCAGCGGGTGACATAAAGCACCCGCCCCTGCCTGGCCACATCACCAAACACATGCCAGCGCGATTGGCTCAATTTTTCTGCATCTGAAATACCTGCCAACACAAGGTCAAGCCCCACCCCTAGAGGGCCTATCAGCTGACGAAAATGGCGCCAATGGCTTGCCTTTTCTGCCGGTGTGAGCTGAGCCTGGCGAATAACAACCGCCAAATCAAGATCCGAATCAAATTTGGCTTCGCCGCGTCCCCTAGAACCAAACACAATCAGCGCATGAACAGCTGGATCAGCGCTAAGCCTTTCCATGGCTGCAGCAAACAAGCCATAATCCAAACCGATAGCCAAATCAGGCGTCAGCAACAAATGCTGGGGTTTAAGCCAAGGGATAGCCGGAGGCTTGAAAGTGTGTTGGGTAGAAGCAACCATGATTTAATATTAACCAATAAATCAAACCAAACCAAGAAAAACCAAACCAAGAA
>NZ_PXVC01000240.1 GCF_003011125.1 Synechococcus lacustris str. Tous | reverse complement strand
GCTCTAAATCTGCTCTGGTTAAATCCTGCGGTTACGTAAGCAAAAAAAAGGATGGCTCCGACAGGCTTAATTTCACCGCCTTCTATGAAGCATTGCTAGAAGCCAAAGGTGTGAACCTTGGTGATGGCGGCCAGGTAGGTAAAGGTGGCCGCAAGCTCAGCTTTGTTGCAACCGTACAGGGAAATGGCAATTTATTGATCGGTAAGGCCTACACGGCAATGCTTGATCTAAAGCCCGGCGATGATTTTGATATCAAGCTTGGCCGTAAGCAGATTCGCCTCAAGCCAGTTGGAAGCACAGAAGAAGAAGAGGATTGATCTGAAAATCCTTCCACCAAATAAGCTGGTATCAAAAGCAATAACGGCCGTTTGCTACTAGGCAATTATTCTGGTTCCTTCTGGATTTAATTATTCAGATGGAACCTGATTTTTTGTTTCTTGCCCCCAGAACTGCTGATCTTGCATTGCAGCAAGCACGCTGATGCCTTTATTGCAGGTGCTGCGATTAGGGAGCAAAAAAGCGTGTTGATCAATACCCAAGCAATGGAGCCAAAAGCAGCGCAACGGCTACTGGATTTTGTTGCAGGTGCTGTTCATGCCTTRTCAGGTAATGCACTACGCATTTCGGCTGACTGCTTTTTATTTACGCCCTATCAGGTGCTTGTAGATCTCATGCCATCTGACGAATTAGATTTTGTCCATACCTAGCGCCAACAGCTCAATTTCCAAGCAAAACTGTGAGGTCTGTTTCAGCTAATGGCCCGCCTAGAGATGCAACTAGAGCTATCTGAGGCAGCTATTGCTGATCTCCCCCAGGCATTAGAGCAGTCAGCGTTGGAATTAAATGCCCAGTTGTGCTCAGCGTTGGAATTAAATGCCCAGTTGTGC
>NZ_PXVC01000024.1 GCF_003011125.1 Synechococcus lacustris str. Tous | reverse complement strand
GCATTGAATTGGAACATTCCACCATTAACAGGGTTGGATACGTTGAAAACAACGGCGATTGCTTTATCGGGTGGCACTGGAGTTGTGGGGAAGATATCAATGCGTTTGCCGTTATCGGTTAGTTGTATTTCAGCAGGAATAGTTTCTTCGCATTTGGTGCGTTTGGCATAGCCGCCAACGCTTGTGTAGCAGAGTTTAACGTTTTTAGGATCGATATTTGTATTGAAATAACTTGGAATCGTAATCGATAATTTAAGGATMGCTGCTTTGCGATCTTTAGCCCTCAAAACTAAAAAATATTCACCCCACTGGGTGCGTTCTGTATTGGAAACATAGTAATAAAGCTTTTTGAAATCCTTATTGCCATCCCAACGGAATTCCAAAATTGATGGGGTGCCAACGGAWCCCTGGGCTTTCACTGTTTGGCGCGATGCCAAGCCAAGGCCAGTGGCCCCTACCAGWGCTGCTGCAGCTAGGTAAGCCAAAGGACGAAATGATTTGAGCATTGCTTTGCCTCTATTGATTATTTGATTCTCATAAACACGCTTCTTGTTATGGGTTTCCCTAGGCCGGCCCGAGAGCTGTCAGCAATTTCAACACCTATTGATTACAAGATCTGTCTGGCCGCAAGCGTTGGCTTTCCCGCAGGTAAGCATGTTGGGCCTCTTGACCCTGGGGTAACCAGGCCTGCACCARCACTCGRATGCAGCGGGGTAGATCGCCTGCCACAGCCATTTGCTGGCAATCAAGCAGGGCTACGCCATCCCATCCCTGCCTTCGCCTTGCCACTGAGGCGGGGAAAAGAGCATCTAAATCTTTAGTTACCGAAAATATTGCGCTCAAAACTGCAGCGCCACCCAAGCCATTGCGCTGCATCAACTCATCAAGYAATTCWGCAACTGCCTCCTCCATGGCGGCGGCGTTATTGGCCGCGGCGGTGGTGGCCCCCCGCAGGGCCCGCAAGCTAACGGCTGGATCGTTCATGGTTGATAGAGCCAGAGTGGTTGTCCCCCCAGGCCTAATTCAAGTTGTAATTGTTGCCTCAACTTTTGTAATACCCCTTGTTTTTGCTTGCCCAGTGTTACGGGTGAACTGTTGTTTGGATCTAAATTTGCAAGCCGCGCCGCCTCAAGCCGAGCTGTTTCTTCATCGCCAAGCAGGTCTACCAACCCCAATTSCAAAGCCTGGGCGCCACTGAATACCCTGCCATCAGCAAAGGCCCGAACACTCTCTTCACTAAGGCCGCGGCCCTCAGCAACAGCTTTTACAAACTGCCCGTAGCTGCTATCAATCAAGGCTTGCAATATTTCCCGCWCGCCATCGGAAAGTGGTTTATCGGGGGAGAGGATGTCTTTGAATTCACCGCTCTTTACTGTTTCAAAGCGCACGCCAAGGCGTTTCAACAGCTTTTCTAGGTTGTTGCCCCGCAAAATCACCCCAATTGAGCCGGTGATTGTGCCTGGATTTGCCACCACCCGATTGGCGGCACTGCCCACATAAACGCCCCCCGAGGCTGAAATATTGCCGTAGCTAGCAACAATTTGGCAGCCTTTYTGCCGCAATCGCATCAAGGCCTGATGAATTTCTTGGCTGTCGCCAACCGTGCCACCGGGGCTATCGATGCGCAGCARCAGCACCGGAAACTTTTGCTCCTCCACTTGGCGGATGGCCTTCAGCACCCTTTTGCGGGCGCCGCCGGCGATGGGCCCTTCAAGGCAGATGCGAGCAATACGTTTGCGGCGTAAACGACGCAGGGGCCAAACCATGGGTGCCGCACTCAAACAGATCACAGGCGGATCCTATGCAGGCCCGGGTCTTTAGGCTCAAGCCTGCTGAAGCGCTGCCGTGCCCCCTTGGTTGCGTTGGCTTGCCATGGTGCTCCCCTTTGCCCTTTGGGGTACGGCGATGGCGGCGATGAAACCCCTGCTAGAGGAGCTTTCCCCCCTACAACTGGCCTGGTTGCGGATGCTGCCAGCTGGCTTGGTGATCCTGCTTGCCGCTCAACTWTTGGGGCGTCMGTTAGGAATAGATAAACGCGATCGTGGCTGGTTTTTAGTTTTTGCCCTAGTGGATGGCTCCCTATTTCAGGGCCTATTGGCGGAGGGGTTGCAACAAATAGGGGCGGGGCTTGGTTCGGTGTTGATCGATTCCCAGCCCCTAATGGTGGCTCTMCTGGCTCGTTTTTTTCTAGCCGAATTGATCAATCCAGTGGGTTGGATGGGCCTTTTGCTCGGTTTTGGCGGCATCCTTTGCCTCGGCTTGCCGGCTGGSGTGYTGCAGCATTGGTTGCTTGAAGGGCCGCCGGTGCTTGGCTTGGCCTTGCCCCAACGGGGTGAGTTGCTGATGTTGTTGGCCGCAGCGGCCATGGCCGTGGGAACGTTGCTTTGCCGTTGGGCCTGTCGCCACAGCGATCCATTGGCAGTAACCGGTTGGCATCTCCTCTTTGGCGGACTACCGCTACTGGCCATGAGCCTGGTTAACACCCCCAGAACTTTTCCCCAGCTAAGCCTTTCCGAATGGGGTTTGATGGCCTATGCCAGCYTGCTTGGTAGTGCCTTGGCCTACGGCTTGTTCTTTTGGTTTGCCAACCAAGGCGACCTCACCGGCTTTACCTCCCTCACGTTTTTAACCCCTGTTTTTGCCTTGGCCAGCAGTGTGTTTTGGCTGGATGAAAATTTGCGTTTATTGCAGTGGCTAGGTGTGGCCCTAGCGCTTAGTTCAGTRCTTTTGATTAATAGACGCAGGGATATTTGGCAGCCGCAGCAGGAGCTAATTCAATGAAAATTTTGATTATCAGCACCCCCATGGGCCCCCTGGGCAAGGGCTTGGGTGGTGGCGTGGAGCTAACTCTTTTGGCCGTGCTGAAGGGGTTAAAAGCTCGCGGCCATCAAATGGCCTTGGTGGCCGCCAGCGGCAGTGAATTAGAGGCTGGTTTGCTGGATCAGCTCTGGCTGGAGCCCGGTGTCCCCCAGGCCAGTTGGCAACACCAACCGCGTCAAGCAGCCGTGCAAATACCAGCCAATTCACTGTTAGCTCGTTTTTGGGATCGGGCCCTTCAGGAACAGGATCGTTTTGATCTGCTGCTCAACCTTGCCTACGACTGGCTACCCCTTTGGCTCACCCCCCATTGCCGCACACCGCTTTTCCATTTGGTGAGCATGGGCAGTGTGGGCGAGGCGATGGACCAGCTGATTGCCGCAACGGCCGCCCGCTTTCCCAAAAGACTTGCTTTTCACACTGCCGCCCAAGCCGCGGATTTCGACCTACCAGCTGCCCCCCAACTGATGGMAAATGGGTTTGATTTCAGCCAATACCAATTTCAAGCAACGCCGCAAAAGCTGTTGGGTTGGGCCGGCAGAATTGCCCCTGAAAAAGGTTTGGAGGATGCCGCCMAGGTTGCCCAGCAATGGGGGTGGCCCCTGGCGGTGTGGGGTTTAAAGGARGATCACGCCTACGCAGAGGCGGTGGAAGCAAGYGTGCCTGAGGGCACTCTGCAGTGGAGAGGTTTTCTGAACACCGCCCAGTTCCAAGCAGAGCTGGGCCACTGCGCCGTTTTGTTAAACACCCCAAAGTGGAATGAAGCCTTTGGCAATGTGGTGGTGGAGGCCATGGCCTGCGGTGTGCCAGTGCTGGCCTATCGCCGCGGCGGGCCAGCTGAATTGATTGACCCAGGCATCAGCGGTGCTTTGGTGGAGCCCGATTGCATCAAAGCCCTTGTTGAGTGGTTGCCCCAGGTGTTGGCTTTAGATCGCCAGGTATGCAGGGCAAAGGCAAAAGAGCGCTTCAGCCTCGAGGCATTTGCCTTGCGCTTGGAKAATTGGTTAACACAACCCCAGTAAATTGAATTCTTAGATCCCCGCTTGGATTCAATTAACAATCAGCCTGTTGATTCCGCCAATGAAGGCATYTTGGTTTGTGGCCTTGGGGCCCTTGGCCAGGCATGCCTTAGCAGCCTCATGGCTTTCAACTTGCCGATTCGCTGCCTTGATCGCAAATCACCCAAGTGGACTGATCTGGCCCTGGGGAGGGCATTGGCAGAGGTCACATTTATCGGAGATATGCGCAACCCCGAATCACTGCTCGAAGCAGGGGTKGCCACGGCAAGGGCTGTTTTACTGCTCAGCCAAGACAGTGGCGTGAACCTGGAAGCTGCTTTGCAGGTGCGGTTGCTTAACCCAAAAGCCCAGCTGGTGGTGCGTTCAAGCAAAGGCAGCAGCGGCCTTGAAAATCAATTGCAAGCCCGCCTGCCTGGGTTGGTGATCGTTGATCCCCAACTGCTTACCGCTGGRGTATTTGCCAATGCCTTAAGGCCCGATGGCACAGAGGCGGCATTTGATGTGGAGGGGGAGTTGTTTGTGGTGCGCAGCRTTGTGCAGCAGCAGGCCGCCAGYCGTGATCTATTTGATCAATTGGGTCGTATGCAGCGGTTGGTGCAGTGGTTCCCCGCCGGTGAAGCGCCCGCGGGCCCGGCAGCAAGTGGTTGGTGGAACCTTGATACCAAACCAGCAGCTGGCGATCGTTTGCTGTGGTTGGAACTGGCCAGCACCCTAAAAACTCGCCCCCGCTACCGCCATAAACGTTTAAGCATTTGGTGGGCCCAATTACGTTTGCTTTGGGAGGGGGTGTGTGATGCCTTGTTGCGTTTACAGCAACGCCGTAATTCATTGCTTGCTTGGGGGTTAATAAGCCTGTTGCTGTTGTTATTAATCGGTAGCTTTTTATTTGGTGCTGGTTCCCCTTTGCGGGGACTAATGCTTACGCTCKCCTTGCTAAAGGGTGAATATCTTGATGCATTTAGCTTCATTATTAATGGCGCTAATTCTGAATTAATAACAGCCCATTTCCCCCTTGCAGCATTGGCTTTGATCTATGCCCTTGGCGGCACATTGCTAACGGCTTGGCTGGTGGCTTTGATATTGGATCGTTTGCTGGCGGCCCGAATTGGCAGCCAGGAACCAAAACCACTCGCTGCAGCTACGCCCTATGTGTTGCTGCTTGATGGCGGTTTACTTGCAACCCGGCTAAGGCAACAACTGCGTTTGCAGAAATTTCAAGTGGTGCAAGTGCAGAGCASAGGGGTGGAAGAAAAATTCCAGGCTGAAGCCTATGAAAGTTTAGATCGAGCTTTAAAAGCCCTGCGCCATTGCCATTGCCAAGCGGTGGGTGTTCTCTCCGACGACCTAATGGCAAATCTGAGTGTTGCCCTTGAGTTGCAACAGAAATGGCCAGATGTGCGCCTTGCTGTGCGATCCCATTCCCTATCCCAATCCAGCAATTTCAATGCCCTATTCGAGGGCATGCAGGTGATCAACCCCCTTGAAGTGGCAGCTGATGCGGTGGTGGCAACCGCCCTAGGCGAACGGGTTCGRGGGGTGTTGCGATTGGCGGAGGAGAATCTRTTGATAATCGATTACAAAATAACTTCAAGCGACACACTCAATGGCCTAAGCCTTGGCACGGTGGCCGGTGGCTATGGGCTTATCCCATTGGTGCTGATCGGTTATGGGGCAATCAAACCAATCGCTTTGCCAAATCCGGAGCGGATCYTGCAGCCAGGTGATCGCTTGGTGGTTTTGGCGGGTTTAAACGCCCTGCGCCAAGTAGAAGCAGGACAATTGAAAAAACGTTGTTGGATGTTGGAAATCAGAGGAATGCGCCCAAATGCGCCAATTTTYGATATTCAAGTGGCCTTAGCCCGTTATTTAGGTGCATCCCCGGGTGAAATGGCGGCCTATCTCGATTGTAAATTGGCTCCCCAGTTAACACCCTCCATCTATCAGGTGCCTGGACGTTTATTAGAGCAGGCCCTTAAAAGATTAGGCGTTAATTGTGAATTAGTGCCTGCAAACCATTGCGATTCATAGGCTTGCATGTTTAAACCCTTGCAACAATCCCACCGGCTCGCCTGGCTGCTGGGTTTAACCATTGCCCTGGGGGCCTTGCTATTTCTTTGGCGCTTAGGTGCCGTTGGCCAATTGGATGAAACCCCTGCCCTATTTGCGGCGGCAGGGCGAGCCATGGCCGACAGCGGCGATTGGCTTACCCCTCGGGTAAATGGCCATCCCCGCTTTGATAAGCCAGTTTTGATCTATTGGTTAATTGGTGGCCTAAGCCTCTTGCCCCGCCATTGGGATCCCCTTGGCAGCATGGCGGCAAATCTGCCATCGGCCCTTTCGATGCTGGCCCTGATGGCTGCATTGGCGGCAACGGTTTTTAAACAGGAGCCCCGGGCTGGCTTCGCCAAGGCGCTTACGGCAGCCCTTGCCTTTGGCCTTTCGCCKTTGGTGCTGCTTTGGGGACGGGTTTCCGTTAGTGACCCYCTGCTCACTGCCTGYCTTGGCATTGCAATGCTCGGTTTTTGGCGGGCCTATGGGGCTGAATCAAGGCAATGGCCATGGGGCAGCTGGTTTTTTTTGGGGCTTGCGATCCTYAGCAAGGGGCCAGTGGCCTTGGTTTTAGCSGGCGYAAGCCTCCTGTTGTTTGGCCTTTGGCAGCGGGATTTGGGCCGGTTGCTGAGGGCATTAGCTCCWGGCCGGGGSTTGCTRCTTAGTTTTGGCRTTGCCGCCCCCTGGTATCTGCTGGAGCTATGGCGGGAGGGAAAACCATTCCTAGACAGTTTTTTTGGTTACCACAACCTGCAGCGTTTTAGTGAAGTGGTGAATCACCACTCAGGMCCCTGGTGGTTTTTTGGGGTGGTTTTGGTKATTGCCAGTTTGCCCGCCACCCCCATGCTTTTGCTTGGTTTTGGCCATGAACTTGCGATGGCAGCAAAAACTGTTGCCCCGCCAAACAGCTTGCCCCGTTTTGCAGCTTGTTGGTTGTTGGCGGTGYTGCTGATTTTCAGCATTTCGGCTACGAAGTTGGCCAGCTACCTGYTGCCTGGGATCCCGGCAATGGCCCTTTTAATTGCCCTGGCCAGGACCCCTGAAGGGCTGCTTAGCCGTGCCCGCTGGTGTTCCATTGCAATCGCAGCATTGATGGGAATTGGCTTTTTACTTGCCCCCCTTTGGGTGCCCGCTATCAACGATCCGGAAATGCCTGGCCTTTCCTCCCAACTMTTGGCAWTAGGTGCRGTGCAGCGCAGTGGGTTTTGTTTTCTGGTTGCAGCCCTGGTGGGCGGCTTAAGCCAAAGSAATTATTTTTTTAATTTCCCTTGGCTGCTGGGTTTTCAATTGCCCCTTGTGGTTTGGCCATTGTTTGGTTTGGTGCCAACGGCAGAACTAATTGATCAAATTCGGCAACGGCCTGTGCGRGTAATTGCGGCGGCGGTGCAAAAACAAATGCGTTCTGGCGAAGYATTAGCGATGGTGGGTATAAACAARCCATCGCTGCACTACTACACAAARCAAGTGGTGATCTATGAAGGGCGCCCAGCTTCAGGCCTGCGCAATTTGGGGGAGCGATTGCAGTTAGAAGAARAAAAACAAACAAAGCAAGCTGCCTCTTTATTGCTGGTGATCGATAAAACCACYGCRAGCCAATCCTTTTGGCARCTGGTGCCCCGYTCGGTGCTGGCTAGCCAGGGCGTTTATCAGCTCTGGAGGGTGCAACGCTCGGCTCTGCAGCAGCAGGCTGGCCGATTGGCGGCCGCCGGKGTGCCAKCCACCTGGCAGTTGCCCAACCCAGAGCGCTACTRACCAGCTATGAATGGGCAGTTCGTGAACAATTGCGTGACGGTTGCAACGGATTTGAGCAATACCAATTTCAGCAATAAAGACCTGGCAAGGGCTGGTTTGCTGGAAGCGGCCTGGCGCCACCGCTTGATGGAGCAGGCGGTAGTGGAAATCCCMACTCCAAACCCAGAATCMACCCAGCAGGCTCTAGGGGGCTTGTGCCAGCAGATCCAAATCCAAARCCAAGAGCAAYTGCAGGCKTTTTTGCAGTTGCAGGGCCTTAGCAGCGGCGAATTTGAGGCCATGGCCCAGTTGCCATTGCGCTGGCAGCAGTGGTGYGAGCAGCAGTATTCAGCAACGGTTGAGCATGAATTTTTGCGCCGCAAGGCTGAATTTGACGAAGTTACCTATTCATTACTGCGCTTGCGYGAYGGCGAWTTAGCAGCGGAATTGCACCAGCAATTGCAGGAGCAGGAGGTGGCCTTTGAAGATCTTGCCGCCCAATACTCAGAGGGYCCGGAACAACGCAGTGGCGGCAAAATTGGCCCAGTGCCGCTTTCCACTCCCCACCCAGCCCTCAGCAAGTTGCTTGAGATAAGCCARGTGGGTCAGYTATGGCCCCCAAAGCARTTGGAGGGTTGGTGGATCATTGTGCGGCTGGAAGGGCGAAAAGGYGCCCAGCTAGACGAAGCACTCCAGCGCCGTTTGATCCTTGAACAGGGAGACGACTGGCTGCGAAATGAAGTTAAAAATGCAMTTGCTRCCCATAATGRGGCAGTGAATTGAAGGCCAGCTGAGCCCAGATGTCGATTACAGCTGCCCTTGATCTGCTGGCTTCCACCAAGCCATTTAGTTTTTTAAGCCCGGTTGAGCAGGCCCAGGCTGCTCAAGCCCTCAAGCCCTTGGTGTTGAGGCCGGGTTCCCGTTTGCATGGTTTTGATGAGTTACCACCAGGGATCTTGATTCTTGTGGARGGGCAGCTGCGGCTGCTGGCCCAGGATCAAAGGGGTGAARCCTTCACCYTGGAATTGCTTACGCCTGGGGCCATCGCCGGTTGGCTGCCCCTATTGCGGGGAGATTCCGGCCAAGTATTGGCGGCGTCGRTGGTTTCAAAAGGCTGGTTGCTGCCGGCGGCGCAATTTCTTGAATTGGTTAATCGCCATCAGGAATTGCTGGAGTTTTTTAAAGACGGCGGCCTGCCTGAGCGCTATGCCGTGCTKAGTGGATCCAAAATTGCCGATCTACCCAGGGGCCGTGCCCTGCGCGATTGGGCAGCAAAGGCAGATGCCTCCCCAGCGCTTACTTTGCTTGGTGCCCAGGAGGCWGTGCCMGAAGGCAACTGGCTCTTGAGCACAGGTTGCCTGCCAAACCATGAGGTGGGTGAGAACATTCCCGCCGGTTTAGTGCTTGCTCGGCAAGGAAGATTGCCGGTGCGTTTAATTCCAAGGCCTGAACCATGGCCACCTCAARTTGGTGTGGCTGGCTCCGYTCAGTCAACAATCGCAGGTCAATTGGATCCTGARCWRGTTGCTGWGSATGTTGATGTKCACGTGGAGGTTTTAGAGCCGGAATGGATTGAAGGCAGTGAGCTGGTGCCCCAACTCAATCAAATGGAGGCCCTGCAGGATTGGTATGGCCGCATTGGCGATGACGGCAGCTTCCCCCATATTTCCGGACAGGGGGAATTGGAGGAACCATTTGCGGTATTGCGCATGTTGTCGCGCAGTTTTGATCTTCCTTTTAGGAGGGATGTAATTCGCMGGATTTTGGCCGATCAATTACAGCGAGCTGAAGGCAAGGGCCTTGGTTTGATGCAAYTAGCAGCCGTTGCTGATCTGTTGGGTTTAAGGGCCTCGATGTTGGAAGTGCCGCTTAAATCCGTGAACCGCATTCCCTTGCCAGCCATTGCCCTGGAGGCTGGCCATCCAGTGGTTATCTGGCAGGCCGATGCCAATGGCYTCTTGCTGGGCGATCCCCGCAGCGGCCAAAGAAAACTGCCGGAAGCTGAATTCAGCCAATTGCTAGATGAGAAGGGCAATTTGCCAATYCTCTCCCTTGAGCGGGCTAACACCACACCAAAAGAAAGATTTGGCTTGAGTTGGTTCCTGCCGGCAATTAAACAACATCGAGGCATCTTAATTCAGGTTTTAGTTGCCAGTTTCTTTGTGCAACTTTTTGCTTTGTTGAATCCACTTTTGATTCAACAAATTATTGATGCTGTGATATCTCAGGGTAATTTAAAAAGCTTAAATGTTTTAGGTTCGCTGCTGGTGGCAATGGCKGTTGCTGAGGCGATYTTGGGTTCATTGCGCACCTATTTATTTAGCGACACCACMAATCGCATCGATATATCTTTGGSGTCAACCATTATTGATCATCTGCTGAGGTTGCCACTCAGTTATTTTGCCAARCGGCCCGTGGGTGAAGTTTCCAGCCGKGTGAATGAATTGGAAAGGATACGCAGATTCCTTACCGGCACTGCACTTACGGTTGTGTTGGATTCGGTTTTTTCAGTTATTTATATAGCAGTTATGTTGCTWTATAGCCCAATCCTCACTGTTTGGGCCCTTGGGGTTATCCCRTTTTTCATTGGTTTAACCGCAGCTGCGGCCCCTGTAATTCGCAAACAATTGCGGGAACAAGCTGAATCCAATGCCCAAGTTCAGAGCCATTTGGTTGAAACCCTTGGCGGCATGGAAACAGTTAAGGGYCAAGGYATGGAATTACATAGYCGCTGGCGTTGGCAGCAGCTCTATGGYGGCCARATCGCTGCGGGTTTTCGCAACACAATCACCAGCACTGCAGCTGGTTCTGCCTCCCACTTTTTAGAACAGTTATCMGGCTTGYTGGTGTTGTGGGTTGGTGCAGGTTTGGTATTGCAAGGCAAGCTAACTTTGGGGCARTTAATTGCATTTAGAATTTTATCTGGCTACGTAACAAGCCCCTTGCTCAGGCTGGCTACGCTTTGGCAAAATTTTCAAGAAACAGCCCTTTCGCTGGAGCGGCTTTCCGATATTGTTGACCATCCCCAGGAGATTGAAATCGCCGGGGAAAATCTCCCACCGCTGCCGCCAATCAGCGGKGCCATCAGCTAYGARAGGGTCAATTTCCGCTTTGCCAGCAGCGGCCAGCTGCAGCTATTAAACATAGATTTTGATATTCCAGCCGGCGGTTTTGTTGGTATTGTTGGCAGCAGTGGATCTGGGAAAAGTACACTGCTTAAGTTATTAACGCGTCTCTACGATCCCCTGGAGGGAACCATTCGCCTTGATGGCAATGATATCTCCAAGGTTGATTTATATTCCCTGCGCCGCCAGATAGGTGTGGTACCACAAGACAGTTTGCTTTTTGATGGCACCGTTCAGGAAAATATCGCCTTAACAAGGCCCGATGCTGATTTTGAAGAGATCGTTAATGCYGCAAAAGTAGCCTGCGCCCATGARTTTATTCAACAGCTTCCAGCTGGATATAGCAGTTCCGTGGGCGAAAGGGGCTCCGGGCTTTCCGGCGGCCARAGGCAGCGTTTAGCGATAGCGCGCATGATTCTTAAACAACCCCGATTGCTTGTGCTAGATGAGGCAACCAGTGCTTTGGATGTTGATACGGAGCAACAATTAACCCGTAATTTAAGCGAAGCTTACCGCGGACGTACGGTGCTGTTTATTACCCATCGCYTGGGMAATTTGCGCCATGCTGATCAYATTTTAGTTCTCCATAATGGAGCCCTGGTGGAACAGGGCCCCCATGGGGACTTAATGGCCCTTGGTGGCCGATATGCCACCTTATTCCGCCAGCAGGAGGCTGCCTTGGTATGAGCAATTTAGTTCGTCGCGATCCCTCTGATCTTSAGGAAATAAGGCTTCGGCCCTCGCCCCGCTGGAGCAAGGCGGTTGTGTGGGCTTTGATCGGCACAGCTAGTTTTGCCTTTTTGTTTGCCCTGCTGGCAAAAATTGATGAGGTGGTGGTAGCCCAGGGCGACCTTGAACCGGCCGGCGCTGTTAAGCCGATCAAGGCTGTTCAAAGTGCTGTGGTTGAGGAGATTTTTGTGAAGGAGGGGCAGGTTGTTGAACCAGGGCAGCCCCTAATTCGCTTTGATACTGATAAATCACAGGCCCAAAAAAGCAATGTAASTAGGCAGCTATTAATCGAGCAACAACGGATTWCRGAGCAGGCAAATGCCAGTAGGGCCCGCTTGGAWAACCTGCARGCAAAACGTCAAAGTTTAATTKCAAAACGTGATAGYGAGAAGCTGTCTTTAGTTAATCAGGAAGATATTTTACGKCGCYTAGATTATTTAACTARGCAGGGGGGGATGGGYTTAGTTCAGTATATGCAAGAGAAGGAYAAGGGCCAGCAAATGCGCTCTCAGATTGCTCAAACAGAATCTGCAATTCGGCAAACTGATGCTGAATTAGATGAGGTGAACTCGGATTTACTTAAGCAGCGCAAGGAAAGCGATCGTCAACTATCCGATCTGGAAAGGCAAAGGGTTGAAGTTAAGGAGCAACTCCAAACCGAATTRCTAAAATCGCCTGTGCGCGGYCAAGTKTTCGACCTMACACCCACCAGTAAAGGTTATGCAGTAGCCCCTAATGAGCCKCTTCTGAAAATTGTTCCCCTTGATAAATTGCAGGCTAAAGTTTATGTTACYAGTAARGATATTGGTTTCGTTAAAGTTGGCCAATTCTCCGAAGTGAGGCTTGATTCCTATCCWTTCACTGAATTTGGCTCGATCAAGGGCCGTGTTAAGCGCATATCCACTGATTCGTTGCCGCCAGATGARCAGAAYCCCCAACCTCGTTTCCCTGTTCTAATTAAGCTTGACCAACAAAAGTTAGAAAAAAATGGACGTTCCTATGCCYTTAAATCAGGCGAAACCCTAAGCGCGAATTTAGTGCTGAGGGARAAGCGTGTTATTACCCTGCTMACMGATGTGATCGACCGCGCCTTTGATGCCCTGAAGCCAATCAGATCACCAACAACTTAATTGTTTTAGTTGTTTTAAATATTTATTTGTTCGATTTGCCTCAGGCATAGGGAGCAGCAACCCCAGCGCTTTATTTCACCGGCGGGTGTKGGGATCTCGCAACGGGGGCAGGCAGCAATGCCGTGCACATCAACGCGGCTTGGGTGATTAGCCCAACTGGCGGCACTATCACCACTTGCTAAATCAGCMAGGGGACTTTGMACCCTCTGCTCYAGTTCGAGCCGTTGCAACGGAAAACCCGCCCCCCGCAGGGCACCTAGTAATTGGTGTTTGGCATATCTCAGCGCCARTAACCAATGGGCTTGCTCTACGCCAATCCARAGCACSGAGCCYTGTATCCGTAGTGGCCTGCAGTGGGCGGCCAGCTCAGCCCCTGCAATTTGCGGCCATGCCTGCCAAAGGGCTGCCATGGGTGCCTGGCCATGCCAGTTTGCTTCTAGTTCCTTWAGGCARTTAGCAAGGGCCTTTGCTGGCTGGGGCCGRGGTGGTTGTAGGTAATTAGGCATCAGAAAAGGCTAGGGTCGTTGTGTTGCTGCCGATGTGCTGCCCCCATGGGCTTCTTCGACCGTTTAAGCCGTTTGCTTCGCTCCAATCTCAATGATTTGGTGGGCCGAGCCGAGGATCCAGCCAAAATTCTTGATCAATCCGTTGCCGATATGCAATCGGATTTGATCAAATTACGCCAGGCGGTGGCTTCGGCTATCGCTAGCCAAAAGCGGATTGAAAACCAAGCCCAGCAGGCTGAAAGCCAAGCTAAAACCTGGTATGAAAGAGCAACTCTCGCCCTTAAGAAAGGGGAAGAGGARCTTGCTAAAGAAGCGCTKAGCCGCCGTAAAACCTATCAAGAAACCGCAACTGCCCTAAACAGCCAACTTTCCACCCAGGCGGGKCAGGTGGAAAATCTAAAAAAGAATTTGCTTTCCCTTGAAGGCAAGATCGCCGAGGCGCGCACCAAAAAAGACATGCTYAAGGCCCGGGCCCAAGCAGCCCAGGCCCAAGCCCAGTTGCAGGGGGCCGTTGGTGGTTTAAATACCGATTCGGCCATGGCGGCTTTTGATCGCATGGAAGAAAAAGTGTTGTCTTTAGAGGCCCGCGGCCAGGCGGCGGCAGAATTGGCAGGGGCAGACCTCGATAGTCGTTTTCAAGCCCTGGAAGCCGGCGGTGATGTTGATCAAGAATTGGCGGCCCTCAAGGCAAGCCTTAGCCCCACACCCCTTGCCCTGCCAGACGACAGCAAAAAACCTGAGCTTTTGCCAGCCCAGGCCGCTGAAGTAGACGACGAATTGGAGAAGTTGAAGCGTTCAATCGACAAYCTTTAAATATCCTCCGCAAMTTTCATCCCTACTTTTTCCATGACTGTTCATCAACTAACTGATGCCAATTTTCAAGCTGAGGTTCTAAATGCCGAAKCGCTTGTYTTAGTTGATGTGTGGGCCGCCTGGTGCGGCCCCTGCCGCTTGATGGCTCCATTGATGGAATGGGCAGCAAGCACCTATGGGGAAGGYTTACGGGTTGGAAAACTTGAGGCCGATCCMAACCCAGTTGTTCGCGATCAATTGCAAATAAAAGGTTTACCAACCCTGATYCTTTTTAAAGCTGGTGTTGAACTGGCCCGTTGGGAAGGGGCCATGGCAAAACCSCAGCTGCAGGCTTTTGTGGATGCCCATCTCTGAGCGGCTTAAACGCCTTGGYTCGGGCATTTTTGCCCGCATGGACCAGCGCAAACGTTCCTAYGCGGCATCAACWGCAGCCCAGCTGAATCCCCTGCTTGATCTCTCCTTGGGGAGCACTGATCTGCAGCCTCCAAGCCAGGTGCTTTCAGCCATTGCTACCAAATTGMTGGAGCCSGCCAGTGCGGCCTATTGCCTGCAGGCGGGCACCTTGCCCTTTCGTGAAGCRGTRGCCAGTTGGGTGSAGCAGCGCTTTGCGCTGCAGGTKGATCCCCAGCGGGAGGTGCTGCTGCTGGTGGGTTCCCAGGAGGGCACAGCCCATCTACCCCTTGCYTTGGTAAACCCTGGTGATCGCACGTTGTTGCTTGATCCCTGCTAYCCAAGCCATCGCGGTGGGATGGTGCTGGCGGGTGCTGAACCTCTGCTGCTGCCCCTKGGCTTAGAGGATGGCTGGCGCCCTTGCTTTGGGCGGCTAGCCAGCAGTGAACWAGAGCAGCTCAAATTAATAATGCTGGGCTACCCCCATAATCCAACGGCCACCACTGGCTGCCAGGGCTGGTTGGATGAAGCGCTGGCCTTAGCAAACCGGCAAGGGGCGGTGCTTGCCCACGACAATCCCTACGTTGATCTTGCCCTTGAAGGGGAAGCGCCTGCCCTATTGCGATCGGAKGGGTGGCGCACAARTGGGATTGAATTTTTTTCCTTCTCAAARGGCTGGTGCCTTGGYGGCTTTCGCCTYGGTTTTGCCGTTGGGGCCGCCCATTTAATTGAAGCCCTWGGGCAGGTGAAGGCGGTGGTTGATTTCAATCAGTCGCTGGCCTTACAGGCGGGTGCCACGGTTGCGTTAACGCAACTAGCCAGCTGGCCSCAGCAGCTAAGGCCTATTTATAAGGAGAGGCGTGATGCCATGGCAGCTGCCCTGGCCGCAGGCGGTTGGCGGGTGCCTCCAGCTTCAATGGCCCTYTATCTRTGGCTGCCACTGCCCGAAAGCTTGAGAAGCCTYGGCAGTGAAGCTGCCTGCGCTTGGTTGCTTGAACGCAGTGGGGTGGCGCTCACYCCAGGCGTTGGTTTTGGTGCTGGYGGTGAGGGCTGGGTGCGGCTTGCYCTKGTGGCGGAAACAAACCAGTTGYTKGTGGCGGCCAAGCGGCTAAATGCRGCCCTGYTGGGGTGCTGAATTGAGTGGATTATTGGCGGCAGGCTGTGGCGGTCGATTGCTGCGTAGAASGCGTGATCTTGATTTGCGCATGGCCTGGCGGCTGCGGGTGCTGCCGGTTTGTGCCAGCACGGAACCCCTCTTAAGCCACTGGTTGGCGGCGCAACCGCTTTTGCCCATAGCGGTGGTTTCAAAAAAGCAGCGCTTTGGTCGGGGCACGGCCCAACGCCATTGGCAATCACCCGCTGGTGGCCTTTGGTTAAGTGCTGCAATCCCTTGGGGCGGAGAGCCACCAGCGGCGGATCGCTTGCCATTGTTGATGGCAGCTGCCCTAATGGCGGAATTAGAACCSCTTGGCCTAGGGGCRGAACTGCATCTAAAACCACCCAATGATTTGATGGTGGGGCAGCAAAAATTAGCGGGAGTGCTCACCTCTGTGGYGTGGCGTGGCGGGCAGGTGCGCCACGTGCGCTTTGGCATTGGCCTCAATGGGCGCCATTCAATCCGTCCTCCGGGCATCACCCTTGAACAATTGCTTGGTAGCCGCTGCCCCCCCTGGCCTAAATTGGTGCACATAGGTTTAAGAGCACTGGAAAGGTTGGCTCTGAATTAACGCAATCACCCTCAACCTGATTACACACCTGAAATGTACAAACTATTTATGTTGCCCTTGCTGCTTCCGCTGTTGGCTCAAATGTTGCCAGCGGAAGAACCACCTTTGATATTTGATAAATCACTGCAGGAGTTGGAGCGGGAGGGGGCAATCACCATCAAGGAAAGCCARCAGTTGCGCCAGGGGGATTATCCYCAACGCAGTGCACCGGRGCAGCGAGATGTGCCAAACCTAGAAAAGTTATGTAGTTCCGGAGTGAYGAGCCAAAGGGAATGCGCCMGAGCCAAGGGAGTTGCATTCGTTGCTAAAAATAAAAATGCAAAATTTGGYGGCCCAGATGGTTTGCCACTTGCACCATTGAGTGTTCCGGTTTCTGCTCTTTTAGTGGGGGGCGAGGGMAGTTTTTCCCTTAGCCAAGTGTTTAGGATTACGCCGAGGCCAGCACCTCTGCTTGGAAATGGCAATCGCAGTTTGATATTTCCTTTGATCGGTAGTGCTGTAACMAGCAGTGATTTTGGCTGGCGGATGCACCCGATTTTAGGAAGCATGATTCTCCATGCCGGCAAGGATTTAGCTGCTCCAGAAGGAACGCCGGTGGTGGCTGCCCTGGCTGGCAAAGTTGTTAGTGCAGGYCTTGCAGGTGGCTATGGAATTGCGGTGGAATTRGAACACCGCAATCCCCAGCGCCGCACCCTCTACGGCCACCTGTCGGAAYTGTTTGTGCAATCCGGTGAACARGTGCGCCAGGGTGAAGTAATCGGTAGGGTTGGCAGCACAGGTCTTAGTACTGGTCCCCATTTGCACTTTGAATTGCGCCGCCCCGACGCCGGGGGTTGGGTGGCGGTTGATCCCGGCAGCCTTTCCCCCAGTGGTGCATTAAGYAGCAAACAAGATCTACTTACGGGATTATTTGATCAATTGCTAAAGGGYCTAGAGCGCAAAACTTARGATAGTGAACTTAAACAATTTGTAGATCGCTCAAGTTGCCACTATAACCAGTTATTTCAATCACCATATCGTTGTTGGCTTGGAATCCGGCTCTGTTGTCGTTAAGAGCAAGAAAAGTTCGGGTGCCACTACCTGAACCTAAGCTAAAGCTAGCGGCAAGGTTTGCGCCAAAGCTTCTGYTRTTTAGMACTTGGCCWAGATCSSCTGCGYTTAAACTGCSAACAGAGCCAAAATTGCGAACAGAACTAYTYGCMACTAARCCATCAATTTGATCWRCGCCRATTTSYAGATCGGTGATTCGATCAAAGCCCGTCAGCAAGGARTCGCCWCGGCCAAAGCTAAATGTGTCGTTGCCTGCACCACCGGTTAGYTTATCGCTTCCGGATAAACCGCTRATTAAATCGTTACCAGCGCCGCCAGAAAGRTCGTTTTCARCATTGCTACCGGTAATAATATCAGCATTTTCGGAGCCGCGAACATTTTGAAAATGTTCCACAGTGAGGCTGGCGCTACCGATTCYGGGTAAATTRTTGATCGTTAGCAAGTTGTTGGCTAGATYTACATTTAATGAGGCCGTGGTGCCAGTGGAGCCGTCKATCGTGTTAATTCTKTTKGGRTTGGCTTTAATTACTTCAATATCAAAATTTGATATTRTATCCGTACCTAGGCCTYCTGWTTTRGYYAKAACTCCGCCGCGGGAAAAAGTGAGATCTGCATTCACTCTTGAGTAATCAAYRATGTCTGCRCCAGCSCCGCCACTGAGGCTATCGCTWCCTGCTGAGGCAWACATTAAATCGTCRCCAGCTCCTGAGCTGTAGSTATTGCTATTTGCATCACCAAKCATTACATCRGCRTTATCTGTGCCGGTTARATTRATTGCTGGATTTGGTCGGTGAATTGCTTGAGGGCATAATCAAATTATTTGKYGCAYYGCTTTTAGCCTTTGATTAACATCTCAAGTTTTTGTGATCTTGATCACAGGCTCAGCTGTTTGGCCCTGTGCCTGCAATTTGAAGTACGAGTTGGCTCTCTGCTTTAAGGGCCATCCTTTCAATTTCACTAATCGGCCCCTCTAGCCAGCGGGCCACATCCAGCATTTGTTTAATACCCATGGGTTGGGCTAGGGCGCCGCCCACGGTTGTTGGGATTTCGGCGCAAGCCTCCAGCCAAAGGGTCCAATCACTGCCATCATCACTGGAAGGAATTTCAAGCGTTACTTGCAGCCTCTCACTGGGATCCAGAAGGGTTGCACTAAGGCGGTTTCCACCACTACAGCGAAATAGCACTTGCCATCCGCCCCGTTCAAACAAGGTGGCGGCCTGGTCGCGTAATAGCTGAACACCAGTGAAAGATTGGTTTTCTGGAGCGCTCAACATTTTTATGTGGGCAACTGGCAAGCTTCTAAGTGGTATTGGGCACGATCGATGGTGATTAGCAGCACCTGCTAACAAGTTGGCTTTAGTTGGCGATGTGGCCATCGCGGAATAGCARCACCCGTTGGGCGCGTTGGGCCACATCTTGTTCGTGGGTAACCAGTAAAACGGTCATGCCTTCTTGATTTAGTTGATCAAAGATGGCTAAAACCTCCCGGGTGGTGTCTGAATCAAGGGCGCCTGTGGGTTCATCCGCCAGCAACAGCGCTGGCCGGTTGATTATTGCTCGGGCAATGGCCACCCGTTGTTGTTGGCCACCACTGAGTTGATTTGGTTTATTTTTTAAGCGTTCACCAAGTCCCACCCGTTGCAGSGCTGCAGCAGCACGCTCCTTGCGCTCCGCCACAGGAACATTGGCGTAGATCATGGGCAATTCAACATTTTCAAGGGCGCTCATGTTTGAGAGCAAATGAAATTGTTGAAAAACAAAACCCAGATGGCGATTCCTTAAGGTGGCGAGTTCATCGTCGCTGAGTTTATTAACCTCTTGACCCTGYAACCAATAGCTGCCGCTGCTGGGGCGATCAAGGCAGCCAAGAATATTCATGGCGGTGCTCTTGCCTGATCCGGATGTACCCATTACGGCGAGATAATCGCCTTTGAAAACCTTGAGATTTAGTTCGTTAACGGCRCGTACCTCAGTGGCGCCCGCTCCATAAATTTTGCTTATATTAATTAGTTCAGCCACGGCCCCAGGGCTGGGATTGATAGCCATGCTGATTAACCGGTGGGCAGGCGGCCGCTAGCAGCAATAACTTCTTTGAGTAGTGGTGTGCCTTCCACCGCTTGATTTGCCCAAACAAATAGTGGATTTGATAACACTCCTCCCACTGCGGTAACGAGTAAACACACCACAAGGGCGGTGCGSAGTGGTTGCAAACCAGGTAATTTCCAGGTGGGTTCTGGATAGGATTTCACCACATCAGATGCCTCTTGCGGTTCTTTAACCACCATCATCTTGATAACTGAGATGTAGTAGTAGATTGAAATTACTGAAGTAACTAAACCCACCACTACTAATAGATATTGGCCATCGGCCCAGCCGGCAAAGAATAGATATATTTTGCCAAAGAACCCAAGCATTGGTGGTATGCCGCCAAGGGATAGCAGGCACAGGCTCAAGCCAAGGGTGATTAGGGGATCTTTTTGATATAAACCGGCGTAGTCTGAAATCCGATCACTGCCGGTGCGTAGGGAGAAAAGAATGATGCAGGCAAAGGCGCCAAGGTTCATAAATAGATAGGCGGCCATATATAAAACCATCGCCGAGAATCCCTCCTCGGTGCCACAAACCAAGCCAATCATCACAAAACCAGCCTGGCCAATTGAGCTGTAGGCAAGCATTCTTTTCATTGATGTTTGAGCAAGGGCAACCACGTTGCCAAGGGTCATGCTCAACACAGCCAACACGGTAAATAGCAGCTGCCACTGGGCCTCAAAGCTGCCAAAACAACCCACCAGCAAGCGCAATGCCAAAGCAAAACCTGCCGCTTTCGARCCCACGGAAAGAAAAGCMACCACAGGGGTTGGCGATCCTTCATAAACATCAGGGGTCCATTGGTGAAASGGCACCGCTGAAATCTTGAATGCCACTGTTGCAAGAACAAAAACTAAGGCCAGGGCCGTTAAGGGCGTGGCRCTGCTCTGCAGGGCAATGGTGATACCAGCCAAATTTGTRGAGCCGCCACTCACGCCATAAAGCAGYGAGGTGCCGTAGAGAAATACGGCCGCGGCAGCTGAACCAACAAGYAGATATTTAAGTGCTGCTTCTGAACTGCGGGCATCGCGCTTCATGTAGCCCGCCAATAGATAACTCGACACTGAAAGTGTTTCTAAAGCAACAAAAATGCTCACCAGATCGGTGGCGCCACAGAGCAGCATTGCCCCAACGGTGGCAGCCAAAAGAATGCTGGCGTATTCCCCCACCGGTGTGCCGCTGCGTTCCACATAACGCCAACTAATCAATAGCGATAACAGGGTGGAAGTTGCCACCACTGCCCTGAAGGCAACCGAGAGGTTGTCGCTGATGAAAGATGCAAAAAATGCCGGTGCAGCCGGTTGATTCCACTGCAGGGCAAGTAAGCCCAAACAGAGGCCKAGGCCGATGTAGCAAAAAGGTGGCACGAATCTTGCCGCTGCCTTTTCCCCTGCTAAATCCGCCAAAAGGCAGGCCAGCAGGGTRAYTAGGAGTGCTGYTTCGGGCGCAATTGCCCCAGCATTTARCGACTGGGCCAGGGTTTCCATTGCAGTTGGGTCGGCGCCGTCCTAAGCCGGATGGTAGCCCTGTCCATCGGACTGGTCCCGGTCCACCATGGACTGCGGATCTAACCTGCGGTTTCGGTCCTGTTCTTTACCTGCCCCGGCAGCCTGTGTCCCACACCCTTGTCATCGTTGAGAGCCCCACCAAGGCCCGCACGATTCGCGGTTTTTTGCCGCGCACCTTTCGGGTGGAGGCATCCATGGGGCACGTGCGWGATCTRCCCAATAACGCCAGTGAAATCCCAGCCAGCCACAAGGGGGAAAAGTGGGCAAACCTGGGGGTGAATACCAGTGAAAACTTTGCGCCCCTCTATGTGGTGCCGAAGGATAAAAAGAAAGTTGTTAAGGAGTTAAARGAYGCCCTCAAGGGGGCAGATCAGCTGCTGCTGGCCACAGACGAAGACCGGGAGGGGGAATCGATCAGTTGGCACCTGCTGCAGCTCCTTGATCCGAAGGTGCCCGTTAAGCGGATGGTGTTYCACGAGATCACCGAAGACGCGATTAAGCGCGCCCTTAACGACACCCGTGAGCTCAACATGGAGCTGGTGCAYGCCCAGGAAACCMGSCGCATTCTYGAYCGCTTGGTGGGTTACACRGTTTCACCRYTGCTTTGGAAAAARGTKGCCTGGGGSCTATCSGCAGGGCGGGTGCAGTCGGTGGCGGTGCGCTTGCTGGTGCAACGGGAACGGGCCCGCAGGGCWTTCCACAGCGGCAGCTATTGGGAYTTAAAGGCCCAGTTGGAGCAGGGAGGTGTGAAGTTCGAGGCAAAGCTGAACCARCTGGCCGGCGAACGCATTGCCACCGGTGCTGATTTCGATGAAAACACCGGTGCCATCAAGGCCGGCACCAAGGTGCGATTGCTCACTGAAAGCGACGCCCAGGGCCTGCTCAAAGCGATTGCTTCCGAGGTTTGGCGGGTGGCTGAGGTGGAGGAAAAACCCACCCTGCGCAAGCCGKCCCCACCATTCACCACCAGCACCCTGCAGCAGGAGGCAAACCGCAAGTTGCGCCTTTCGGCCCGCGAAACAATGCGYACGGCCCAGGGGCTCTATGAGCGCGGTTTTATYACCTACATGCGCACCGATTCGGTGCAATTGAGTGATCAGGCGATYACAGCGGCCCGGGCCTGTGTGGAGGAGAAATACGGGGCGGACCACCTCAGCCCCCAGCCGCGCCAATATTCCACCAAAAGCAGAAATGCCCAGGAGGCCCACGAGGCAATCAGGCCAGCGGGTTCAAGCTTTCGCACCCCGGCTGAAGCGGGTTTAAACGGCCTTGATCTCTCCCTCTATGAACTGATCTGGAAGCGCACGGTGGCCTGCCAGATGGCGGATGCCCGGCTCACGATGGTGAGTGCCCAAATCGATGTGGCAAATGCTCGCTTTAGGGCCGGCGGCAAGCGCATTGATTTCGCTGGYTTTTTCCGGGCTTACGTGGAAGGCAGCGACGACCCTGAYGCCGCCCTTGAGGGCCAGGAAGTGCTTTTGCCACCCCTGGTGGCCGGTGATAAGCCCAGCTGTAATTCCTGTGAGGCCCTKGGTCACCAAACCCARCCGCCGGCGCGTTTTAGCGAAGCGGCCTTGGTAAAAACTCTGGAGAAAGAGGGGATYGGCCGGCCCTCCACCTATGCCTCGATCATTGGCACGATTTGCGATCGCGGCTACGCAAATTTGCARAACAATTCCCTCACCCCAAGCTTTACCGCTTTTGCCGTAACGGCCCTGYTGGAGGAGCACTTCCCCGATCTGGTGGATCCTGGTTTCACAGCGCGGATGGAGAACACCCTCGATGAAATYTCGAACGGTTCAGCCCAGTGGCTGCCATACCTCGACCAGTTTTTCCGCGGTGAGAAAGGCTTAGAGCAACAGGTGGCCCAGCGGGAGGGTGATATCGATCCCACCACCTCACGCACGATTGAATTRGAGGGGCTGCCCTGTGTGGTGCGCATCGGCCGCTTTGGCGCCTACCTAGAGGCAAAACGTCCGGGGGAAAATGGYGAGGAGGAATTGATCAAGGCCACCCTGCCCTTGGATCTAACCCCCGCTGATTTAGATGCCGATCACGCTGAATTGCTGCTTAAGCAAAARGCAGATGGCCCGGAAAGCCTTGGCATTGATCCGAGCACCGGTGAAGCCGTTTATTTGTTGTTTGGTCAATACGGCCCCTATGTGCAAAGGGGGCAAGCCAGTGAGGAAATTCCAAAACCAAAGCGKGCTTCCCTGCCAAAGGGCACCAAACCTGAGGATCTAAGTCTTGAGATTGCCTGCGGACTGCTGCAACTGCCGAGGCTGCTGGGGGAGCACCCCGATGGGGGCAAGGTGCAGGCGGGCTTGGGGCGMTTTGGCTCCTATGTGGTGCACGACAAAGGCAAAGGCGAAAAGGATTACCGCTCCTTAAAAGCAGAAGATGATGTGCTGCTCGTGCAACTTGAGCGGGCGATGGAGTTGCTCTCCGTTCCCAAAAAAGGTCGCGGTGGCCGCACTGCCCTAAAAGATTTGGGCACTCCTGAGGGCTCAGAGGAAACAATCCAGCTRTTTGATGGYCCCTATGGGCTTTATGTGAAGCAGGGCAAGGTGAATGCCTCCTTGCCTGAGGGCACCACGGCGGAAAGCATCACCTTGGAACAGGCGCTTGAACTATTGGCGGCCAAGGCTGCCACTAAGAAATCCACAGCAAAAGCGAGCAGAGCAACCAAAACAGCCAAAACACCTAAAGCTGCTAAAGCACCGAAATCCACCACCACAACAGCCAGTAAACCCAAAGCCACAAGTCGCACTACCGGCACCAAGGCTGGGCGACCCCGGGCCAGTGCGGTGCGGATTATTAGGGCGGCTGATAGCTGATGGCTTGGTTGCGGTTGGCCGCCATGGCAGTGCTGTTTGCTTTGGCKGCGTGCAGCAATACCCCAATTGGAGAGCAATTGGGCAATAGTTTTGGCCCCACTCCAGCCACAACAAAAACAACAACTCAACCCGTTGCTGTTGCTCCAAAACCAGTAATTAAGCCAGAACCACAAAAACCAGAAATACCAAAACCAGTTCCGCAAGCGGTGGAACCGATTCAACAAAAACCAGAACCGGCAGAACAGCAAAAGCCGGTGCCCTACCGGGTGCTTTTGCGGTTACCCGCCACCGACCCCGCCGCCCCTGCAGAGGCTTTAACCCGTGCCCTGAGGGCTGCCAATTTGCCCTTTGAAGTGGAAACAATCGAAAGGGTGAGGCAGGGCGATGGCCGTTGATCAGCGGCGGCGGGAGGCGAGGCGCCTAACTGAAACGGCCTATATGGCAGCCAGCACCGGTTTGCTATGGGTTGCCATTTATTACCTGCCCATTGGTGATGCCATTTTTCGATTGGCAATCCCTTTGCCTTTAGCCCTATTGCAATTGCGCCAGGGGGGGCGCGCAGCCCTTCAGGGCGTAGCGGTGTCGGTGTTGCTGTTAACGGTGTTGATGGGTCCGGTGCGGGGGCCAATGATGCTTTTCCCCTATGGCGCCCTAGCGCTTTGGTTGGGTTGGTGTTGGTGTAGGCGGATTAGTTGGTGGTTTTCGATTGGTATTGGTTTGTTAATCGGCACTGGCGGCCTGTTGGTGAGGGTGGCGGTGTTGTCGCTACTGCTGGGCGAAAATCTTTGGGTGGTGATCACCAGCGCAGCGGCTGGATTGCTGGAGAATTTGGCGGAACGGTTGCAATTGCTGGGGGCGCCGGATCTGCAGCAGGTGGAATTGTTAGCCCTTGGCCTTTTGCTCTTGCAAAACCTCATCTACCTGCTGGCATTGCATGCGGTTGCCCATTGGGTATTCCCGCGGCTCAAGCAGGAACTACCGGCCCCCCCTGCCCTGCTACGCCCCCTGTTGGCCCTTGACCCTCTCTAGCTGGCGCAGCTCAGCCTCAAACGCCCTAGGGGCAGGGGAAGCCCAGGTGATGCTGGTGCTTGCTGCTACGGCCACCGCTGAGGTGCCTGGCATCTCAGCGGCCGGTGCCACACCAGCCAGCAGGCAATTCACCGCTGCAGCTGATGCAGAGCTGCTGCTGATGGGTCCAGCGGCCAAGTGTCCCCATGGCCTGCCACCCCTGATGGCGGGGGTGAGCCCTGCTTTGATCAGTTGGTGTGTGCTGGAGCACCTAGGCCTGCCTGCTCTGGTGGTGGATGCCGGCTGCGCCGTTGCCCCTGGGATTCCCCACATCCGGCTTGGCGGTAGCCCAGCCCGTTGCCTGAGCAGTGGCAGGGCGATGGAAGATGCCGCGGTGTTGCAACTCCATCGGCAGGGCCWRAGGCTTGGYTATCGCTGGGCCCAATGCCATCCGCAGGGTTTGTTGGTGCTTGCTGAATGCGTGCCTGGGGGCACCAGCACMGCAGAGGCWGTGCTCAGCGGKTTAGGCCTTGATGTGGCTGGTTTGGTGAGCGGCAGTATGCGGGTACCGCCCCATGGGCTGCGGGCAACTTTGGTGCAGCAGGGGATTGCGGCAGCGATCGCCCGTGGCTGTGAGCTGGGGCAGCCATTGGCGGTGTTAGCGGCCYTGGGGGATCCMTTCCAGGCCTTTTCGCTTGGGCTGCTGGAGGGAATTGCYCAGGYRCCYGGCAGTGAAGCGCAGCTGTTGCTGGCGGGKGGMAGYCAAATGGCGGCCGTTTTGGCCCTTGCGCTGGCAAGGGCAGCGYTGCCCTTGCGCCAAGTGATGGCCCAGCGKTTTGCYGTTGTTACCACTGCTTGGGTGATGCAAGAGGCCTGCAGTGAATTAGCTGAGTTACTGATTCGGGTGGGTGCCAGCTATGGGGTGGARCCTTTGCTYRSCCATKCMAATTTGCATTTTGATAACTGCAAACAGCAAGCCCTGCGGGACTATGAGCTGGGATTTGTTA
>NZ_PXVC01000239.1 GCF_003011125.1 Synechococcus lacustris str. Tous | reverse complement strand
ACCACCACCACAGCAAAGCGTGGCTGTCTAGTAAGTAAGCGTTCCCATTGCTCATCCCTGCAGTTTCTGGGGAAGTAGTTCGCTGTTCTCCCAGCTCTCCAGTTCACTGGGGTCCATGGGTTCGAGCAGCAGGTCGGGCTGGCTGAGAGGGCCCCGGCTGCGCAACCGGCCAGGGATGCGCTGGGGAACGGGCGGTGCCAGGGGCATCAGCCGTGCCCAGGGTTTGCCAGCTTTTGCAAGCACGATGGTTTCACCCGCATGGGCATCATCGATTAAGCGTGATAGGTGGGTTTTGGCCTGGTGCACGTTCACTATTCGCGTGTGATCACCTCCGCAGGACGATTCCCGCATGGGGCCTCTGCCATTGACTCGCTTAGTTTAGCTATGGGCTAAGGCCATCAGAAGTCGTCGAAATCGCTGCCAAAGGGCCTCTGCAGCTTCAGCTCCACAGTTTTGTAGGGAACTGGCGTAGCGACACCATCGAGCTGCTGCTCCAGGCGCAGCTCCAGGGTCTTGTTGTTGTAGTCGCTAGCAGCGTTGGAGAGCTCCAGCACCACCTGCTGCTCCCGCTCGCGGGCCTCGCTAGCGGCGGAATCCAGAAGCACGCTGCGGTGGGCGCAGAGCAGGGCGCCATCAGCCTTGGCGTAGAGGCCGATGCGCAGCTGCAAGGGCAGGCGTTTTTTGGGCTCCACCGGCTCCAGTTGGAACAGACCAAAGGAGAGCTTGCCGGTGGTGATCTTGGCGGGCACCCGCAACAGCTCGGCCTCCACCACCCGGCTCTCGACCTTGCGTTCGCGTTTGAGCTTGATCACCGGCACCACCACCTCCTGCAGGGAGGTGCCTCCATGCACAAAGCGTGAACCTGAGCCTGAGCGGGGGACCTGAGCCTGAGCGGGGGA
>NZ_PXVC01000238.1 GCF_003011125.1 Synechococcus lacustris str. Tous | reverse complement strand
GTTTATATAGTGTTGCATATGAACCCTGTTGATCGATCAATTCGTTATGGGTACCATCTTCACAAATTCGACCCTTATTCATAAATAATATTCGATCTGCATTCCGCAGTGTGGTGAGCCTGTGGGTAATAAATAAAACTGTGACACCATTAAACTTTCTGGCAAGGTTTGTGCAAACAATGCGCTCTGTTTCCGCATCCAAGGCTGATGTTGCTTCATCTAATATYAATAGGCTTGGATTCTGCAGCACCGTGCGGGCAAGGCAAACCCTCTGTTTTTGGCCGCCGCTTAACCCTGAACCCTTTTCACCTAGTCTTGTGGCATAACCATTATCAAGATTTAAAATAAATTCATGGGCTGCTGCCGTTCGCGCTGCTTCCATAACTGCTTCAATACTTGCGTCTGGGCTGTTTAAACGAATATTATCTAAAACCGTGCCTTCAAATAACAAACTATCTTGGGGAACGTAGCCGATGCGTCGCCTGAGGCCTGCAATTTGAAGTTTTTCTATGTCGTAACCATCAATTGAGATCCGGCCACTTTTGGGTCGATAGAGGCGATCTATCATCTGCACAAGAGTACTTTTGCCGCTGCCACTTAATCCCACCAAGCCCACAAATTGCCCCGGTTGTACAATTAGGTCTACTTGATCAAGGATAAGTGGCCCCCGTTGGCCATAGCGAAAGCTCACTTCTTCAAATCTAATTAAACCCTTGATGGTTGGTATTGGTAGGGCCTGAAGATCTTCTTCACCAACTTCAGGTATTGCTAGCATCACATCACTTAAACATGCAACAGCAATCCTCATCTCTTGTATGCCTTGCCAAAGTGATGAAAGCCGCAAAAGGGGGCCAACTACTTGGCTAGATAGAATTTTAACAGCAAATAAAGCGCCAAGGGTTAGCT
>NZ_PXVC01000237.1 GCF_003011125.1 Synechococcus lacustris str. Tous | reverse complement strand
GCTCTATGACGTGCTCTCGGCCTGGCCGGTAATCGGACGGGCCAGGGGCCAGTGGCCCCAGCAAAAACTCAGGATGGCGATGGCCTGGCATGGTGAAAAAGGGCGCTACACCAAGCCTTTAGAGATCACAGCCCGGCGCATGCTGCTCACCGCAAAACGGCTTGGCCTTGGCGATGCAAATGTCATCCTTGATGATCTGATCGCCCAAACTCCAGCTGTAATTAGTTCAGTGCAGTCCCAGCTGCCTGCTGGCTTTCCGCAAACCGTTGCCGAACCGTTATTGGTCGGTCTGCAAAGTTCCGCCAGCCAGCTTCAACGCCAACTGTTTCAGAGCTGATCTGATGCCTGCTTCCCCTGCAACCACCACCCGCATCCACGACAGCCTCGATGGTGCTTTGGCCCGCAAGCGCGTGGTGCTTTGGTACGACCCCAGCGGCGAATGGGCAGAAGACTTTGACAACTATCAGCCCAAGGCCGTTGAAAAGCTCCGCGTGGAGGGCAACGAGTTTTCCGTGAAGGTGGCCATAAGCCGGGCGGCGCTGGATCAACGCTTTTTGCTTTATCTGCCCATAGCCAAGCCGCCTGAACCAGACAACTGGCTGCTGGATCTGTTGCTTGCAGGCCATGAGTTCAAGGCCGATCGCGCTTCCCTCGATATCCAAGAAGCCGGGCTCACCCTGGAATTTAAGGAGCTGGCCCAACAGCACAAGGCTTTTTTTCTCTCTTCTGTACGTACTAGCAAGCTCAAGGATCTGTTGCGTCCCAACGACGACCATGCTGCCGTTCGCCTCAAGATGCTTGCCGTATTGGCTAAGCAGCAACCCGATATCGACAAGTTGCTGCTCCATGTATTTGCGCAACTGAAGGATCCAGCAAACCCAGAAGGGGCAGATCCGGTGGAGGCCCTCTACGGC
>NZ_PXVC01000236.1 GCF_003011125.1 Synechococcus lacustris str. Tous | reverse complement strand
GTGGTGGACAGCAGGGAAGAACAGGTGCTGCAAGGATTTTTAAAGCAGCCACAGGCGCAAATTTGGAGCCTCAGCCAATTAGAGCAATGCCAAGCCGATGGTTTGAACGCATTTCAGGGGGTAGCGCTTAGCGAGAATCTTTCCTTAAGCCTGGAGAAACTATCTGAGTTCCCCCTCTGATGCAGCCAGGGTTTGCCATGCATCAGCTTGGTTGGATGGTGTGAAGCCCAATTGCAACGGGTACCACCGGATTTATTTTGCCGCCAAACGCTGCTGCTAGGGGATGGCTTTCAGTTGCAACCGGGGCGATTTATTTGGCGCTTGAAACGCAGCGCTGATGTGGTGGTAGCTGGCAGCTTGCTGCTGCTGGCAGCACCACTGCTGTTAATGGCAGGCCTGCTAATCAAACTGCAAGAYGGTGGACCTGTGCTCTATCGCCAGGTGCGTTCAGGTTTATATGGCCAAAAATTCACAATCGCCAARTTACGCAGCATGCGCCCAAACGCTGAGCAGCATGGTGCCCGTTGGGCAAGCCGCGGCGATGGCCGTATCACCCCGCTAGGGCACTGGTTACGGCGCACTCGAATTGATGAATTACCACAACTATGGGCAGTGCTGAGGGGCGACATGAGCCTGATTGGGCCTCGGCCTGAACGGCCTGAATTTGAGGAGGAATTGGAACGGGCTATTCCCCACTACAGGCTGCGGCATTGGCTGCGGCCTGGCCTGAGCGGTTGGGCCCAGGTGTGTTATCCCTATGGCGCCAGCCTTGAGGATGCCAGGGCCAAGCTCAGCTACGACCTCTACTACCTGCGCAATGGCAATCCTCTTTTAGATGGATTGATACTGCTGAAAACAATCCGGCTGGTGCTGCTGGCCCGGGGGGCGCTCCCCCTGGATGCCAGCCCGCAGCACTGTCAGAATC
>NZ_PXVC01000235.1 GCF_003011125.1 Synechococcus lacustris str. Tous | reverse complement strand
CCCTAGATACCTATGGGCTTGATGTGGGCTATGCCATTACTCCWGATTTCAAAGCATCAGTTGGTTATTACTAYCAARAYGGTGAYCTYGGYRCTRCTGAYAGCTCTGGTGTGCTYGGYAGGGTTTCTTACAACATMAGCAATGGCTTAACTGCTGGCSWTAATCTYTCCTACGACCAAGCATTTGAAACACGTTTTTCAGCAGATCTTAAATATCGCTTTGGCTCWAATGGCTATGGAGCACCAAGCAAGAAGAAAGCTTGGCAGACACCTGTAATAGAAGCTCTCACAGAAACTGTGAAGCATAGGGATGTGCGGGTACACGACATGAATGGAGGGGGGTGGTACGGGTACGGTACGGTATGAATGGAGGGGGGTCCTGTTGGAGCGGGACGTATTGCGGATATTAATATTTATTCCCCCTACCGATACATTTRTTCCCTCAACATAACTACCAAAWAAGTCGCTCCCTATCGCCATCACGGATGCCATTTGCTCTTCTAAATCTCACCGCAATCTGATGCCAATCAGCAGGGATTTAGGTATTCCTTTGGCGTGCTGGCGATAGATCGGCAGCGAAATACCGTCAGCTTTTGCTTGTATTGCTAAAGAAGCGCATTGGGATTAAAAGCATCTATGCAGGCGTAGGGAATCACTCTCAAACTTGGCACGCCTCAGCAATCCAGAACTAACGCCTGGTTGGGGCAAACGTTGTGATCATTGCCCTTGAAAACGGGGGAGGCTCACAAGTTTCGCTAGGCCGGCATGAAAGCTTTACTAGCATGAACACGTCACGCCTGGTGGCAAAGCAGGTTGGCTTGAGCGGCCAGATCTCCTTGGGTAAGGAATATGCGGGGCGCACCGTGCTGATCGACAGCATCGAACCTGGCGTGTGGGTGATCAAAACCGCTCAAACCATTCCAGATTCTGAACAC
>NZ_PXVC01000234.1 GCF_003011125.1 Synechococcus lacustris str. Tous | reverse complement strand
TCAGTAATTACTGATTGCAGAGAAGCAGGTAATTGATGCCAGTGACTAGAAGCAAGCATCCCAGCAAACGTGCGCAGCGCATCACGAAAAAAACCTGATGGCAAGGCTGCATCAATACGCCTTTTGTATGCCGAATCAGGTTCTCGCTCCCCACGGGGCAGGTAATACTGCTTCTGGTTATTAAGTAAATCCCAACAATCGTGCACTAACTGCAAACGCGGCAGGATTGCTAAAAGGCTTGGATGAATTGAAACCGGAATTTCGTGGGGAGAATCAAAAGGGATGTGCAAGCAGGATCAGCAGGTACCTGCTATTGCCGGTGGGTTGTGGCAAGAACGCCTGAATTAAGCACCAGATTCAATGTTAAAGCAATTAATAGATTTTTACTTGCAGAAAAAGGTCCAGATGCAGTTGGCTTCTAATGATTTGGTATGGATTGATAAATTATTAGAAACGCTAGCAACAAGCTTCCAAGTAACCTTGGCATGGAAGGCATAAAATGCTTCCAAAGTTTGACATCTTTCCTGGCGGCTACTGCGTTAGCTGTTAGTAAAGATGACGTCTCTGACTTCCTGGAGGCGCTGCCTGCGTTCCTGCCGCCGGATTAAGCCAGCCAGCAGCTACTACCGGATTTGCTGGAGACCCTGCGGGCGATCACCGCTCTGGCTGAGCCTTGATCTGCAGCTCGGCGTGGCCGGTGGCCAGATCCAGCTCCCGGCTGAACCGCCAGTCCGGCAGCAGGCCGATCACCATCTCGGCGGTGGTTCGCACCAGCGAGCCGGCGCAGAGGTGGCCGCCGATCACAGCGCCGCTGCTGTCGGCGATGGCGATGTGCAGGTGGGCGCCATCGGGCGAGAGGGTGCCGGCCAGTGAGAGGATTTCCAGGTCACCGCGGATCACGGTGGCCTCGGTCGCCCCCGCGAAGCGCAGCTGGGC
>NZ_PXVC01000233.1 GCF_003011125.1 Synechococcus lacustris str. Tous | reverse complement strand
GTCTCTCGCGGCGTGCAAAACGCCCTGGGCACCTCCCACACGCCATAGACCGCTGGCATATAGCGGATCCAGAGGTAAGGATCGATCGGCTCATCAGCCCAGGCCTCCCACGCAACTCGATCCTGCTCCAGTTGCTGTTCGGCCTCGGCCTGATCCAGCTCCAGGCAGCGGCGCAGCTCAGCAGGATCGGGTTGGAGCCCGGCAATTAGTTTATCGAGCCAGTATTCACAGAGGGGTTCCCCAATCTCAAATGAGCGGATCAGGCCGCCGACCTTGGAGACATTGTTAGCGCCAAGACGTGCTGCCAATTGGCCGGGCCGCAGACCGCTCTGTAGGCGGAGAGCAGCTAGATGGCGCGACAGGTGGCTGCTGCGGCGAACGTTGCTGGACATGGTGTCTTCGGCAAGCGTCCCTGCTCATCAACCCTTCAGGGTTCCAGGATTGACCACCTTGCCCAGCAGGAACGGACGGCAGGTTGGTGACCGGCAATCCCCTGGAGGATTARCGCCGGTGCTCGGGATGAACGGAGTGAACTCCTGAACCAAAGTGTAGCGCGTTGTATGGGTATTGGTTCCACTCCCGTGCGAATTACGAAAAAAAGTGCTTATCCGGCAGCCAGTGGGAATGCTGATGACAGCACGGCAGCCTCCATGGATACACAACCCCGTTCCCTGATCACAGTTTACCGGGAAGCCCTGGCATCACGTCACTACGCCCGGCGGACCATCGGCATCTACGAACGCTGGCTGCGGCGCTTCCTATGCTCTATGCCCTTCTTTCTTGATTAAATACTTAACTAAGTCTGATTTGTTTAATCGATAATGCGAACAAAGCTGGTCTCGAATCTCACGTATGTAGTCCTCRTGTTGCCTATAAGAAACCTGATCCCTAAATGCTTTAATTCTATTCTTCAGTACTCTTCACGTTATTCACACATATTTATACAT
>NZ_PXVC01000232.1 GCF_003011125.1 Synechococcus lacustris str. Tous | reverse complement strand
TTATGGAGCAGCTTTGTTTACAATGCTTAAGATGTCGCAAGGGGCAAGAAAAACACAAGAAATCAATAAAAAAGAACTCAATACAAAAGATTCCAATCCAATCAACTACAAAAATGCGGACTGCGATGGTATTACCTGGAACGGAAATAACATACAAGAGAATCCACTAAGAGCTTATTTGGGTATATCAATATCAACCTTATATGATCTGGACCTTACATCAGGCTCCTACTATGCTGAAGGATATGTATGGCTCAGATATAAAGATGTGCCTGATTGGATAAGGGAATGGGATCCAGAGATCTACGAATGTCCGTTAAAAACTGTTGGTTTTATTAATGTTGTAGAAGCTCAAGATTTTAAAACACAATTAGAACCAAGCAAGCCAACCCTTGATGACGATGGTCATTACATACAATGGCTTGAATATACAGGAAGGTTCTATGCATCTAGCTCTAGCCTTGACCTAAGCCTTTTCCCTTTTGAAACCATTGTTCTCCCTCTTTGTATTGAGCTTGATGATTTATATACAGGAGAGTCTGATGTTGAATACCTGGCGTCCGGCCAAGTTATTACTGCGCCTCCTTCTATCAATGGATATAGTTTGAAGCATTGCGATGTTATACCGTACATAAATACCTATCAAACAAATTGGGGCTTTCAATATGCCAATAGTTACTTTAATAAACAAAACTTTTCAGCATATCAAGCTTTTAGAATAGAAACGACTTTGACTCGGGATCCATGGAACTCATTTGTTAATATTTTCCTTCCGTTGGTAATAGTAATGATAATTGTAATTACGGCTCCCTTGGTGGCTATACAGGATTATCAAACCAAATTGGCTATACCTGCATCTGCGCTTCTTGTTCTTGTGTTTTTGCAGGATGGTTACAAAAAAATACTACCTCCAGGATTAAATTATCCAACTCTTGCTGATTTAATAT
>NZ_PXVC01000231.1 GCF_003011125.1 Synechococcus lacustris str. Tous | reverse complement strand
GCGCCTACGGCGGCATTGAATTGGCCGGCGGCCATGGCCTGGTGGATCAGTTCGTTTAACCCGTAGATCTGCTCGGCCTGGTGTTGGAGGCGGTTTTGAATCAGTTCTTCCACCATGCGCTGCCGTGCCAGTGAGAGATAGCGGCTGACGGTGCGCACGTTGGTGATCCCCCAGTTTTGTCGGGCATTGGCCCGAATCTCCACCAGGGGTAGGCGCTGGGCAATCCACAGCTGAGCCTCTGCGACACGTTGCTCAACCTCCTGGCGGCTTGGCCGCGGGGAGAAAGGTTTTGTTTTGGTGGGCCGGGGTGGCTGTTGTTGCCGCCGGCTGCTACCGCAGCGTTTTGGTTGGGCGGGCGAGTCTTGGGCGGCGTTCCACAGCGGTTGCCCATCGGCATCTTCTTCGCTTGCTTGGGAGCGCAGCACCTCAATTAAATCGTCTGCGTACTCACTCCCGTCAGGTGCCTTGGTGAGATCCGCTCCGGGCCGATGTCGCATCGCCATGGAGGTCGTTTGGGGATGAGATCAGGATCATTCTCCTGTGATCACATTGGGCCGCAAGTGTTATGTCTATGGCAGCTTTGTGTTGCCTTGTTGTGTCTTGCTCTTCCCCTTGATTGGGTCGCTGACGAGTGGCTGCTGGCGTTGCAGGTTGCCTTGATGCGCTGGAATTTCCAGCCGTGTCCGCGTCCGCACGCTGGATTGGGTCTGGTCACCACATAAAAGCTGGGGATGCCGCGTAGGGGGTAGGGCCCTGGCCCGCACAGCCAGGACTTTTTGGCGCAGCGGCGGATCGTCGATTCCTGGTAATTGAGTTCCCGGGCTACTTCAGCGCAGGAGAAGAGCTTGGACTCCAGCTCTGGGTTTGTCAGCTGGCTGCTGGCTGGCGGTACTGGCAGCCCTGTCACGGTGGTTTTGCTGTCTGCAGCTGCATTGGCTTGGGCTGGTA
>NZ_PXVC01000230.1 GCF_003011125.1 Synechococcus lacustris str. Tous | reverse complement strand
GTGAAGTATCTACTGCTTATGAGGATGTTGCTGGTTTCTGCTACAACGCCAGGTTAAATGAGATTGAAAAGAATGGATTTGTGCTCACGCCTGGGCGTTATGTGGGAGCGGCAGATGTTGAAGACGATGGTGAGGCATTTGAGGAGAAGATGAAGCGCCTCACTGGATTGCTCAAGCAGCAGCAGGAGGAAGGGGCAAGGTTGGATCAGCAGATTGCCGATAATCTGAGGAGGTTGGGATATGAGTTCTGAATACCCTTTTCTCCCACTGGGAACAGTGGCAAGTGTCAGATCTGGATACGCCTTCAAAAGTTCTGATATGGGCACAGAAGGGCATCCACTTGTCAAGATAGGAAGCATCGTTCCGCCAAGAGTTGACATCAGTTCTTGCGATAGGATTAGCAAGGAAGTTATCGGAAAAACGCCAGGCGCGGATAGGTATCTACTCAAGGAAGGGGATATTCTGATCGCAATGACAGGCGCAACGGCAGGGAAAACGGGTAGATTTCCTGCCACAAATGAGGAGTGCTTTCTGAATCAGCGAGTGGGGAAGGTTTATCCCACAGACAAGAGCAGTATTGACCAGGAATACCTTTATCAAGTTCTATCCAGGCAAGGGTTTGCCGACGAGATACTATCCCTCGCTGACGGAAGCGCACAGGGCAATGTCAGCGGGTCGTTGATTGAAACCTACAAGGTTCCAATCCCACCGCTACAAATCCAAAAAGCAATTGCCCATATCCTCGGCACCCTTGACGACAAGATCGAACTGAACCGCAAAACCAACGAAACCTTGGAGACGATGGCAAAGGCACTCTTCAAGTCGTGGTTTGTGGATTTCGATCCAGTCAGGGCGAAGGCAGAAGGTCGCCCCACTGGATTGCCAGCAGAAATCAGCGACCTGTTTCCAGATTCATTTGAGGATTCGGAACTGGGTGAGATTCCGAGTGGGTGGGAAGTGA
>NZ_PXVC01000023.1 GCF_003011125.1 Synechococcus lacustris str. Tous | reverse complement strand
CCATATGGCAACCGAGGATTCGGTCTGTTTTGATATCAACTATTAATTTTAAGATGCAACGGGGACCCCTTGCTGGTAATGCTTGCTGGAGGCTGCGGAATTTTGCCCTATATACCTTAACAGCATCACTGCCAAAACTTTTTATAGCTGCTTCTTCGCTTAAGCCAATGCTGGCAAATTCTGGTTGAGTAAAAACCGCAGTAGCAATAAGTTCATGGTTAACAATCCTGTTTCCAGAGGCGAAAAGCCGATCGGCAACAGCTCTACCCTCATCTACGGCAACAGGYGTTAAGTTCACCCGATTTGTAACATCACCAACGGCATAAATGTGATCAATATTTGTTTGTTGGCTTTGGTTTACAAGGATGCGATTGAACTCATGTAACACTCCAGCTGCAGCTAGTTGTAAATCAGCTAGATTGGCTAATCTTCCCGTTGCTTGAAGTAAAGCATCAGCTTCAAATATTGTAGATGTATTTGCTTCAGATCCCATAGAGGCACAGCTAATTATGTAGCCCTGCCCATGGTGCTCAATCAACTCAGGGGTGCAGCCAAAGTTTATATTAATTCCCGCCTCAATCATTTCAGACTGAACGGCTAAAACCAATTCATTGTCGAACCCCTTGAGAATACTATTGCCKCGTACAATYTGAGTTACACTMACRCCGAGACCTGCAAGAATACAGGCAAATTCACAGGCAATATAACCTGCACCAATTATCACGATYGATTTTGGMAAGCTCTGCTGCTCAAATAAATCATCGCTCACCCAGCCCAGGCTTCCMCCTGGAATTKGCAAACGGGTTGGCTTGCCACCAACGGCTATAAGGATATTTTTTGCACTATAGTTYTTATCACCAACTTGTATGGTATGGGAATCGCTAAAACTTGCCATTCCGCTWATTAGCTCAACATTTGCTTGMGCTAATAAATTAATATGAAGYTGATTTAGTCTGTTMACTTCATTGCGAACATTTTGCAAAAGTATATTGCTGTGAAGTTTTGGATCACTTGCTTCCCAGCCAAAACTTTTAGCATCTCTGAAAAGTTCTTTATATTCTGAGCCATAAACTAATAATTTTTTTGGCACACAACCACGAATTACGCAGGTTCCACCAACGCGATCTGCCTCAACAATCGCCACTTTGGCTCCGTGGCGTGCTGAACGCTTAGCTGCGGCGAGCCCGCCTGAGCCTGCACCGATCACAAGCAGATCGAAATCCATAGGCTGTAGAAACTCTCACCTCATCTTGGGGCTAGCTGTGGCAATTGGCATCTGGGTATTGAATGACCAACTGCACCTGCAACAGGCAGCGCTTGCTTCTTCCCAGCCCCATGGGGCCAGGGTTTTGCTGGTGGAGAGCCTTTCGGTGCTAAYTACCAAACCACACATCCAAAAACAAATCCTGTTTTGGGCTGCCCAACGCGCCTTTGCAGCTGAATTGCGCTCGGCTGGCTGGGTGGTGGATCTAGTGGAGGCTCCCAGCTATGAAGATGCCMTTAACAGCTGGATTGCAAACCATGGCATAGGCGAATTGCGTTTGATGACCCCAAGCGATAGGCCAATCAAGCTGGCGATTGAAAAACTTGCCGCCTACAGCAAGTGTGCTTGGCAATTGCGCTGGTTTGATAACAATCAATTTATGTGGAGCCAAGCTGAATTTGCAAATTGGGCTCAAGGCAAACGATCGCTGAGGCTTGAATACTTTTATCGCGAAGGCCGTAGGCGCTTTGGAGTGCTTATGGATGGTGATCAACCCTTGGGTGGGCAATGGAATTTTGATAAAGAAAATCGCAAACCWCCTAAAACTGGCCTCAWGGGTCCTGAAGCTCTTTGGTTTACACCAAGTGAAACMACCAATGCTGTAATTAAAAAACTGGAAGAGCTTCAACCAATATATGAACTTAGTGGAATATCAAAGCCGTTCAAATGGGCGGTGAGCAGGCAGCAGGCGCTCCTGGTTTTAGAGAATTTTATCTCAACTCGCCTCGCTGATTTTGGCCCCTATCAAGATGCCATGGTTCAGGGTGAATCAACSCTTTGGCATGCCCTACTGAGTCCTTATTTGAATTTAGGTTTGCTCCATCCCCTCGAGGTTGTTCATCGCCTAGAGGCGGAGGGATTAAGGAAAAAAGTACCCCTTGCCAGTTTRGAGGGAGTGCTGCGTCAAATAATTGGTTGGCGGGAATATACCCAGGGTCTATACCATCACTTTGGCGATAGCTACCCCCTTTCCAATGCATTAGCAGCGGTGCAGCCCCTGCCCGAATTTATYAGAAACCATTCTAAGAGTGGCATGGCCTGCGTTGATAATGTGTTAGCTGAATTATCTAATAGTGGCTATTTACACCATATTCAACGTTTAATGATTCTTGCTAATTTAGGCTTGCTKGCTGGCTGGAATCCGCAGGAATATGTAGCTTGGTTTAACAGTCAGTTTGTTGATGCCCACGATTGGGTGATGCAAACAAATGTAATTGGCATGGGTTTGTGGGCCGATGCAGGCATGCTCGCCAGCAAACCCTATGCCGCAAGTGGTAAATACATCCAGCGCATGGGTACCTATTGCAAGGGCTGTAGCTACGATCCTGCGGAACGCAGCGGACCAGTGGCCTGTCCTTTTACTGTGCTCTATTGGGATTTTCTAGGTCGTCACCAGGAACGTTTTCGCAATCATCCGCGCATGGCTTTGATGATTAAACAGTTGGATAAATTCAGCCAAAGCGAACGCCAARCCATAGGCGCTACCGCCGCAGGGTTTGAATGGGCTCAACGGAGTGGGCTTCAATGACCATAAACATCTCTGCGGAAGCCTACCTGTGGTTTAAAACCCTCCACATAGTTGGTGTTGTGGTTTGGTTTGCCGGTCTTTTTTACCTGGTMAGGCTTTTTATCTACCATGTGGAGGCCAGGGACCAACCCGAACCCCTGCGCCAGGCCTTTGAAAAACAGTACGCCCTGATGGAAMGGCGCCTGGCAAACATCATCACCACCCCTGGCCTGGTGGTAACAGTTATTGGCGCYGCTGGCTTATTGCTTGGCAATCCRAGCTGGTTATCCCAAACCTGGCTCCATGCAAAGTTGGCATTTGTTGTTGGCCTGGTGGCTTACCACTGCTATTGCTATCGCCTGATGGGATTGTTGAGCCTTGGCAAATGTGAGTGGTCTGCAAAACAGTTGCGCGCATTTAACGAATTGCCCACTCTGCTACTGGTGTTGGTGGTGATGTTGGTGGTGTTTAAAAATCAATTCCCCACTGGCGGCGCCACCTGGTTGCTGGTGGCCTTAGTACTTTTCATGGCGGCGTCAATTCAGTTTTACGCCCGTTGGCGCCGTTTAAAGGCTGAACGGGAGGCAATCAATGCCGTTTAAGCATCCCCTCAGGGCTGTGCTCGAGCAGGTAACAGCTACAACTTGCCCAAAAAGATTCAATTTCCACTGCCACACCCTTTGCAGTGATGGCAGCCTCACCCCCGAGGCCCTAGCTGATGAAGCAGTGAAAATAGGCCTTGAGCACTTTGCCGTTACCGACCACCACAGCCTTGAGGCTTAYCCGTTGGTGCAAAAGCGGCTTGATTACCACCGCTCAGCTGGATCCAATGTTCCCAAACTTTGGACTGGCACTGAGGTGAGTTGTGTAYTAGAGAATTGCCTAGTGCACGTGTTGGCCCTTGGCTATGAGCCAAACCATGGGGCGATGGAACCATATCTTCAAGGGGATACGGTTGTGGGAGAACAGCTGGGTGCAGCTGCCGTTGTTGAAGCGATCCAGGCTGCAAACGGTTTAGCCCTGTTGGCTCACCCCGCCCGCTATCGCATTAACTTCAAGCTGCTAATGCGAGCGGCATCAGAGTTGGGTTTTGATGGGGCGGAAACCTGGTACGACTATGAGATGCAACCACGCTGGCGCCCCAGTGAGCATGTGTGTGAACGGGTGGCTGATCTAGCTATGGATCTCAACTTTTTACAGAGTTGTGGCACCGACAGCCACGGTTTGAGCCTCTTGGGCCGCTAAATTTYATAAAGCTCATACAAGTGCCATGGGTTTGTTTGATCGCTTCCGCCGCAAGCCCAACGAGGCAGAGGAWCAGGACAAAAGCTTTTTTCTTGAACCCGATAAGGCAAGCAGCCTTGGCGATGTGAATTTCATGCGACGCCCCTACAGCATTCGACGCACCTTTCCAGGCACAGCCGAAAACCCTGGACTAAARGAGCGCATTGAGGAAGTTGACTCGATGGAATCAAGGCTTGAAAAGGTTTCTGACGGTTTACCAGAGTCTGTTGTAGCTAATCCAAACAAAACATCCATGAATGCCGGTGTTCCCAAGCCGGTTAAGAAAACCTTCGCCCAGCAGATCACTCAGGTGGAACTGGAAAATCGGATGAAAGGTTCAGCCGTATCAGGAACAAACGTGCCCGGCAGTGCCTCCAAGGCGCCGGCTGCACCTGAAAAAATCTCTCCAGCTCCGCCGCGCTCTGCCAAACCTGGATCGATCGATCCCTTCAAAGACATGCTTAAGGACCTTGGTTAATTTCAATATTTTCATCACTACTTAAAACCAAYTGTTTGAGAAACTCCAACTGATTTGGTTTTGGGTTTTGCCATAAACCCCTATTATTAGCCTCCAGAAGTCTTTCTGCCATATCCCTTAGTGCCCAAGGATTGCTATTTCTAATTGATTCTTGAACCTTAGAATCCTCAAGCCAACGCTCACAAACTGAACTGTAGGCCCAGTCKGGAACAAGATCTGTGCARGCATCGTAGGCAAAAAGGTAATCKAGGCTCGCGGCAAATTCAAAGGCGCCTTTATATCCATGCCGCTGCATACCTTCAATCCAGCGTGGATTTAGCAAGCGACTACGAATTACTTTATCWAGTTCTAATGCGAGTGGCTTTGGCTTGGGATTTAAGGGTTGGGAATGATCTCCAAACCACAATTTAGGGTCGCTGCCCTTAATGCGCCTTACAGCTGCAGCCATGCCACCATGAAATTGATAGTAATCATCTGAATCGAGCAAATCATGTTCACGATTGTCTTGATTGTGGAGTACCACTTGCACCTTTTGAAGTCGCTTTTCAAGGCCAAGCCTGTCGGCTTGGGGTTCGGCATTGGCGCGATAGTGCCATTTGCTCCAATTTAAAAATGCTTCGGCTAAGTCATCCCTATCCTCCCAATTRCCACTCTCGATCAAACCCTGTAAACCMGCTCCATAGGCCCCTGGGGCAGACCCATACACCTCACAACCAACTCCCCCTTCWGTGTGTTGGCGMACGATCTGATTTGCCTGATCTAGCCAATGGAGTAGCTGGGGAAAGGCGTCACGGAAGAACCCAGATATGCGAACAGTTACATCAACCCTTGGCCTGGCAAGACTGCTGGTGGGGATTAATTCAAGTCCCACCATGCGCCTGCTACTGCCATCCCATTGGGGGCGAATACCCATAAATGCAAACACCTGGGCCACATCGTCGCCACCACTGCGCATGGTGCTGGTGCCCCAAATTGAAATAGCCAATTGGGTGAGATGCTCTCCCTCGATTTGGAGATGCTGCTCGAGTAATGCCTCGGCACTGCGCCTGCCCAGATCCCAGGCGGCTTCAGTGGGTACCGAACGCAGGTCTACGGAATAAAAATTTCTGCCGGTGGGCAACACCTCTGGCCTGCCCCGGGTGGGGGCACCCGATGGGCCTGCCTCAATGCGTTCACCACGGAGTGCAGCTAACAGATTGTTGCGCTCAGCATGGGCACAACCCTTTAAACGCGGTGTTAATTCAGCAATTATTTGGCTTAGTTCWTTAGTTGTGCAGTTACCCGGTGCGGCAATTTTGCCTTCCAGGCAAGCGGCAGCAAAGTCTTGAATAACTGTTATGCCGTCACCTTGGCAGCGCAAGGGCACATCTKGACGTATTTGCTGAAGCAAACGCAAATCAGTKGGGCTRAGKGGATCAKCTTCCCTAGCCGTTAGGGGRTCGAGATGAATACCTAGATCTTTTGCAATTGCCCGGCCGAGGCCGAGGCGGCCGGGGCCAGGGAATCGCGCAATGGCAAGTAATAATTCAGCCTCTGCCKCKGCTGATGGTGAAAGGCCAAAAGTGTGCAAACCAGTGCGTATTTGCGCTTCTTTGAGTTCACATAAATAGCCRTCAATTTTAKTTATTCTTTCATYAAAATCGGCATTAATAGRCCCATCMTTTGYGATAGARYCARYATTTATWTCAKYAAAATTATCAAAATTATACTCTGATAATTTGGCTGATAACTTTGTTTTTAGAATATCAACGCGATTGCTTGCCATTGAGCTTGCCTCCCAGTATTCATCAACCAAGCCCTCCAATTCCACCAGTTCGTTATGTAAACCTGCCCTGCCWAGGGGTGGCGTTAGATGGTCGAGAATCACAGCCTGGCTTCGCCTTTTTGCTTGCGAGCCCTCGCCTGGATCATTAACTATAAAAGGATAGATGTTTGGCAGGGCCCCAAAGGCTAGYTCGGGAAAACAATTGGCGGATAGGCCAATGCCTTTACCCGGCAACCATTCCAGGTTGCCATGTTTACCTAAGTGAATAACAGCATCAACATTAAATTTTTCCCTTAGCCAAAGATAATGGGCTAAATAATTGTGATTTGGGGGGAGGTCTGGGCAGTGATAATTAAGTGATGGATCGCGGTCGTAGCCCCTGCTTGGTTGCAATAGAATCACAACATTGCCATAGATCAAACCACAGATTGAGATGTTCTCCTTTGATAGGTAATTGTCGTTTGCAGGTATGTCCCAACGCTCCGCAATCAGTTCCCGGGCCCTTTGATCAAGTTTGTTATACCAATTTTCATAATCAGAAAAAGCAAGTTCAGCGCAGGGGGCAAGGTGAAAACTTTCAGGGTCGGGGCTACGGCCAGCGGTTAAAGCTTTGATCAAAGCATTTGAATCCTCGGGCAGGTTGCCCTCGCCGAGGTAATAGCCCTCCCCCTTGAGCCACTGCAAAATGGCAAYGGCGCTGGCGGGGGTATCAAGGCCAACGCCATTGGCTAAACGGCCATTTCTGCAGGGATAGTTAGCGAGCACAATCGCRATTYTTTTATGTTTTTCTGGCGTGCGTCTTAAATGCACCCAAGCYTTAGCTAGGGCCGCCATCCATGCCATGCGCTCCCCATCTGGGCAATAGCGCTGCACAGCGCATTCCAGGGCGGCATCAGCGCGATAGAGCTCTTTGAAGCAAACAATCCGTCCGGTKATGCGGCCATCAAGCTCAGGYAGWGCAACCTGCATGCTGAGATCTAGGGGSCCAAGGCCAACGCTGCTGTTTTGCCAGCGCTGTTTAGGCAGAGTGCTGCATAGCAGTTGCAAAACAGGCACGCCAAGGGCCTGCCAWAGGGGTGCTCCYGCCTCGGCTTCATCGGCTTTAACGGAAGCAAAACCAGTTGCGCAAAGTACCAATTCCACGGCCTCCGCCTGGAGCAATTGGCGAACACCTTGTTGAACCAATTCATCACGCAAACTGCTAACCAGCACTAGGCGYGGGCACAAGCCAACATCCCGCATGGCGYTTGCACAGCTTTCGAGTACATCAAGATCGGCGCTACTCCATAGGGAGCGATAGAAGATCAGCCCCACCTTTGGYCCAGGGTTTGGTTGCCATTTGAAGCAATAGGGATCTGGCTGGGGAATTGCCTCTGGWGGTTGYAATGGTTCCCCAGCCAACCAGTTAGAGCAACAGCCCATAACTTGGGCCATGTTTTCAGCTCCCCCTTCCCTTAAACATYGGCCAATGGCAATSGCTATGAAATCTGGAAAATTGCCAAGGCTTGCTAATTCCTGCTCCCCCTCCACTGTTCCACTAACTATCAATAGGCCTCGGCTTGCATCGCCCCTAGCCCATTCCCGYAGCTGCTCGATTCCGTAACTCCAGTGMCCCCTGCCACCAAGCAACCGCACYARTACCAGGCGCGCCTTGCTAACGGTGCTGCGCAGGTAGTGGTCTACGGCTGCTGGATGCTCCAGGGCCTGAATATTYAGGGCCCGTATCGGCACGGAGGGTTTTTGCTTRGCAAGAAGGCTTAGATCGCTGTCGGCACTGCTTAAAAATAAAAATGGGGCTGCTGTTTGCTCCACCAAGGCTGGAAGCTGATCACTCAGGTCCCCCGGGATAACTGCCAATCTGTGCATTCAGCCATCATCCCTGGCTAAGGGATGAGAAGATCGGGCCAAGGTTTCAACCGTTAGATGCATCAATTTCTTCCCTATGCCTGGTTCGGCGGCCGCTGCGTGCCATTTRCCGAGGCCACCCTATCCGTAGCAACCCACGCGCTGCACTACGGCACTGGCGCCTTTGGCGGCATGCGGGCAATACCAAATCCAAATGATGCCTCTGAGATTTTGTTGTTTAGAGCTGATCGCCATGCAAAGCGATTGAGTGAAAGYGCAAAACTTTTACTAACAGAGCTAAGCCCTGAAACGATCATGGCAGCAGTGGTTGAATTTYTAAAGGCCAACAAACCAACAAAACCAAGTTATCTAAGRCCATTTGTTTACACCTCCGACCTGGGCATAGCACCAAGGTTACATGATATTGAAACAGATTTCTTGATATATGGCATAGAACTTGGCGACTATCTTTCACCCAATGGCGTTAGTTGCAGAATCAGTTCATGGACAAGGCAGGAGGATCGCTCCCTACCTTTAAGGGGCAAAATTAGTGGAGCATATATTACAAGTTCAYTGGCTAAAACTGAAGCTGTTAAAAGTGGTTTTGATGAGGCATTRCTTTTAAATAGTAGGGGTAAGGTTAGCGAGGCAAGTGGTATGAATTTATTTATTGTTCGCGATTCAATTTTGTATACACCAGGCGTTGATCAAGACATACTCGAAGGCATTACCAGAGCAAGTGTTATCGAATTGGCCCGCAGCATGGGCTTCACGGTTGTTGAGAGGCCCATYGATAAAACAGAATTGTTTATTGCCGATGAAGTATTCCTAACCGGAACTGCRGCRAAAGTWACCCCGGTTAGGCGCATTGAAAGCACAGATCTGGCAAYGCATCGGCCTGTTATGGAGGCCCTGCGCGGCCGACTAACCGCCATTACGGAGGCTCGAGACCCTATTTTTGACCATTGGGTTACGAGGGTTGGCATCTGAGCATGGTTGGTTTCCTAGAACGACTCCACAGCCCCGAGCGTCCRGTGTTGGTGTTCGATGGCGCCACGGGCACATCACTCCAACAAATGGAGCTAACCGCCGTTGATTTTGGCGGCYCAGCCCTTGAGGGTTGCAACGAAATACTTGTGCGCACTAGGCCGGATGTTGTTAGGGCCGTTCACAAACAATTCCTAGATGCTGGTTGCGATGTAATTGAAACAAATACCTTTGGTTCAACCTCTCTGGTGCTTGCTGAATACGATTTAGAAAATGAAGCTTTTGAATTAAACCGCCAGGCCGCTTTACTAGCCCGTGAAATGGCAGATCAATACACTACAGACCAACATCCAAGATATGTGGCTGGCTCCATGGGGCCCACCACTAAACTGCCAAGCCTTGGYCACGTAAGTTTTGATGTAATGAAGGCTTGTTTTACTGAACAAGCATTGGGATTGTTAGCCGGAAATGTTGATTTRTTTATAATTGAAACATGCCAAGATGTTCTRCARATAAAAGCGGCACTCACGGGCGTTGAAGAAGCATTTTCTCAAACGGGTGAACGTAGGCCCYTAATGGTTAGTGTAACGATGGAAACAACTGGCACGATGTTAGTTGGTTCAGATATAGCAGCTGTTGTTGCAATTTTAGAGCCTTTCCCAATCGATATTCTTGGTTTAAATTGTGCCACTGGGCCAGAGCAGATGAAGGAGCACATGCGTTATTTAAGTAGTTGCTCTCCGTTTGTTGTTAGCTGCATTCCCAATGCTGGTTTGCCTGAAAATATTGGCGGCGTTGCCCACTACCGCCTTACTCCAATCGAAATGAAAATGGCAWTGCACCATTTCATTGAGGATCTTGGCATTCAGGTGATTGGTGGTTGTTGCGGTACCACCCCAGCGCACATTTCGGCCCTTGTGGAAGTGGCRAGGGAACTTAAGCCAGCCCATCGTGAGGTTAGGCAGCCCCATCAATATCTCGAGAGACCATTACTCAAAGCGGAATCAGCAGCGGCTTCCCTTTACGGCACCACTAGCTATGAACAGGAAAATTCATTTCTWATTATTGGTGAACGTTTAAATGCCAGTGGTTCTAAAAAAGTACGTGATTTATTAAATGAAGAAAATTGGGATGGTTTGATCGGTGTGGCCCGCAGCCAAGTAAAAGAAAATGCCCACATACTTGATGTGAACGTTGATTATGTGGGCCGCAATGGCGAAGCGGATATGCATGAATTGGTTAGCCGGTTAGTTACTAATGTGAATCTTCCATTGATGCTTGAYTCAACCGAATGGCAAAAAATGGAAGCYGGCTTAAAAGTAGCAGGGGGTAAATGCTTGCTTAATTCAACCAATTATGAAGACGGCAATGAAAGATTTTTCAAAGTTTTAGAACTAGCCCGCACCTATGGAGCAGGCGTTGTAATCGGCACCATTGATGAAGAAGGCATGGCTCGCAGCGCTGAGCGTAAATTTGCCATWGCCCAGAGGGCCTACCGGGATGCATTGGAATTTGGCATACCGGCCCGTGAAATTTTTTATGATCCCCTTGCATTACCCATATCCACTGGCATAGAAGAGGATCGCCGCAACGGCTGTGAAACCATTGCTGCAATCAAAAGAATCCGCGATGAYCTACCTGGAACCCATGTGGTTTTAGGTGTTAGCAATATAAGTTTTGGCCTTTCAGCTGCTTCGCGGATTGTTCTTAATTCAATTTTCCTCCATGATTGCTGTTCAGCAGGAATGGATGCTGCRATTGTTAGCCCTGCAAAAATCCTGCCCCTTTCAAAAATTAGTGAGGAGCATCAGCAGGTATGYCGAGACTTAATCAATGATAAACGCCGATTCGAGAATGGTTTATGTGTATATGATCCCCTCACTACATTAACAAGTTTATTTGAAGGAGTAAGCGCTAAGGAAGCGAGGGCTTCCGGTCCATCCCTGGCCGACTTGCCTGTGGARGAAAGGCTTAAGCAGCATATTATTGATGGTGAAAGAATWGGCYTRGAGCAGGCCTTGGCCGATGGTTTGCAAAATTACAAGCCACTGGAAATAGTTAATACATTTTTATTRGACGGCATGAAGGTTGTTGGAGAATTATTTGGTTCTGGTCAAATGCAATTGCCATTTGTKTTGCAGAGCGCTGAAACAATGAAGAGTGCTGTTGCTTTTCTGGAACCCCATATGGAGAAGGTTATTGGCGCTGATGGCAAGCTAGAAAGCTCAGCAAAAGCCAAGCTTTTGATTGCCACAGTTAAAGGTGATGTTCATGACATTGGCAAAAATCTGGTAGACATAATCCTTACAAATAATGGCTATGAGGTTATAAATCTTGGCATCAAGCAGTCGGTTGAAGCAATAATTGAGGCCCAGAAAATGCATGGGGCCGATTGCATCGCAATGAGTGGGTTGCTGGTAAAATCAACAGCCTTCATGAAGGATAATCTAGATGCCTTTAATCAGGCTGATATTGATGTTCCRGTTATATTRGGTGGGGCAGCTCTAACGCCTAGATTTGTTAATAAGGATTGYAGAAATGTTTACCACGGTCAGGTTATTTATGGYCGTGATGCTTTTACTGATCTGCGATTTATGGATGCATTGGTTGAGGCRAAAAAATCTAATAATTGGGATAATAAACAGGGCTTTTTAGTTGAATCACCTGAAGGATTTGATCTYGGCAAGGCTGATCYAGATCCTGGCGATCTCGATGAACCAGCAAAGCCYWCAAACCAATTGGACTTAGTGATTAGCAGCGATCGCTCTGCTGCAGTACCAGAGGAGCAAGCGCTTAARCCACCATTTTGGGGTACGAAAATTCTGCKTGAGGATGAAATCCCCWTTGRGCAAATATTTGCYTACTTGGATCGTAATGCATTGTTTGCCGGCCAGTGGCAACTGCGTAARAATCAAAACCAATCAAGGGAGGAATACGATCAGATAATTCAATCAAAAGCCGAGCCTGTTCTTAAGGAGTGGATTGAGCGAATYAAGGCTGAAGACCTRCTTAGCCCCCGYGTTGCCTACGGTTATTTCCCCTGTGGCAGGGATGGAAATAGTGTTGTTATATAYGATCCAGCAAACCCYTCAAAATGCYTGGGGAGATTTGAATTACCGCGGCAGCGCTCAGGTAATCGCTATTGCATAGCAGATTTCTATAGAGACCTTGATAATCAATCGGCCACAGATGTGATCCCAATGCAAGCAGTGACAATGGGGGAAACCGCCACTGCCTTTGCTAAGGAACTATTTAAAGCTGATCGATACAGCGATTATCTTTATTTTCATGGTTTAGGCGTTCAACTTGCTGAAGCCCTGGCGGAATGGACCCATGCCCGCATTCGTGGGGAGATGGGCTTCAGCACTGAGGAACCCTCAAACCTTAAGGATGTGCTGGCCCAGCGCTATCGAGGTAGTCGCTATTCGTTTGGCTATCCAGCCTGCCCAAATGTTGCTGATTCCCGCCCCCAATTAACCTGGCTCGGGGCCGATCGCATCGGCTTAAGCATGGATGAGAGTGATCAGCTGGATCCAGAGCAAAGCACCACAGCTTTAGTTGCTTTGCACAGTAAGGCTCGCTATTTCAGCGCCTGATCCTGGGCCTGTGGCAGCCTGGGGTTTGCATTCCCCTATGCCATGGCAATTTCGGGTCCAAACGGTGTTGATGCTGCAATTGCAGCCGGCGTAGATCTGGATGGCTCTGTGATACCCACAGAGATGCTCACCCTCTACAACGAGGTTATGGCTYTGGAAAGCGCCAGAGCCCGCAGCGGCGTAAAAAAGTCAATGCGTAATCGCATTGTGCGCAGCGGGGCGAAGCACATGGGYCAAAGCGAACTTAATGAACGCCTGCAGGCGGCAGGTTGGGATGGTTTGAAGCCTAAGGAAATAGCCTTTTATTACAGCTAGGGCGCGCTGTTTTATTCAGGTCGGCGACCTTCCAAGGCATCGATCACATCCTGTTGAAAATTCTCCAGGGTGCTCGAATCCGATAGGTCAAAACCCTCACCAGCCGCATTCTGAGTTAGTTCCTGAAAATGGAAGGCCCCCTCTCCATTGGCTAGGAACTCCATGGCTGAGGTTTCGCCACTCTCGGCAAAGGCATCGCCAAGGGCATGGAATGCCGCATCTTCGGTGAAATCCCAGCTCATCGGGTGCTAACAGGTGTAGTAACGGGTTGAATTGCGACGAGCAAAAATCGATCGCCCAATGACCCATAGCGCCTCCCCCCCCGATTCCGTCAAGTGTTTGGCTGAATTTATGGGGAGTACAACCACCAACACCAGAGCTCTAAAACTGCCATGAACGCTCCAATASCAACGGGTTTCAACGTCCTTGGCACCCCTTTAGAAACTTGTGGTTGTAATCCAATCACCGGTTGGTTTCGGGATGGAACCTGTAGAACCAACCCCAGTGATCTTGGTCGTCACACGGTGTGTGCCGTGATGAGTGATTCTTTCCTGAGCTACAGCAAAGCCCAAGGGAACGACTTGAGCAGCCCAAATGAGGCAAATGCCTTCCCTGGGCTTAAACYTGGTGATCGTTGGTGCATYTGTGCWGCCCGTTGGCTTGAAGCCTATTGGGATGGGATGGCACCTCCAGTGATCCTGGAGGCCTGYGAAAGATCCTGCCTTGAAATTATTCCGCTTGAACTACTGCAAGRAAAAGCATCACCAAGGGATTGATTTGCCGTCCCAGGCAAGGAARCAACCTGAATTGGCAGGGGTTTGTTGTGCCAAAACCGCAAGCAGCTGCTCTGCAGCCTTGGCTGGCTCAAAAAGTTTATGGGCAGCAACACCTGCACTAAATGGTTCTGATAGCTGGGTGGCAGTGGTGCCTGGGTGCAGCAAAACAACTGTTGCTGCAGGTCTTTTGCGCTGCCACTCGATCGCCAAACAACGCAGTAGTTGGTTCTGAGCCGCCTTTGCTGCTCGATAKGAATACCAGCCACCGAGYTGGTTGTCGCCGATGCTGCCAACCCGWGCCGACAGGCTTGCAAACCAGCAGGGCGAACCATGGCCAAGCGCTGCTTCTACCGCCTTCGCAAGCAGGATTGGTGCAAAAGCATTAACAGCAAAAGATTGCTCAAGCCCRGCTCTGCTAACTGCTTGAAGCCTTTTTTCAGGCCCTYTACCGTTTTGGTGAAGCCAACCACTGCAATTAAAAACCAATCTCAGTGGCTTACGCCCCTGCAGATCTTCCTTCAAGCGTTCCAATGATTCGYTTGAACAGATATCAAGGGGATAGGGGCCCGATCTACCGGCTGCCAATAGATCAAGTTGGGGAGCTTTTTGCCTGAGTGCTGAAACAATTGCCCTGCCAATGCCGCCTTGGCCCACAACGAGCGCYGAACCCTCCAGTTGTTCCCAAGCGAAGGGATTCCCCATTGCAAGCCCCGCGTAGGGGCCCATGATGGCAATTTCCAGGGGACAGGTGATTGGCTTTGGCTATTGGCCTAATTGGAGGCGGCACCTGGGGGACAACCCTCATGGGCCTTTTTCAGCAAACTGGCCACCGGGTTGAATTGTGGCGACGYAGCTCTGGCATCGCGGCCCTCGAACCACTCCAAAACTGCGACCTTGTTGTYTCAGCAGTGGCATTTGCTGGCGTAGAAGGSCTCGCTAAACAACTTTCAAACTGGAACCGTTATCCACCATTACTKAGTTGTTCAAAAGGCCTAGATCCGGGCACTGGAAAAACCGCCAGCCAAATTTGGCAACTGCATTGCCCAAAAATGCCGATGTTTGTGCTCAGCGGGCCAAATCTGGCAACGGAATTAGCAATGGGTTTACCAGCTGCCAGCGTGTTAGCTGGCACGAACGATCAGCTGCTGAACAAACTCCAAAAGGAATTAAGTAGTTCAYACCTAAGGCTTTATCGCAACAACGACCCAGTGGGTACAGAGGTGGCTGGTGGGCTGAAAAATGTAATTGCGATAGCAGCTGGTGTATGTGATGGACTAAGCCTTGGAGCCAACGCAAGGGCCTCGTTACTTACCCGAGGACTAGCCGAAATGGGGTTGGTGATTCAAGCCCTTGGGGGAAGGCCAGAAACCCTTTATGGTTTGGCCGGGTTAGGTGATTTATTAGCCACTGCCACCAGTGCCTTAAGTAGGAATTACCGCTTTGGTAATGCCTTGGCTGAAGGGCTYTCAACGGCTGCCGCCCTTGAAAAGATCGCCGCCACCGTTGAGGGTGTGCCCACCTGTGCTGCGGTGCTTTGCTTGGCGGGGGATAGGGCTTGGAACCTGCCCATCGCCACTCAGGTGCAAGAACTTATAGAAGGCCGCATTGATCCGCCCATGGCAATCCAAAAACTGATGGAAAGGCAACTGCGCAGCGAATGATCAGCTCACACCACAAAGGCATTCCGATTTGTGCCATTGATGCTTTTAGTGCCAMCCCGATGGGGGGCAATGGCGCCACAGTKGTTTTACTGGATCATCCTGCTAGTTCTATCTGGATGCAGGCACTAGCTGCTGAATTGGCCCAGTCGGAAACCTCGTTTCTATGGCACAACRGCGGTCAATGGTGTTTGCGCTGGTTTACGCCCACCTGTGAGGTATCCCTATGCGGCCATGCCACCCTTGCCGCAGGKTTGGCTTTACACAAATGGGGAGAATTGGCAATAGCAAAACCAATCGATTTTCAAACTCGCAGCGGCAAAATCAGAGTTGAAGTGCTAACACCGGAACTGGCGAGCATCGATCTGCCAAGCGAAGAAATGAAGGAGCGGCAAACAGAGAACTGGATGGCAAATTTATTGGGAGCTGATCCCTTGGCTACTTGGAGCTCTCAATTGGGCTACGGCGTAWTACTTGTAAATGCAGAATTCCCAATAGCTARCCTAGAWTGCAATGATTTAGCATGGCAAAATGGACCGGAAAAGGCTTGGCTAGTGATGCAAACAGCTACTCAGCCATACCAATATCAACTGCGTTTCTTTGCACCCAAYATGGGCATCAAAGAGGATCCAGTAACCGGATCAGCCCATGCCCTTGTGGCCCCTTGGTGGTGCAAAAAGTTGGGTATTAATCAAGTTCAGGGATGGCAACCATCCCAGCGACCAGGGGGAATGTTTTGTGAACCAATAGCAGCGGCTAAGGTGCGTATTAAAGGTAATGGTGTGATCCTTTGGCAGGGATATTTGCCATGGCAATCATCCGCGATTGAACCCGATTCATGGATATTTACAAGCAGCTGATGGGCTGGATTAAACGTAATCGTTCAGGCTTAATTTACTGTTCATTGCCGTTGCTTTTTTCCATGGCAGTAATAGCGTTGATTGCCCCATCATTGCGGCCAGCCAAAGAACTCGACACCGTGATGTTAGATGCCTTGCTGCAGGAGCCAAAAGCTTACAAAAATGAATTTAAAAATCTAAAGCCCAARAATGATTTAGTAATTCCCCAAGCAAATCAACCCCAACCATTAATGTTGATTAGAGTTTTGCTTGAATCMAATACCAAACAGGCAACTATCGGMGCTGAAGGAYCCTGGCAATTRCAATCAAARGCTGGGCTTTTATGGAGAGAGGGAAATGGTATCGCTGCAATTAGCTGCGTTAACCAGMAGCTTCAGCTACTTAATAGCAACGCACCTGATGAACTCTGGCTAAGGCCAACCAGCACTGGAATAGCAAATTTAAATAGTTCAAATTATCGTGGTGAACTTAGATTATWTTGCAACCAAAATGGATTGGTGGTTGTTAATCACATACCATTGGAGCAATACATTGCTTCAGTGGTTGGAGCCGAGATGCCAAGCTACTGGCCCGATGAGGCCCTTCGGGCCCAAGCGGTAGCAGCCCGTTCCTATGCCCTGGCCCACATGGCGCGGCCGGCAGATCCCGATTGGAATCTTGGAGCCACAACGCGCTGGCAGGTATACCAGGGCCTGGCAAGCGAAACTGGGCCAGCCCGGGCAGCAGCTGATTTCACAAGGGGACTTGTGCTCAGCTACCAGGGGGGAATTGTTGAGAGTCTTTATGCCGCTGATAAAGCGATTAGCCTTGAAGCCCATGGCCATTTGGGAGCAAGTATGAGCCAGCATGGAGCCCGTAGTCTTGCTCAAAAGGGCTATCGCTTTACCCAAATTTTGGCCTATTACTACAGGGGCGCCACCCTGGCAAGATTAAAGAAATCAGCATGATCYCCCTAGCTGAACTATCAYTAAATTGTCAAAAAAATGCCATSCAGAATGGTGCATTGGTTCCATTAGAAACAGAGATAATTTWTTCAGATGCCTGGAGTCCATTCATAYTACGTAAGTTGCTTGGACCTACTCCTAAACATCTAAACRAATGGGGCCCCAGGGCTAATCCATTTTTTCCTTGGGATCGTAATCTTGAGGTTTTAGAATTGGATGATCATGTTCTTTTGCTTAATAAATATCCAGTAGAACCAGGACATTTACTACTTATCAGCAAGGGATGGCAGCCCCAGGGCGGCTGGTTAACACGCACYGATTGGCAAGCACTTGTTGATATTTGGCAGCTGCAGAATGGACTTTGGTTTTTTAAYAGCAGTCCYAGCGCAGGCGCCAGTCAACCCCATCGGCACCTGCAGCTATTACCCCGCAGSGAGGAACACCAGCTTTGCCCCGAAGACCCAAAATTTATGGGTGCAGCAAGAGAAGGTGCGAGGCCRTGGCCTTGGCGAGTTGGTATAAGGGCAATGCCCGTAGGCAAAGCCCCAACAGTAGATTTCTTAATYGAAACCTATGGCAATCTTGCCGCTGAAAATGGTCTCGGATTGCCAAGCAAGGYAGATAAACCACTTGGTGCTTACAACTTACTGATTAGTAGAAACTGGTTTGTTTTAATCCCGAGAACAAGCGATGGCCACGAGGGGTTYAGCTTGAATGCCCTTGGTTATGCCGGTTACCTGCTAGCTACCAATGAATCAAATTTGGCTTGGTTAGAGATAAACGGCCCAAATGCGCTGTTGGCGCATGCGGCGGTTATCAATCCCTAGTTTCATCCCTCTGCATTTGAGCTTCAAGGCTTGTGATAGCTGCATTAACTGCAGCCAGTTGCCTTTCAGCGGCATCACGCCAGCCCTGGAGCAAAAACAATTTACGCCTCTGCTGACGCCCCCTGGCACCTTTTAGATCAGTGTCACTCCAACAGCAGCCTGGCAGTGGAAACATGGGAAAATATGCTGAACAGATAGGTTCTAGCTAACCCGCTGTCCCAGTTGTCGTTCCCTTGCTCCCTTTCCGTGACTACACAGAACAGCAAGGCCCCCACTGCAWTTGGCYTAGCTASAACCATAATTTATTCYGCTAGAAAGTTCCGTTTGCCGCATTTAAGACCCAATCTAAGAAAAGTTGGCCCCATTGGTCCCATGCGCCCCGCGGGTCTGGTTTTGGCTGTATCGCTATTTTCCTYYATTCCCGCCGCTTGGGCTGACGTGTCTTTAATGGCAGGTCAAACGGCGCKTCCACTACGGGGTAGTTTTAATAATGTTCCTGTATTGCATTCCAAYCAACCTGAAGAGGTTGCGGGTCCGGGAATATTAATAAGCACCACCCCGGGTGATGCCCAAGCTGAAAATGGTCAGCGGCTAAGCAATGCCAGCTATATATTTAATGGTGAGTTTGGTATCCATGCCCACCATAAATACAATCCAGTTGATGGCCAGTATGGAATAARGAGATCACAACTTACCCTTGCTGCCATAGCAATTAATCCAGGTGATCGTGATGTGCTACTCAGATTTGAAMGGGGTTCTGTTAAAAATAGCTTTGAAGCACCATATCAAGCAAATAACCTGCTTGGAGTAATTCCCCAAGGCCATCGRCCATGGAATACGGGCCCAGGGGCTGCCACAGCCGCCCAACTATTAAGGGGCACCCTAGATCGGAAATTCCCAGAGGCCCTACGAATCCCAGCCCGCAGCCGCACTGTAATTTTTAGCACTGATCTGCCGGCTAATGGTATAGCGAATGCCCTACTTAAAGGTCGTAGCGACGGCCCATTTCAACTGGCTGTTGTGGCTGCTAAGAATCCAAGGAATGATTTTGATATCCTAAARATTTTAGATGAAGATCGCTTAGCTCCAGGCCGTACATACCTTAATAAAATTGAGAAAATTGAAAATAGATCTGTATTTTCACGGGTGGGTGGTGTTGCRGTGGGTGATACATATCAAGCTAGCGTGAGCCACGATCTATTTGATTCTCCGTTGCATGTTCCACTAACTACCACCAGCCGCCATCATTTTGGCACTGGTGAGAGCCAAGTGAATCCTTTAGCAATAAGAATGCTTGATTCTTCATTGGATAATGTTGGCACCTATGGTGTTCGTTACGACRTAGAMCTAAATCTGCGCGGCAATGGGCCATACAAACTTGTGTTGAGTCACCCAACACTTCCTGGCAAACAATTTGTTTCTTTCCGTGGCAGTATTGCACTAAAAACAGATCAGGTTAATGAGGAAATACACGTGGGGATGAAATCTGGGCAAAGCYTAGTACTTAAATCCCTAGATCTAGTTCCAACTCAAACAAAAACGATTCGTTTAAGCCTCGTATACCCAGCTGATGCAACACCAGGWCATCTTCTTAGCGTTGTTCCAGATCAGCAAATTACCCAGCTTCGAGAACAGGAAGATCGTTTAGAGAAAGCTAGAACCAAAGTWACTGCCACACCAATGATAGTGATCCAACCACCGGATGCAATCCAAASCATTGGCACCTATCCCAAAATTTCCTCMTCAAAATCAAACCCACCAAAAAACCAACCATYYACCACTAAACGCCAAATAAATCATCCAGCMCCTCTGCCCCCGCCCCCCCTGTTGCCTATTGGTGGCTGGCCTCCAGCTACCCCTGCCATGGTTGACACAAGTAAACCCAGCCAATTAATCCGCAACTGGCTTTATCGCTAGTACATCCCATCAATAAACTAACCCTTGGCTGATAAACCAAACGAACGCAAAATAACGCTGGTTCTCCAGTCATCTGCCCTMGAGCAGTTAGATACCTTGCGCAAACAATGGGGAATGCGCAGTAGGGGRCCAGCGATTGAACGACTACTTGAATACCTACTAAATGAAATTGACGCTGATATTGACAACAATYCAAATGATAAAYYYGAKGAATTAGATAGTCATCAAATTCAGGGTGCCCTGGTTTTAGTAACAGCAACTGGCGAATCATCCCATGATGAAAATTGGCTAAATGAGAATGAAGCCCAGCCACCATCAGCGATTGATTTACCTGGTTTTGTTTCWAAGCGATCACAGAAGTTGAATCGAAGCCTTAGGGCACCACGCATAGAGCGAAATACAAACGAATGCTTAATTACAATTGATGCCAACTATCTACTTGAATCGATCTCAAGTGTTCAAAATCATTGGATGARTTTGTATGGAAGTGAACCTAACCAAGCAGTTTTAGAAGCATCAATGTACTGGTTAAGCCACGATATTTGGCCCCTTGCCGATGCCAGTGAAGGCAATCCTTTTACTTGGAATGCCCTGCAGCAGGTGATGCTCAACTACGCACCCAGCTGGGAAATTCGTGAACCTTCCGTAGACAGGGTARTAATTGCAGCTGGAATTTTAGAGGACCCGTTTGGGGCCTCAGCATTACAGGTAAGAATTCCATCGCTTGTGGGAAGGATGACCCAACGCCTAAGACGCAAGAGGAGGGGAACTCCATTTCTCGATTTACAAGCAACTATGACWACCCAGGGGGCCCTGCAATTACTAAAACTGCCCACCACAGTTGGCTGCAGCCTCACACTTCAAGATATTCGTGAAGCCTATCGTCAGCAGGCAATCGCAGCCCACCCAGATGCTGGTGGCAACCCTGAAGACATGAGAAGACTGAACGAGGCCTATCAGCTTCTCAAGCAACGCTACCTAAAACCATTTTAAGAAATCTATCATCATACTAATATTGTCTCACGTTAGCTGTTTGAGAATTAATGCAAGACTCTTTATGCGTCTTATCTAATACTCCATAGATAAAATTTCACTTGAGGTTTGCTGCTTCGTAAAACAGGTTTTATTGAATTTTTTATTTGTCTTGCCCGTGAAAATGGCCAAGCCCGTCTTTGCCTTTTACTTTTTTGGAATTTTGTCCTTTGGCTTGTCCAACCCAAAGCTATTGGCAACATCTGCAGCTGAAAAGCCTTGTTGGTAGGGGATCTAGCCCGCAAACAATAGTATGCGTACCTGTCATATACACAGGTACGCATATTAGTCTTACGATTCTTGGATGAGTATTGGCTTAAGTCTTGTACAGATACTCATATGAGATTTATGGTTTAATCATTGTGGCTTGATTTTTGTCTTCCCGTTCGCAGATTGTGGATAAAAAATTTGATGGTTAGGCGGCTGGATTGGCAAATCTCATAAAACACAAAAAAGTCTCAAAATAGACCCATTAATGGACTATTTTGAGACTAGTGATAACAGGATGTAGTTGCCTGGGGGGTAGCCGGCAGCCCCTGGTTAGGCGCTGGTTTGCATTCCTTGTACCAAATAATCAAAATATGGTTCTAAGAGTATGGAGTCGTTTGAAGAAACAAGTGCGATTGAGGCTGTTTTTAAGCATCGCATCGCCTCCACCATGCCCTGCATTGGAACTCCAAGGCTGTTGTACATCTCCCTAGCTCCAACCAAGCCAGTGTTTTCAATAAAACTGGTGCTACCAGCCAACACCCCATAGGTAACAAGACGTAGATACCAGCTGAAATCCCTAAGGCATTGGGCCCTCTGCTTTTGGCCATAGGCATTCCCACCCGTAGCCACATACTCGGGCTTAAGACTGAATAGCTGCTTTGCAGCCTCAGCAACTATTTTTTGTTCATTCTCACTGAGAATCCTCGCCACCTTTAAGCGAGCGGAACCTCCGCTGAGAAAATCCACCATCGATCGCAGCTCACCACCACTGGGGTAGCGCAGCTCATCGTCTGCTTGAAGGATCAGATCGCGTACAACGCTCATCGCAGTCCCGGGTCCTGCTGCACTCTATCGACCATTCGACACGCAAGGGCTGGTTTTGCCTTGGTCTGTAACGCCGAGCTTTAAGGTCGTAAYGTGAAAACAAATCCAAGCCAGCCAAACCTGCTCAACCTTGAGATCCGGGATCTCAGTCAGGAAGGTAGTGGCATAGGCCATGASGGCTCGAGAGTTGCYTTTGTTACTGGTGCCCTCCCTGGGGAATTGGTGGAGGCAAGGCTCACGGGCGCATCTAGGGGGATGGTGCGCGGTGAGATTAGAAAACTGCTGCGTCAGTCTCCAGACAGGCGYTTACCMGCCTGCATCCTTGCWGGTGAATGCGGGGGTTGCAGTTTGCAACACTGGAATGATGCGGCCCARGCCGAATGGAAGCAGAACAATCTTCAACAGGCCCTTCAGAGGATCGGTGGCCTAAGCATCCAGGTTGAACCGATTATTGCGGCCACAGCGGTGATGGGTTATCGCAATCGGGCGATCATTCCAATCCAACCATCGAGTAGTGGGATTAAGGCCGGTTTTTATCGGCGCCAAAGCCATGATGTGGTGAACATGAACCATTGCCCGGTTCTTGATCCACGCCTGGATGAACTGATCGGGCCAATTAAGCAGGATCTTGTTGAGTGTGGCTGGCCTGCCTACTGCGAAGCTAGCCATAGTGGAGAACTACGTCATTTAGTTCTAAGAATTGGTGYTAATAGTGGCGAAATTTTATTGGGATTGGTTACCAAAARCCCCCAGCTGGATGGTTTTGATATTCTTGCCGAGGAGTGGCTTGAGCGTTGGCCAGCGGTTGTTGGGGTTGTTCATAATTGCCAACCAAAACCAACAAACACCCTATTAGGTGACCAACAACAGTTGATTGCCGGAAGGCCYTGGTTGTTGGAGCGTTTTGCCAATTGTAGTTTTGCCATTGGACTCGATACATTTTTCCAAGTTCATACGGCCCAAGCYGAAAGGCTTGTCCCGTTATTGAAGCAAGGTTTAGGCCTGGGTGTAGGGGAGGTACTTGTTGATGCTTTTTGTGGTGTTGGAACTTTGGGACTCCCTTTAGTAGGCCCTGAAGCAAAGCTAATCGGGATCGAACAGCATCAAGCTAGTATTGAAAGAGCTCAAGATAATGCCCGTTTAAATAATATAGATAATGCTGAATTTTTAGTTGGCTCAGTTGAACAAAAACTTGCTGAAGTATTGCCAGTTACTGATGCATTACTTCTCGATCCACCTCGCAAGGGCTTGAGTGATCCATTGATTAATATTATCCAGAGTTGTCCCCCTGATCGGATAGCTTACGTTAGTTGTAATCCATCAACCTTGGCTAGGGATCTATCACGTTTGTGTGCAGATGGAATGTTGGAATTGTTATCAGTGCAACCATTRGATTTCTTCCCCCAAACCACCCACTGTGAGGCTCTAGCACTACTTAAACGCGTAGCTGTGCGTTAAATTTTTCTAATAGCATCTCTCTTACAGTTTTCATTAGGGGTTCCACCTGTTCGTCCCTTAATGTTGYATCTTCCGATCGAAACCTYAAGCGCACATTAAGGCTGCAATAACCTGTTTCCACTGGAGCSCCTTTGTATCGATCTAGCAATTGGACATTTTCMAGTAGGGGCCCAGCTGCTTTTCCGATTGCATTTAATACACTATKCACTTGGGTTGTTTCTTTTACAACGAAGGCTAGATCCCTTTCGCTAGCAGGTACRGTGGGATAAWTTTTRAAAATTGGTGTTAATTTGTTAGCTCTGCTTGCAGCGCTTAATATGGGYTCTAATTCCATATCAAATATGGTGCTACCAACGCCTAAATCATTGTTTTCGGCAAGGGAAGGATGTATTTCTCCAAATACCCCTATCGCTTTGCCTTCAAGGAATAGCTGMACCGACCTGCCAGGATGTAATTGGGGATCTTGAGCAAATGGAATGTCTTGCAGCGATACACCTATYTCACTAAGAGCCTTGGCAAGTATTCCCCGAGACTCRTAATAATCTACTAATTTTTGTTTGCCGCTAGTGGTCCATAGTTCAGATTTATTACAACCACATATAATCCCTGTTAACCTTTCCTGCTCAAAATAATCTGATTTGTATAAACTAAATATTTTACCAACTTCAAAGCCCCAAAAACCTGGCTGTGGAGCCTGCAGATTTCTACTCGCAGCATTRATTAATCCATCCCTCAAATTGGTGCGCAAATGACCGTAATCCGMAAGCAGTGGATTGCTGAGTGCTATTTGATCTTTGTTATTGATTTCAGCATTTAAATCTTTTGAAACCAAGGAGAGATGCATAAGCTCCTGCAGGCCCGCACCCCTAAGGGCGAAGCAAAGCCTTCGCAATAGTTGTTCCTTTGCGCTCAGTCCACCTGGCTCCACAGGATCAGGTAGATGGCTACAAAAACGGTCGTAGCCCACTAGTCTTGCCACCTCTTCGATGAGATCTACCTCCCGTTTAAGGTCACCACTACGGGATGGCGGCACATTCACATGCCATATCTCATCCTCGCTTTGCTGCTCACCCTCACTATTAACGCTGCAACCAAGGCGCTCCAAGATATTMACAACTTCCTGGCTTTCRATTTCTCCATAGCCAGCCTCTCCATTATCGAGGGGTCCAAGTAATCTTTCAAGCGCTAGCCGRCGTAATTSTATAGGCTCAGTGGCTGTTTGATCGGTTTCTATTAGCCAGCGATTACCAATACTTGCCCCAGTTAATTGAAGAAGCAGATCAACTGCACGGTTGGCTGCAGCTAAGCAGTTTTCTTTTGCCACACCGCGCTCAAAACGAGCCGAGGCTTCACTGCGAATGCCTGCTGCCCGGCTGCTTTTACGGATCGAGGTGGCAGGAAATATTGCCGCTTCCAGATAGATATTTTTTGTATGGGATTGCACGGCACTGGCCTGGCTACCGATCACCCCGGCAAGGGCTACAGGGTTTTCTTGATTGGTAACAAGTAGATTATTTTCRTTTAATTCACGCTCTACCCCATCTAAACAAAGGACAGACTCACCTTTTTYAGCAAAGCGAAGCCCAAAAGCATGGGGATCATCACATTTAAGGCTTTCACGGTCGTAGGCATGAAGCGGCTGACCTGTTTCCAGCATTACTAGATTTGTGATATCAACAACGTTGTTCACTGGGCGYTGCCCAGCAGCCTCGAGCCTTCGCTGCAGCCATAGGGGCGAATCGGTTACCTGCACATTCACTATTTCCGTAAGGSAAAACAGTTCTGAATGTTTGAGCAGGTCTTTCCCTTTGAGTTCTAGTGCTGTTGGCCCASAGCTAATCAACGGTAGCTTCACTTCCAGTTGCTCCAGGGCTGCCACTTCCCGTGCAATACCCAGCATCGACAAACCATCGGCACGATTTGCGGTAACCGCCAGCTCAAAAATGCGATCGTTWARGCCGAGGAGTGGTGCCACAGGCAAGCCAAGGCCYGGTAATTCCTGCTTTAGCYCTTTGGCCACCTGATCTAAATCAACAAGCCCATCAACTTTGTTTTCAAGGCCTAGTTCTGCAAGTGAGCAAAGCATTCCGGAGCTCTCAACWCCYCTTAGGGAGGCCGGCTTGATCGTTAGTTGCACAGCCGGTAGAAAACTGCCAACAGTTGCCACTGCAACGGCCATTCCCTCCTGAACATTGCTGGCACCGCAAACGATCTGCAGGGGGCTTGAACCACCGATATCCACTGCACACACGTTCAGTTTTGTGGCATCGGGATGGGCGATTTTGCTGCTCACGCGGCCAACCACAACCCCCCTAGCCCTTGCGCTTAGGTCTTCGTCGGAATCCACCTCAAAACCAGCCATGGAAAGCTTTTCAGCCAGGGCTGAGGGTTCGCTCTGGAAAGGCACCAGCTCCTTGAGCCATTGCAGCGATACGCGCATGGAGATGCAACAACAGCGGCCGGATCCTACCGATTAGCCACACCCAATCAGCTATGGTGGTGAATTGTCACACCGCTAGTAAGAAGCGGCGCAACGTCCTTATGGCCAAAAACAAGGGCGTCCGGATCGTGATCACCCTCGAGTGCACGGAATGCCGGTCCAATCCCTCAAAGCGCAGTCCAGGTGTGTCTCGATACACCACCGAAAARAACCGTAGGAACACCACCGAACGGTTGGAGATCAAAAAGTTCTGCCCCCACTGCAACAAGTCAACGGTTCATAAGGAAATCAAGTGAGGCCGGCCCAGGGGCCCCTCTAGGATTCCAATCTTTTTTATGCCAGCAGTTGGCAAACTTTTAAACACACACCCCAAACGATGTCTAGCTCCTTTTTCAAAAAGCGCCTTTCGCCGATCAAACCAGGCGACCCAATTGATTACAAAGATACCGACCTACTTAAAAAGTTCATAACTGAGCGTGGCAAGTTGTTACCCCGTCGTATGACAGGTCTCACTGCTRAGCAGCAAAGGGATCTTACCAACTCCGTTAAAAGGGCTCGTATTATGGCGCTTTTGCCTTTTGTTAACCCTGAGGGCTAGGCAATAGGCGGTGAATTKCATCGTTATTTATTTTGCAACCAACTGATTTAGTTGGGTACGTGMTCAACACACGTACCCCAAGGCTTGCCATTATTGCAGATGTTAGGCCAGGAAAAGTATTATTAGCTAATTCTATTTCTGCAAAATCTTCAAAATGGTACCCACTCAGAGATATTTTCCTAATCGGCAGTTCTAAAGAATATTCCTCGGAATTATTATCAGATGCCCTATCGGCCATTCCCCTGGTTTCTTCAATCTTTTCAATAGCATGGATTGAATCTCAGCGATTAWTAGATCGTAAKTTGCTTGATGKTGGCATTGATTTACTCGMATTTGCAAAGCTTCTTTTTGCCAAGCCCASCCCCACAGATTTGGCTGCCTGTTGGCTTTCTCTTGCTAATAAACAAGATCTCTTTCGTATCCGCCAAAATAAAATATTTGTGCGTTCCCAGCCTGAATTGCAGCAGTTGCGTCAGGCGAGGCGACGTCAACAACTAGCTATTCAGATTAAACCTGAATCAGAAGTTTTTGAAGCTGAACAATTTCCTGCAGAGTGCTTAGCAGAGGCAGATCGGCTTGTGTTATCAGCTTCTGAAAGCCAGCCTGGGGATTCGGCGCGTATAGATCTCAGCCATTTGCGCAGCTTCAGTATTGATGATCCATGCACCGTTGAAATTGATGATGCAATCTCCATCCAGCATTCAGCCGATGGAATTCATAAGATCTGGATTCATGTGGCAGATCCCCATCGATTAATTCAACCGGGAGGGTGCTTAGATCTTGAGGCACARCGAAGGGCATCAAGTATCTACCTCAGCCACAGGTTAGTTCCAATGTTTCCCATTGGCCTTGGCAGTGGTCCCTTAAGCCTCTCTCCCGGTTCAAAAAAGGCTGCCATAAGCGTGGCTGTTTGCCTTGATCAAAACAGCTGCATTGTTGGAATTGATATTGTTCGATCCTGGGTACAAATCACCTATGCGCTTAGCTATAGCGATGCAGATGAGCTAATTGAACTGGCTCCGCCCCAGGATGCTGATCTTGCCGAAATCAATGCCCTGCTTCTGAACAGACGGCTTTGGAGGCAAGCCCAAGGTGCCCTATTGATGGATCAACCGGAGGGCAGGTTTATACGCATGGATGGAAGGCCTCAATTGGAAATTACAGAACCAGGTTGTTCACGGGCAATGGTGGCAGAGGCAATGCTTTTAGCTGGTGCTGCCGTAGC
>NZ_PXVC01000229.1 GCF_003011125.1 Synechococcus lacustris str. Tous | reverse complement strand
ACCCTTTAGGTCTAAATGGCCCAGAAACAAAAGAGCAAAAGAACTGCCGGCAATGGGATGTAGAGAACTGACATCGGCTGCGGGGTAGGCGCTAYGAACTGTTGCCGCAGGGTTGACCCTTGGGTCTTGGCCCTTTGGGTCTTGGCCCTTGGGTCTTTGTTGTTTATTAGTCACGCAGGTTTCTGCATTGTCTGCGGCGGGAAAAGGGCAACGCAAGCCGGCCCACCGCAACAAACTGRATAGCTGTGGGAACAATTTGTATGTAGCTATTTGGCCGGCCCTTGTCCTCGCCGCAGATGCCAATGCAGTCCTGCGTTTCCTCGCAAATGTCTACTGCCAAGAAAAAGTTTRATGGTCCCACGCCAGAAGAAAAGATCGTTGCTGGTTTAGTTGAATTAATGGAGGCAGGTATCGCGCCTTGGCGTAAACCTTGGGCAGAWGATGGCTGTTCAGGGCATCATGTAAATCTTTTAAGCGGCCATCAATATCGAGGCTCCAATGTGATCTTGCTCACGATCGGCATGCAYRTCCGTGGTTCAGCAATGCCCTATTGGTGCGGMTWYGSRGAAGCGAAAAAGCTKGGRATYACYYCWAAGAAAGGTTCTAAATGCGCTTATATCGTGCGCCCGCAATTAAACCGTTATGTAGAAGAAGGCGCTGCCTTAGCTGATGGCAGCAAAGCTGATCCCACCACAAAAGAATGGATGGCCTTTAARCCCACTGCTGTATTTAATGCCAATGATCTAGAAGGGRCCACCCCAGAAGGAATTAAAAAGCTTGAGGRGTTGATCAAGCTGCGTAAATTCCAGGCCGGCTATCAAGTAAAGCCAGAGCCAGAAAGGCTAGAAAATGCAGAAGCTGCACTCAAGAGCTGGAAAGTTCCAGTCAGCTTTGGCGGTAATCAAGCCTTTTATGCACCAGCTATTGATCGGATTCAGTTACCTGAAAGATCAGCCTTTAATA
>NZ_PXVC01000228.1 GCF_003011125.1 Synechococcus lacustris str. Tous | reverse complement strand
CCTTGGTTTTATTACCACTGCCTCGCCACCTGCCCTTAGCTTGATTCGCCCGGGGCAAGGGGTTGGATCTGGAACCCTCCTCAACCGCCTGGCGGCAAGCTGTGGTTCAAGCATTCCTACCGCTGAAATAAGCAAGTTTTTAGGTGTTGAGCCCCTGCCAGGTAATTGGCCTGAGCAATTACCGGTGCGCTGTCAGAAACTTTAGTTATTTATACCTGTTAATTCGTATACCTCAACGCTTTGCTCTCTGCCCTTGAGGGGGAAGCTACCCCAGCAATTAAATTGCCATTGCTCAGGATTTGTTAATAGATTTAGGGTTTCCTTTGATAGCAATACTCTGCACAGGTTAACCTGGCGTTCCTTGTTTAGTGATTCAAGCCGCGAGCTAACATTTACCACATCGCCAATAACGGCATACTCCATGCGATCGCTACTACCCATGGAGCCGGTGATTACTTCGCCGCTATGGAGGCCCACCCGTAATTTCATTGCAGGCCGATTTTCCGCTAGTAATTGTTGATTTAATTCAAGTAATGTGCGCTGCAATGCGGCGGCACTATCTAAAGCTTGGTTTGCAGTTAGCGTTGGGTTTTGAGCAAGGGGAACCCCAAATACCGCAAGGAAGCCATCACCTGTGAATTTATTTACCATGCCCCCATTGTTATGGATTACCTGCACAAATTTTTCCATGCCGACATTAACCCATTGCAGCGTTTCAGCCGGTTGAAATCCCTCAGCCACTTGGCTAAAGCCAACAATATCGGCAAATAAAATCGTTACGGCTAATTCCCTGCCAGGAAAGCGCCCCTCCTCCAATAGCGATTCCCGTTGTTTCCACAATTCAGCAGCCACTTCGGGAGATGTGGTTTGCCCCAATAAGCGTTCGATTTGGCGCCGTTGTAATTGCCCGGCAGCACCTCGCCGCAGCCAACCGGCGGCTGTGATCAAGGCAAGGGTAGTCATGGGG
>NZ_PXVC01000227.1 GCF_003011125.1 Synechococcus lacustris str. Tous | reverse complement strand
ATGCTACAGCCTCTGGTTTTTGTAAGTACTGCCAACCTGCAACAATTAATCCAGTGTCTACTTGGCAATCTGCTAAAGGTAGGTGTTGATTTACATTTAAATTCTGCAGCCAATAGCTACTCAGTTGCTTATTGGCTTTTAATTCCTGTTCATTTAAGCCATGGCCAATAACTTCTTTATAGTTGYTGCTTGCTGGAAGATGGCTTACCCARCTGCTCATTAAATCTAGTATAATTGAACCTGCTTCAATCCTATCGCTATAAAGATTAGTTAGTTCCTTGCGAAAACCCCCATCGAGATGTTGAACAAATCTTGGCATTGAATAAAATAATTCATCATTGCTTTCATCCTGCTTAACTCGTTGTTGATTGTTGAGAACAGAAATGAATTCTACCGGTGTGTTCACCAATACCTTTGCTTGTTGCCCCGCTATTATGGTTGCTTATTGTTGCGATTGCGTGCTCGATTATCCAGCTTTGCAAATTGCTATCCCCTCTGCTGAGGAGCTCCTCTTGCTTGAGCAAAAGGCCCGTGCCAATGGCAGCGGTTTGAATCCTAACGATTTGCTTGGTTCTTGGTATCTCGAGCGTGTGTGGTCTAAAGGTAGTAAATCTCCGTCAACCTTTGCTGCTGGTTTGCTGAAAAATCTTAGTGCTTGCCTGCGCTTAGCTATTGATGCAAATCACTTTCAAATTATTAATTCTGTAAGCATTGGGTCTCTACAACTGAGCTTTGTTGGCAAAGCCTTTCTAAATGGTGTAAGGCCAATTTTGTTTTTTACCTTCCAGTATGTTTCTGTTTCCTTKGGCTCACTTGTGATATTCAAACGCAATCTGCCCCAACCCCCATCCCGAAAAATGCCATTTTTTGCCCTCATAGCTCGCAACAGCAATGGTTGGTTGGCTGCCCGTGGTAGAGGCGGTGGACTTGCATTATGGATTTTAAAAGCAGATACTGCTGTTTCTGCTGTTT
>NZ_PXVC01000226.1 GCF_003011125.1 Synechococcus lacustris str. Tous | reverse complement strand
GGGCTTCATTGTTTGAGTGTGGCTGAGTCCAAATGCAGTACCAGCTTGCGCGGCAGCCAATGCCGCAGCTAGTGAGGTGTAGGTGCCGTAATTGCCTTTCGAATCCCTAGAAGCTGAATGCCGTTGAGCCCCTTGATGCCACCGAGACTGACGGCTGCAAGCAGGTGGTTTTGAGCGGATAGAACGCGTGGATCAGCTGGATTACCCAGCAGCCAGAGAACCTCGGCGATACAAATCGGTGAGGTAATCAGCTGCGCAGTTGTCTTATCAAAGAAAGCAAGGACAGCTTGATGGAGGGGCTCCTGTTGCTGGTAGTAACTCAGCAGGATGCCCGAATCAATCAGGATCTGCCGCATCAGTGCCGTTCCGTCCGTCGCGCCGTGAGTGTATTTGTAAGCAGCAAGCGCCGTTGACTACGCTCAGAACTGCCTAACGGCAGTGTGTCAAGAAAGCTCTCTGGATGGCCACCTAGTTGCTGGGTGATTGAGGGCAAAGGTTGGAGCTGCTGCCAGCGTTCGCGGATCAGCTGGCGAATCAGCGAACTTTTGTCCTGACCGGTTTCGGCCAATAGCTCAGCGAGGCAATCCTCGGTATCAGCATCAAGCCTGATTGTGAGCGGCATAACCCACAGGACCCAAGCCCTGTATGACKAATGACATAACCGTAGTACCTCTGGCCCGTGGTGGGCGGCAATAGCTCCAGTTGTTGCGCTAGCTGCACTTCATGGTTTCCAGTCCAGTCCCGTCCTGGCAGCCGTCTGATCAAGAAGCAATTCGCCAGTGCTTGGCGCTACCTGCAACGGTGCCATGTCTTGCTGCTATTGCAAAGGCAATGGCTGATCTAGAACGCCAACACCCATCAGGTGTATTAAGCGCCAGGGCTTTATTGGATGCAGTAGCACTGATTGATCAGCAGTTGCTTTCACCTGCTGCTGATCAAGAAAAAGCAATCCAAAAGCAGAGCAACTCAAGGCAGGC
>NZ_PXVC01000225.1 GCF_003011125.1 Synechococcus lacustris str. Tous | reverse complement strand
GTTGCACCCCCTGGTGGTTTCTCTGATACGAGCGGACTTCTTTGCTGATACAGGGGGCCCGGGTCGAGTGAGCAGCTGCTCCTGAAACTTCGGATTGTTCATATCCAACCTGATGGGTCCTTCAGGCCCCATCAATATCGGCAGCGCTTGGTTCCACCAGCCTCCCCGGTAGCCATCTATGTGATGCTCCGGCCTTTCCAGCGCCGGGGATCTTGTCGCCCATGAACGGCCAGAACCAAGATTTCATCGCCTACCTCCTGGAAATAGACGGCATAGGGGAACTGGCGCATCACGAGCCGTCGTACTTTCCCGTGCACAAGTGGAAATAAGGCCGGATCTTGCACGATCCGCTCTACCGCTTCGGCACTGGCTTCGGCAAAGGTTTGCCCCAGTCCAGGCTCTCGGCTGGCATACCAGTGGCGGGTTTCGAGCAGGTCCMCAAGGGCCTCCGGTAGGAAGCGGACGCTGCGCTTCATCCCAGCCCCAGCTGGTCGTAAACCTGTTCCCAAGAGATTGCCGCCGTTGGGTTCTGCAGGTGAGCAGCCAAGCGCCGATCTAGCTCAGCACACAGCTCAACATCCAGTGGCAGCGCGTAGCTACGGCCCTCTTCATCGAGGCTGTCCCAAAGGGCCATCGCCAGCGCCACACGCTCTGCCATTGGGAGCTGCAACAGGTCAGTGATTGGTGTGGCGGCCATGGCTGTGGCTCAGAAYTACCTAACGCTACCGAGAGGCGTTGCGACTTGCTCGCTGGGCRAACAGATGTACTGTAGYAAGGTAAGTTGGCTGAGGCGCTTTTTATGGSCGGTAGCKGCCAGGAAAGATGTCACCCTTTGGAWGAGGTTTATGCCTCCTTTGCCAARGTTACTKRSAKGCTTGTTTGCTGAGTTGCTATTGGTTCATTAATCCAAATCAAAACAGGTTGTTTCCAGCAACGAATTGATCTGCTCCAGCGTTTGGATATGAAGCTGAATGGCGGAGTGGGGTA
>NZ_PXVC01000224.1 GCF_003011125.1 Synechococcus lacustris str. Tous | reverse complement strand
CGAGATTCCGGGTCCAGTGTCAGAAACGTCAATGACAACACGATCCTCAGCCTGAGCAGCGCCAACCGTGACCCTGCCCGATTGAGTGAACTTGACGGCGTTGCCCGCAAGGTTCGACACAATCTGTCTGAAACGGGTGGCGTCGCCCATGGCCCAGGCGAGGCTGTCCGGCGCGTATTCCAATGTGAAGTCGAGCCCTTTGGAGCGGGCCTGCTGTTGGCTTAGGCCGACAGCAGCGCAGATCTCGGACGCGACGTCGAATGGCGCGTAGCTGATCCGCAACTTGCCGGCGTCTGCGCTTGCGAGGTCAAGCAGGTCACTCAGCAGCGCCTCGAGGGTCCTGCCAGCTGATCGGATCACATCGATGTTGGCCTTGATCGACTGGGGAACGGAAGCCGTCCCAGCCATGATCTCGGACATGCCAAGAATGCCGTTGAGCGGATTGCGAATCTCGTGGCTCACATCAGCAAGAAACTTTGTCTTTGCCCGATCAGCGGATTCAGCCGCCGCCCGCGCTTCACGCAGCTGCGATATCAGCGCCTCCGCTTCGACCAGGCTGTTGCGCTGCAGCTCGGCGACGAGAATGGCGTCAAGCGAGCTGTCCAACTCCGAGAAGTCGTCAAAGCGAAGACCTGAGGGCTCCCCCATTTTATGACGATCTATTGCCGGGCTAAGGAGGAGGAAAGTCTGAACGCCCGAGTTGACCACAATACCTTTCAGCCGAAGATTGCCCGCTGCTGGCATCGTCATTATGAGCCGTCCTTGCGTCACCCGAAGAGCCTCGAGCGAGTTGACAGACTTCGGGCGCTCCATCTCGACGACCGCCAGGAACTCGGACCCGACAACGTCCCTCTCAAGCCGGCGGCGCAAAGCGGGTCCGACACGGCGGATCCGGCCTTTCGCGTCAAGAACTGCATGAGCAGGGAACACCCGGTCCAGCCCTAGCCCGTTGAGCAGGAGGGTCATCTCATACTCAAGCGGCGCGCGGCTGATGGTAGGCA
>NZ_PXVC01000223.1 GCF_003011125.1 Synechococcus lacustris str. Tous | reverse complement strand
AATCCACGCCTTGTGGCTGCCTGACGGAGAACCTGTAAATACTTTGTTCCTTGAAAAGTTTGGTACCAAATATCCTTAAATGCTGCTAGATCTGCGGTACTAACCTCATTTATTGCGCGAACTATATTAAGATGAGACACTTTGAGTTTCGAATTTAGCAACATAGATTCAATGCCACACATATTGTTAAAATTATCCAATGATTTATGATACGCGCGAATAGAATTAGCTGGCAATAGTGCATCCATATCTTCCTTGGTTAGTAATTTGTATGGGGGGGCAATGCCTTGCTCGACATTTCGATTATATCCCCAGCGATTATTCTTAAAGGGATTTGCGTTTGATTGTGCACTGGTAGACTTAAAGTTCCGATATGCATATTCAAGTTCAGATCTTTGGTATCTATGCATTATTACGCCCAATCCGGAAGCGTTATCATTTAAAATACCCGTGCAATCTATACGTTCAGGCAGCTCATATTTGTCATTTGTTATATTCACATTATATTTACCCATATGGGAGTTTCTGCAGATGGGAAGCGAATTATCTGCTGTAGTCAAGATTGGTGCATKACAACGTAATAGTTGAACTTTGGCTGAGTATGCAACTATACTTTTGACATGTGGATCAAGAACTGCCGAATAATCTCCTGCCAAGGGCGGCGAAAACTCTCTTCCACCAAAACAATTGACCCAATGAAATGAAAATACATCAAAAGATTCATTGAGCTGGATGAAATCAGATACTTGAGCTGGGAAGGGCGGGGTTACCCAAAATTCATCTATATCAACAACTAAACAATATGAGGACATTGAATTACCCTTTGCTATATTCCATAATTTTTCATAGGACTTGGCTTKCAGATCTTGTGATTGAAATTCATCTACGTTTATTATCTTAAGCTGAGGACAATAATTTGAAATTTCTTTTAGTATTAATTGCGTTGAGTCGCTGCTGTTGTTTAAGCCAATATAGATATTTGAAAATCCTAGGTAAAGATAATGGTGCACAAAGTCTGCTATATATGGT
>NZ_PXVC01000222.1 GCF_003011125.1 Synechococcus lacustris str. Tous | reverse complement strand
GTTGTTGCCTATTGAATAGCGACTGCTTGCTTTTGAGTATTTATTGCTTGTCTAAACTGCAGCTTCTTTTGTAATGACCGTTCTCGTCACCGGCGCCGCCGGCTTYATCGGCTATCACCTGAGCACCAGGTTGCTGGAGCGGGGCACTGCGGTGCTGGGGTTCGACAATATGAATCCTTACTACAACCCAGCCCTAAAGCGGGCACGAATCGCCCAGCTGCAGGCCACTGCAGCTCGCACCGATACCAGCTTCCAGCTGATCGAGGCCGATCTGGAAGATCGAGCTGCTGTAGAAGCGGCATTTGCAACCCACAAGCCCCAGCAGGTGGTGAAYYTGGCGGCCCAAGCGGGGGTGCGYTAYTCRATCGAAAAYCCAGCGGCATAYATCCAGGCAAATTTGGTGGGTTTTGGCCATGTGCTGGAGGGCTGCCGGCACCACGGCATCGARCATTTGGTGTATGCCAGCAGYAGCTCGGTGTATGGMGGYAAYACAAACCTGCCGTTTTCAGAACAGCAAGGGGTTGATCACCCGGTGAGCCTCTATGCGGCCAGCAAGAAAGCCAAYGARCTGATGGCTCACACTTACAGCCATTTGTATAAGTTACCGGCCACGGGCCTGCGCTTTTTCACGGTGTATGGCCCCTGGGGTAGGCCAGATATGGCCCTGTTTCTGTTTACCAAGGCGATCCTGGCGGGTGAACCTATTCAGGTTTTTAACAACGGCCAAATGGTGCGGGATTTCACCTATGTAGACGACATTGTTGAAAGCCTCCTACGGGTGCTAGATAAGCCAGCCACCCCAGATCCAGCCTTTAATCCCAGCCAGCCCAATCCAGCCAGCAGCTGGGCGCCCCACCGGGTGTTCAACATCGGCAATTCCAACCCCACACCCCTGCTGGATTACATCGGCGCGATCGAATCGGCCCTGGGGATCACGGCCACGAAGACCTTCCTGCCGATGCAACCTGGTGATGTGCCCGCTACTGCGGCTGACACCTCAGCCCTAGAAGCCTGGACGGGTTTCAAACCA
>NZ_PXVC01000221.1 GCF_003011125.1 Synechococcus lacustris str. Tous | reverse complement strand
GTTTCCAAACTGTCTCTAATTTCACTCAGACGGTTTAGACTTACTAAATGTCCTTTATATCCAGGATAATATTTTTCTACAAGAGCACCAATACCCATCGCAGTAATGGCACTCTCACACTTCAAATAAACTCTTTTATTTTTATGATCTACAGCACAGGGCATTCCCCAGATTTCGTTTTTCATTTTAATTCGTAATCAGGATACTTTTGTTTAACTCTATCTCTAAATTGACCATTAAATGTAGGAGGATTCAATTCTCTTTTTTGAGTAATCACTTTAGTATTGTGATCAATGATCAAAAGTTTGTCCATGTTGTCAGTTTTTTTCATTTGGGATTCATTTAAATTGTAATTTCTTTTTACCAACTATGGTTGCACCTTCACCTGGGTTTAATGGTAAATTTGCATCTCTAGTTGACATTTTACCTTGATCATATTTTTTCCCCAATTTAGGATCAGCATCAGATCTTCTAGAAGTTCCCAACCATGATGCTTTAGGTTGTGATCCTGGTTTTTGTTTAATAAGAACACTATCTTGATCACCTTCTTTAGAATTAGGTTCTTGATTTTTTTTCTGTTTTAATCCTCCTTCTTGGCCTAGTTTAGATGCAACTTTTTTAAACTTTCTCTTACCCATTTTACCAGATGAAACTACAAATGATTTTTCTGTTTGATCTTCTGTTGTTCCAGTTTCACGATAAGCACCTTTAGTTTGTGTTGGCCCAGGAAGTCCAGCACCACGAATACGTTTAACAAGTTTATCTGATCTTTGTTGTTTTTCTTTATTAGTTTTATCTGACCTATCAGAAGACACTATAGCAACACCTCCTTTTTCAATCTTAGAAACAATCCTACTTAAAGATTTCTCTTGAAGATCATGACATTCTARCACAAATTCYTKAAAAGTCTTCATTTTAATCTTTTTAGGTATTTATCATACRACYAACTCCATAAAYTGWCCCAGAACTTTTTTATTCAATTTTTTGATCTTGAGACTTTTTACAAAGGCACTTTTAATCTGTGACTTTGTGGCATCTTCG
>NZ_PXVC01000220.1 GCF_003011125.1 Synechococcus lacustris str. Tous | reverse complement strand
CTATCAGCTGCTGAGATATCAGCTGATAGCTGAGGTGGCGCTAGGGGTTCGAGGCCTTGATCAAATAACAGATGGCCATACACATAACCAAGGCTACCGGCTGGATAGGTGATCAAAGTAGCTACGTTTGGCCATTCACCCCAATAACGCTCCTGCACTAGGGCAGCAATTGCAGGATCAGCGTGTAAACGTTGGCGGGCAGCGGCGGCAGCTGGTGTTTTATAGCTGCGATTTAAGAGATCAATGGCGCTTGTGATATCTGTTGGGTTATCACATAAATGCTGCATATCAAAAGAGATATGCATAAGCTGATTTTGCAGCTGGGCTGCGTTTGAAATTGGCATATTTAGATAGATTTAGCGAACACCCATAGCACGGCGCATTTGATACATACAAGCCATGCCACTGGAGCAAAGTTGAATGCCATGGCCATTAACACTAAAAAGCACAGGCGCACCTTGAATCACAGAAGCAGGAACGCGTTTAACGAGGGTTGAATTACTAGATTGGGAATTCAACTGTACCTGTGCAGATAATAGCGGGGATTGGGTTGCTTGATTGCGTAGGGATTTGGCATCCTGAAGCAATTGAAGAGCATTTCCACTACCTGTGGATTGCAAACTTGATTGGATCGCAGCACCAGCTGCTGCATCAAGCAACATTTGAGCGCCTACAGGGCTTCCAAGGCCTGAAAGCAAAAGTAAGGCGCTGCATAAGTAATATTTCATGGTGCTAGGCGAGCGCGGTGCAGGCGTGATTTTTCATACCATTCCGCAAATTGAGGCGCCCAATTCACAAGATGGGGCCACATCAGATCACATAACTGCCTGATCTCAAGCTGGGCATCAAGTTTGGCGCGTAGATCCATGAAATGCAGGAAGGCACGCAAACTAAAACTAACAACAAAATGCTGGCGGTAATCAAAGGGCAAGATGCCACGGGCATGCTCCTCTGCAAAACCAGCAGCTAAAAGGTCACGATATCTACAGGCGGCAGTGCGGCATAACTCCAAATCAATGGCCCGTTCAGCGGCGCTATAGGTA
>NZ_PXVC01000022.1 GCF_003011125.1 Synechococcus lacustris str. Tous | reverse complement strand
CCCCTGGCCCCCGGCGTTCACCCCGTTCGGGCCGTTCATTGCGACCCATACGCGTAACTGAATTTTGAACTTGGGGCACCACCAACAAGGGTTGATCGCCTTGGGAGAGCCTCAGGGCGGCAAGGGCTAGTTGCTCTGGGGTGGCTTCGGTTTCACGGCTGAGCCTTTGGATGATTTCAGCCATCAGTGCCACCTCCTGCTGACGCTCGCTCGCTACGGGTTCAGTGAGCAGGCAGGTGAGTTTTTCCTGCAGTTGGTCTAGGCGTTGTTGATTGATTTCCGCATCGGAGGGCACCTCCATCGGTTCAATCGCACAACCAACGGCCCGCTCTAGCCCATAGAGCAAACGGCGCTCCCTGGGGGAGAGAAACAGGATCGCGTCCCCTTCCCTGCCGGCGCGGCCGGTGCGACCAATGCGATGCACATAGGCTTCGCTGTCGAAGGGAACGTCGTAATTAACAACTAAACCAATGCGYTCCACATCAAGGCCCCGGGCTGCCACATCGGTGGCCACCAACACATCTACCTTGCCATCTTTTAAGCGTTCAATTGTGCGTTCCCGCAGGGATTGGGGAATATCGCCATTGAGYACAGCRCAGGCGGTGCCACTGGCTTCAAGGGCTTCAGCCACCACAACTGTTACCGCTTTTGTGCGGGCAAAAATAATTACACCACCGCGGCCGTGGGCCTCAAGCACCCTTTGCAGAGCAGGTARTTTTTGATGATGGGGAACACTGATAAAACGTTGGCGAATGCGGCCGGCATCAGCTTGGCGGGTGCGAATGGTGATCTCAGCCGGTTGCTTTTGATGTTGTTGGCAAATCCGCCTGATTTCATTTGGCATGGTGGCAGAAAACAACACCACTTGCCGCTTAGTTGGTAATTGCTCCAGCACCCATTGCACATCGTCGATAAAACCCATGCGCAGCATTTCATCTGCTTCATCAAGCACCAGTGTTTCTAATTTGGAAACATCAAGGGTGCCCTGGCGCATGTGATCCATCACCCGGCCTGGGGTGCCAACTATTACCTGAACACCCCTACGCAACTTCTGGATTTGATCGCGAAAATCAGTGCCTCCGTAAAGAGCAAGCACATGAACCCCAGGGGTACATGAGGCATAGCGTTGAAAGGCTTCGCTTACTTGAATTGCAAGTTCACGGGTTGGCGCTAACACCAACACCTGAGGATGGCGCGCTTCGATATCTAGCCTGGCTAGCAGCGGTAGGGCAAAAGCAGCGGTTTTACCTGTGCCTGTTTGAGCTTGGCCCAGCAAATCCCTGCCGAGCATYAATTCGGGAATGGCAGCCGCCTGGATTGGTGATGGCTCCTGATAACCGCAGCGCTCTAGGGCCTCTAGAAGGTTTGCAGGCAAACCAAAACTGGCAAAACCAGAACTGGCAATAGCTGAATTTGATTCAGATGATTCGGAAGCTGGATCCTCAGGATTCAGTTCGCTAGGCAGGGGAAATTGAGGCGTAGTAGTCACGGTTGGATAGGGCGATTGTCGCCGTAGGTTGGCCTGAAATTCCTTGATTCAGGCCGGCAGAACCCACGTTTTGATCTGCCTTGCCCTATTCAGATGGACTTTCAACAAATGAAATATATCACCCGATGCTCCATGGCTGAGGCCCTACTTATCGGCCATAGTCATCGGCCAAACGTTCAATATCGGCTTCACTAAGAAGGTCCCCCCTTTGGATTTCAACAATCAACATCCCTTCAAACCCAGCTTCAGCTCGATGAATAGATCCACAGGGCACATCAAATGTGCTGCCAATTGGGGCTTCTAAATCTTGATCGTTAATGGTTACCGAGCCACCGCCAAGGGCCACATACCAATGCTCCTGGCGATGCTGATGGCGTTGCAATGAAATGCGYTGATGTGGGGYAATCCACAATCTTTTTATTAGATAGCCCTCCCCCTCCGCCAAGGTTTCAAACCAGCCCCATGGGCGTTTAGTTATTGCCATTGCTTCAGCCATCGTCGTCGCCGATTGCCTGGCAAAAACGAGTGGCGATAGCTATTTGCTGGGCTGTGAGGCCAGGGGGATAGGGAAGTTGTTCATTCAGGGCGCCAGGGCCCAGCAGCCATTCATCAATGCCAAGCTGGGTGCGCATGCAATCGCGATACATCGCTGGTGGGGTTGGGGTTAGGGGAACGCCGATAAAAGGTGGTATTTCCAATGCATTAATTAGGGAATGCTCCAACACTGCTTCTAAAAGTGCAAATTCAGCAGTTTTGTTATGGAACTGAAAAAAGTAGATCGGCCCGATCTTGGGCGCGGGTTAGGGCTGTGTAGAGCAACCTGGGATCCAGCCCCTCGGCTTCATTGATCACAACTATCACCTGCTTAGCTTGGCTGCCTTGGCTTTTATGCACTGTGATCGCAAGGGCCGGTTCCACGCCAACAAGCAATTCCAAGGGGATGCGCTGGGCGCCATCACCGCTKGCGATAACCGCCACTTTTCGGCCCCTTTCATCGCTGCGAATTAAGCCCAAATCACCATTTGATAGGCCTTTTTCATTGTTATTGCGGTTGATTAAAACTGGTGTTCCCACGGGCCAAGCCAAGGGATTATTTCGATCTAAGCCAAGCCAGCGTTCATTTAATTGATCCACCCCATGGCGGCCCTTTCGCCGCGGCGCCAATAACATTAATTCCAGAAGCGTGTTGAGGGCTTCTTGATCTGAAYAGTGCTTATTTTCAGCTGCTATTARTAGTTGCTTGCGGTGYAGATTTAASCGTTCAGTTAATTCTATGGGCCAACCTAGATTTAAATTGTAGAAACCTAAATTGCCTGTTTCTGGCAGCTGCTGCAATTGTGTGGCCAAATCGATGGGCCCCTTGCGCAGCTGCTGAACAAATTCCCCAAGGGCAGTGGTTTGATTGAAGCGATGGGAGCCTTTTAATTCGATTAARCATTGCGGTGCCTCTGCCGCCAGCTTTGCTTTCAAGGGAGCGAGCACACCGGCCCCGGATATCGGTGGCAGCTGGCCAGGATCCCCCAATAAAAACAGCTTCACCCCAGGGGGTAATGCYGCCAATAGGGCCTCCAGCAGCATTATTTCCACCATTGAAAATTCATCAACAACAACGCTGCTTAACTCCAGCAACCGTTGTGGTCCCCGGCGAAATCGGCCATCACCACTGGCCTCAAGCCAGCGGTGAATGGTGCCGCATTGCATCCCCTCGGGCATTGGCGCCATCGCCTCCCTCAAGCGGGCGGCTGCCTTGCCAGTGGGGGCCATTAGGGCCGTTGGCTGATTTATCTCCCCCAGTAGTTTTCGCACCAGGCTGGTTTTACCGCTGCCGGCCCCACCTGTTACCAAAAGTCCGTTGTGGGATTTGAGCAGATCAACAAGTTGCGCAAGCACCYTTTGTTGCTGTTTGAACCCCTTAGCCGTCCAGAGCTTTAACGGTTCATCTGGTTTTTTATCCAGCACCAGTGGCAGAGCTGCTAGGGCGCTGATCAGTTCATCTGGTAACTGGCTTTCAGCCAATTCAAGCGGTTCTTTACCTTGGCCAAGATTGCTAAAAAACAATTCCAGCAATGGCTTTAAGGCCTCTGCCTGGCTTTGCACGCTGGCTGGCGCAAGGGCCAATAGGCGGGTGGCACTCATGGATTAGTAAGCCAGGCGCTTTCACCATTGCGGGTGAACAACATCAAGGCGTGAACGGGGCAGGGTTCGGATTTGGTTAAACCAAGCCGCAGCCGCAGCCATTGCTCTATGGCGTGGCGATAGAGCTGGGCCTGCAGCCAATAATCCTTATCTGCCATCAGTTTTGCCACAGGTTGGCTGAGCCGATTTGTTTTCCAATCCAGCACCACCCATTGCAGATCTCCATTGGCAGCTGGTGCCCGGARCACCAAATCGATCACCCCATTTAAAAAACCGGCCCTGGCTTGGGGKAGGCGTTGTTTAAGCCGTTCTTTTGCATAGGAGCAAACCAATGGRTTGGGGTGTTTTGCGAGTTGRCTTAGGGCCTCACCCAATACATCTAGGGGCGGGCCGTTTTCAAAGCCACTCAGGGGYAAATCAAAGGGCAATTCCCGCAAACTGTTTTGGCGTTCAATTTGATTAAGGCGCAACTGGCCCAGGGGTCCCCCGAGGGACCTCTGCATGAGTTCTTGCAGGGCTGGCCTTAGCTCCGCGGCCAAGTGTGGTTCAAAGCCAGAACGGGCAACGGCATCAACAAGAATTTTTTGGACCTCTGGTGCAGYTAAATCAGCGCTGAAATCAAGCTGCTCCAGCACCCCATGCACAAGGGTGCCAAAGGCAGCACCAGCTGGAAGGCTGCTCCATAGGGGGCTTTCTGAGCTGCCGGCCCCATCACTTGCTGGGCTGTTATCTGGATCAAAGCCYTCTTCTTCCCTGCTGTAATCAGAGGCAACTTGGTTTTGTTCCACCAAKCGGCTGTAGCTCCACCTGCCCCAGGGGGCAAGGTTTGGCCGTGGCAGCGATGCTTTGACCTKGCTGGCAGGAGCCGGGGGCAGCAGGCTTGGGATTGCAATGGTTGGCTGGCTTCCTTGGCTGGGCTGCGGCTCCACCAGTTCAAATTGGATGCCTAATTCAAGGCAGCGGCGTTGCACCTGTTGTTGCAATTGGGGGTTTTCCTTGATGGCTGTTGCTATGGCCTCCCATGGCTGCTGGGCCCTGGGCCTGCGCAGTTCGSGATGGAGYAACCAKGCGGGCAAGCTGGTGGCGCTATCGCGYACCCGACCCCAATCAAGGCTCAGTTGATGGCAGGCGCGGGTAATACCCACATAGCCGAGGCGTAACCCCTCCTGCCAGGCCTCCAGTTCTGCCGTTTCGCGCCTTTCCAGCCTTGGGGAACTKCCATCACAACGGTTTAATTCCAAGATGCGTTTTTGGCTGGCTTGATCCCAGCCCCTAAATGGTTCCTCCGCCTTTGGCCCCCCGGAACCACGCCAAAGGGTGGGACACCAAACCAAAGGAAATTCCAAACCTTTGCTGGCATGAAGGGTGCTGATGCAAACCATCTTCCCAGCAGCCACCAACCGTTGCTGGCTGCTGTTGGAGCCCTCCGCACTGCAGCGTTTTTGCGCTAGCCAGAGGCCAAGGCGGGCGGGGGAGGGGCGTCCTTGGGTTTGCCAGTTTTCTTGCAGCAGTTCGCCAAGCTGCAGCAAATCGCTCACCCGTTGGGCACCACCAAGGCAAGCATTGAGGCGGGCTATGCCAGGGCCAGTGGCAATTAGCAGCTCYAGGGCCGGTAGGGGGCCAAGTTGCTGGTARCGCTGCTCAGCTCTGCTGATTTTTTGCAGCCATGAACCATGTTCAAAGTCGTCCCAGGTTGAAACTTCCCCGGCGTTAAATCCCCCTAAAGGTGATAAGGCAAGGGCGAGGGCGGGSGGTTTGCGGCCATCTGCCGCAAGGGCGCTTAGGGCAAGGGCAACACTGCCAGCTTCCGCCGTAGCCCAGATATTGCCACCCCTGCCGATGCGAGCTGGTATGCCACGGCTGAGCAATTCCCGTTGAATTGCCAGCGCTTCTGTATTACGGCTCACCAAAACGGCCAGATCGCCTGGATTGATTGGCCGCCAGCTATYGCCCGAYAGTTTTTCTAAACCTTGAGCAAGGCAATTTTGCAAGTCGCTGGCCACACTGGCTGCCAGGGTGCGGCTYAGGTTGGTTGTGGCTGTGGGCTTATCGCCGCTGGTGATCCAGCGCAACCGCACTGGAGGCACAGGGGCTTTGCTGTTGCCATATCGCAACCGAAAGGAGGGAGTGTTTKGGGGTGCCTGAACTGGGTGGTAAGGAATTTCGGCACTTCCAAATGCTTCGCCTTCGCTAAAYAATCGGTTGAGCACWTCAAGTAGTTGGGGATCACTGCGGCGATTGRTGTTGAGGCCCGCCCGCCTGCGGTTATTGCCACTGGTGGCAAGGCGATAGGTGCGGATGTCGCCACCACGAAAGCGGTAGATGGCTTGTTTGGGATCACCGATCAGGGTGATTGGTAAATTTCCTGCAAATAAAGAATCAAACAAACGCCATTGAATTGGATCCGTATCTTGAAATTCATCGATTAAGCAGCATTTATATTTACGCTGGGCCCAGGTTTTAAGAGCGATTAATTGATCTGGCTCTAGTTTTGCAGGATCAACCCGCTCGAGTAGATCGGAGAAACTGAGGACGTTTTGAGCCAACCTTTGGCCGCTGGCCTGCTCTTTTATTTGCAGGCAGAATTGCTGAAGCAGTTGTTCAATTGGTTGATAACAGAGTTGATCGGCCAGGTGATGGAGCCCCGCTGTTGGTGCCTGGCTGGGGTCGGCCAGCACCAAACGCAGGCGATTGGTGGCGAAGGCTTGGCATAGATGGCGATAGGTTTTTGCATTGTGAGGCGAGGGATTTAAAAAAAACTGCTGCCTTGCTATTTCCAGCCGRCTTGGCAATTCAGTTAGCCTGGTTTTAGGAATTATTTTTACGGGAGTTTCGTTGCCTTTGCCTTTACATAGGGCAACCAACGCGGCTGCAGTTTCATCGCCTTGGCTTGCTAGGGCATTGTGAAAGCGCTGCTCTAGATCTGCCCACAGTTGCTCGGGATCAGTTGCATRTTTGGGATTGGCTATTTGCATATCGCGGTCGTCGTCTATCAATTGGGCTAGYTTTAAAAGTTGATCTGCCCTTAGATCAGCGTGGCTATGCACCCATGCCTGCCAGGGGCTWGAACTTGGCGATAGCTTGCAGCGGCGCCAATGGGTAACAAGATTAAATAGCAATTCCTGGTTGTTTTCTTGTAATCCCACCATCGGATCAATGGCCAGCAAGGGCCCGTTGGCGCGAATWAGGGTTTTGATGAAGCCATGGATGGTGTGGATTGGGGCTAAATCCAMTTGATCTAATGCTTTTAATAGCCTTAGCAGTGGTTCATAGGGATCGGAACTTGAATGCCAGCTRGCGATTAAAGGGGCAAGGGTTTCATCTAGGGCTGGGCTATTTTCCGCCTGTTGGCCGATGGCCATCGCCAATGCGGTGGCGGCCAAGTTCAAGCGATCACGAATCCGCCTGCGAATTTCTGCCGCCGCCGCCCTGGTGAAAGTAACCACCAGGATTGATTCAACAGGCAACCCTTGTTCTGCAATTAAGCGCAATACCCGGTGGCTGAGGGCATAGGTTTTACCCGTGCCGGCGCTGGCCTCAATCACCTCGGTGCCAGAGGGYAGAGCKCCATTTAAATCAAGGTTAGTCATGATATTTTGGAAGCTGCTAATGCTTCATCAAGCGGTATCAAAATCTGCTCAGCTAGGCTCAAACAATCAGCCTGATCCCACCAACTAAATAAATTTGGTGCCTCACCACCATTTAATTGAATGATTGAATCTGGCCATTGATAATTATCTAATTGATTCCAATTCGCTTCTGGATTWWGCCGGTAGTTAAGCAGCAACCAACTGGCTTCTGGYTCAAATGGCAAGGGCCGATTTAGGCCTTCTTGATGTAATTTAAACAGTAGATCTAGGTGTATGTTAGCTGTTGCTGAATCGATGGSATCAAGGCATAGGCTGATTAGTTCTTCCTGTTCACCGCTTGCTTTYGGGCCAATTAAATAGGTGGGGCGTGGTTCAGTTTKATTGGCATCCAAATGGGCAATCCAAGCTTGCAGCTTGCGTTTTGCGTTTAAAACACCGCTGCTGATAATGCGTTGTGAGTTTGGCTGGCTTTGCTGCAGTTGCTGATCAATTTGCAGTAGGGCAAGGCTGCGCTGGCGAAGGTTGGCGCTAACCACCTGGGCGGCCGGGCCTGAGGGCAGTTTGCCCCGGCGCTCTAGGGCCCCCTGTTGCTGTTGCCAGGCAGCTGGGCTTAGCCCATCAACCCCTAGGGGCAGCATTTGTTCGCCTATTTKCCAGCGATGCAAACCATCTAGTTCTGTTTCCTCTGGRTCCCAGGCTTGCTCTGGTTTGCGTTGCAGTTGGATGCCATGGGCCCGCAGGAATGCCCGGGCCGGRTCGCGAAAAAATAGTTGTAGTTCGCTTAGATCGCTGCTGGCTGTTTCAGTTGCTGGCCAATCCAAATTGGCAGGCCATAGGGCTTCAAGCCCATTGATGGGGGCTACTGGCAGGGGCCGCAGCGGTGGGGCGCGGCGCACCAATAGATCTTTGATCGCTGTGCCATCACTGCAGCGGTATTGAGTTGTTARGCAGCTGATTAAATCGGCCAGGGGRCCCGCTGGGTTTTGTTCTTCCCCCGTGCGTGGATCAGTGCCCGTGTAGGTGGCAATCCAGTGGTGGCGGCAGGCCTGCAAGGTTTCGAGCAGGATTGCTCGATCCTCCTGGCGGCGGCTGCGATCGCCCCGCCAGGGGTTGCGCGCCATCAGGTTGTAGTTAGCGAAATTGTCTTGGCGGGGCAGCCGTTCTTCATCCATGCCCAGCAGCACCACCACCCGATGGGGAATGGAGCGCATCGGCTCAAGGGCGCTGAGGGTAACGGCACCACTTACATGGCCATAACGGCCTTGCTCTTGGGCTTCTGCCTCCTCCAGCAGTAAAACCACTGCCTCCCGCTCAAGCAGGGGCGCATTTGCCGGGACAGTGCGCAATGGTTTGAGCAATTCATAAAGTTCAGGTGCCTGCCAGCCATTRAGGCCAGCGCTGTTGCTGAGCCCTTGCACGGCCTCGGCTAGGGCTTCTGCCCAGGCCCCTGGAGTAAGGGGTTTTTCGAGGCGCTGTAGGAAATCAAATAGGGTTTCGCAGGCCTTGATTAGTGCCTGCACTAAAGCGGCTGTTAAAAGCGGATCGCCGTGGGCAGCTATGCCTTGCCATTCGCCGAGGGCTGCAGCTTCAGCGGGAAATGGATCCTCTATTAGTAGGCCCAGCAGCAGGCGATCTAGGCCCCATTGCCAACTGTTTTCGCCGCCAGCGGGATAACCCCACTGCTGGCGATGGCTGCCRTCTTYTCCCCAGGTGATTCCAACCGCTTGGATTAGGTGCAGCCATTGGTGATGTTCTAAATCGATAAGTTGCATTGCTTGCGCCACCGGTGGCAGCAGCAATAAATCCAGCACCGCTTCCCTTTCGTAGCGGCTGCCGGCAAGRGCTAGCAGYTGGAATAGGAGATTGATTTGGGGATTGCGTTGCCTGAGGGTGCGATCGGTAACGCGAATTGGCAGGTGGCGGGGGTTGCTGYTGCCGCCTGGTTGCTCAAAGGTGGCGAGCACTAAGGGGGCAAAACAGGCCACATCCGTTGTTAGCAGCAACACCTGGCGCGGWTGCAGGCTGGGGTCGCGGGCCATTAAGGCAAGCACTGCTTCGTGGGCTTCCTCCACCTGACGGCGATCGCCGTGGCAGTGGATTACCTGGAGGTTTAGCTGCTCTGCTTTTAGCTCTAGGGGATTGCCTTTTAAGCCGGTTGCTAGATCGTGTTTGAGTTGATCTAAGAGCGTTGCCCCCTCCTTAAGGGGTGGGCTTGGCAAGGAATGCCGTTGGAACTTTTCCTCAAGGTTGGTGGAAATAAGTTCCAGTTGCCAATCAAAATCCCGCAGGGTGCGCCCGAGGTTTGCCAGCAGGGGATGCCCTTTGTAAAGAAGCATTGTTTCCAGCTGTTCCACCGCACTGGTTTCGTTGTTGATCGGAGGKGGCATGGCACCCCAAGGGGCGTTGCAGGGGCTCAGCAGGTAGAGCACCACATCCCGCCGGCCGCTGGCGGCAATGGTTGCGAGCAATTGCCAAAARGCGGGGGCCAGGCTGGAGAGGCCAAACACATGCAGCGGTCCCTCTTGCTGCCATTGCTTAAACAGCTCTTCTGCCTTKGCTAAGCGTTGCGGCGCATGCAGTAGGCGTTCACTGGGGTGATCAAAGCCGAGGGCCTTGGCTTTRTTTTGCAAGTTGCGCAGSAGTTGCGCTTGCCAGAGTTCGCWTGYCTCGAGCGGTTTGGCATCGAAATCAAGGTTTTCCGCTGCTARCCAGCGGCGAATTGCCGCTGGGCGATAGAGGCCGTATTGATCAAGGGTGTCGCTTAATTGCAACAGGAATTGCAATTGCTGCCGGTTTAGCTGTGAATTGTTTGGCCAGTGCTGGCTACCTGGGATCTGGGGGAGCATTTGGGCCAGGTGCCAGCGCAGCTGTTCTGGTTCCCACGGATCAGGGTTATCACTGGGCTGMGCTGCTAGTTGCCGCACCAGATTGCGCAGGTAKCGGCCACCAAAATCAAAATCGATGCCAGCGCAAATTCCCAGCTGTTCACTTAAGGCAAGGGCCAGCCAACGCCCCATGGCATTGGTGCTAACCAACACCTTTTGCACRGCAAAGGGATCCTCGGGGGTRTTTGCCAGCAGCTGTTCAGCCAGGGCAGCAGCCAGGGTTTCAATGCTGTTGCTTTGGATTAAACGGAACAAAACCGGGTGGCAAGGAAGCGATCTTCAGCTTTTTTCAAGGTATTTTCGCTTAAGAAAGCACCCATCCAAGTTGAATTCCTGACACAATTTTGCATTAACGAATCAATTTTCAACGCCGTGACCACCGATCTCCAATGGAGGRAGAACGGAGAGCTTCATCCCGATGAGCTTGAACGCCTCCAACAGCTGCTTTCAAACCAAATCCAGGGCCAAAGCCTGGAATTTCAAGCCCTTGATGGGSAGCTCAACCCTCRCTTGCAAGGGGATCGGGAATTGCTTTGCTCGGCGCTTCAAACTCGCCCTTGAGCACGAATTCCAAGCGTAGTTTCATGAAATCAATGAAACTGCGATCGGTTGATATCACTGCAGCTGCTGGCCTWGGTACGGCAGCTGTTGTTTTTGTAAGTTCAGCTGCATTTAAAAAACTGGGCCTGCGCACCAGCCAGAAATCAATCTCTTTGGAATTYTCGGCGTAGTTGCGGCGCCGTTCTGTTAGCACCTCCGCCAGGGGTTCCTCTTCTGTAAGGAAATTTTCACTGGCTGCTACGTAGTAATAGGTGGCCATTAGCAAAAAGYGTTGTTCGGCCCTGGATTCTGCTCCAGGGGGCGGGGGTTAAGCACAAGCGCCTTCATTTGACGCACCGCCTGCTCRAGSCCCACGGCAAGGGCCCTTGCGATAATTGTGTGGCCGATGTTTAGCTCCTCAATCCCTGGGATTGCAGCCACAGGCTCAACATTTTGGTAGGTGAGCCCGTGGCCCGCATTCACCCGTAAACCCATTTCACGGCAGTGCTGGGTGGMTTCAATCAATTTGGCTAATTCTTGGGCTTGTTTTGTGCCCCATGGGGCATCGGCGTAGGAACCGGTGTGCAGTTCCACCCAAAGGGCACCGCTGGCATGGCAGGCCTGCAATTGCTTGGCATCTGCATCCACAAACAAACTCACGGGRATGCCAGCCCCCTGGAGCCCACTAATGCATTGCTGCAGTTGGCTGCCCATGGCAACCACATCCAGGCCCCCCTCAGTTGTTACCTCCTCGCGCCGCTCCGGCACAAGGGTSACCATGGCTGGCTTGAGCCTTAGGGCGATCGCCTGCATTTCGGCGGTAGCGGCCATCTCCAAATTGAGGCGACTGCGCAGGGTGGCCCGCAACAGCTCCACGTCGGTGTCTTGAATGTGTCTGCGGTCTTCCCTTAGGTGCACGGTGATGCCATCGGCGCCACCAAGTTCCGCAAGCAAAGCAAGGGTTACGGGGTTTGGTTCCACCGTGCGGCGGGCTTGGCGCACGGTGGCGATGTGATCGATATTTACGCCGAGGCTGGCCATCGCAAATGCTGTCCAGGGATTGATCTTAGGAACCGCTTGGCTGGATATGGTTTGGCGATGGCCGATCCAATCCGCAGTGAAGTGGCCCCTTGGCTTGCGCCAGTGGCGATGTGGGCTACCCAAGACCTCGCTTTACGTTGTTATTTCAAATCCACCAAGGTGCTCGGYATTGAGCACCTACCCCGCAGGGGACCGGTGCTGCTTGCCCCCACCCATCGCTCCCGCTGGGATGCCTTGATGTTGCCGATGGCTGCAGGCCGCCGCATTCACGGCAGGGATTGTCGCTTCATGGTTACAACAACAGAGATGGAGGGTTTGCAGGGTTGGTTTTTAGAACGCTTGGGTTGTTTTGCCATCGACCAAAGCAAACCAGGCACCAGCAGCTTGAGGTTTGCCTTGGATCTATTAGGCCAGGGGGAACAGGTGGTGGTGTTCCCGGARGGCACAATTCGCCGCGATCAAAGGGAATTGAACCTGGAGCCGGGGTTGCCACGCCTAGCCAGCTTGGCCCAGCTCAAAGGTTTACGGGTACCTGTGGTGCCAGTGGGTTTGGCCTATAGCCACCCCATTCCGCGCTGGTGGGATCGAGCTGCCCTTTGTTTTGGGGCGCCCCTGTTGCTTAATGGAACGGGTAAAACGGCTGCTGCGGAGTTGGAAGAGCGGCTTGCCAAGCAAATGCGTTCAGCTGAGGAAGCGGCCCGTGCCTGGGTGGGTAATTCCTAAATMAGCAAATACAGTTGTTTGATATCAAATCACCATAGGGTTTATGCGCCGATTGTTGCTGCTCTCAAGTCTTGCCATCGGCTTGGTGATTCCTTTKACACCAGTTGTTTGCTTTGCCCAAGCAAATGCGTCTCAAACAAACGACGGTTTCAACCTCAGCTCCGTTGATGCCCTGCTTGCTAAGGGCGATCGGGAAGCAGCGAGCGGCAACTTAACTGAAGCGGTGAAGTCTTACGACAAGGCCCGTAATGCCTCCCGGTCTTTGTTGTCTTTTTATCGGGATTTGGGCGGYGCCTTCCGCGGCCTTGATGCCCGCATACCAAGGGATATGGACCAAAAGGGTCGTGAATCGATTGAAAAGTTAGCCCAGGCCAACTTGCGTTTAGCGGCTGTTTATAGGCGTCAAAACCAATCGGAAGTGGCCGTACCCCTGCTGGTGGAAGTGGTGAAATTGATGACCCCYAGCACYGTTGATGGGCGYAAGGCCTATCAGCAACTGGTTGAGGTGGGTTTTGTTTCTACCCCCTACGCTGCACCTGCAGCAGCTGCTACCAACTGATCTAAATGGTTCAACCAAATGCTGTGGCAGCCGCTATCAGCCAGGTGCTGCCCGGTGCCCAAGTGGAAGTGGAAGACCTCACCGGTGGCGGCGACCACCTCCAGGTGAAGGTGTTATGGGAGGGCTTTAGGGATCTATCGCGGGTGAAACAACACCAGCTGGTTTATGGCGCCTTGCGCAGTGAACTGGCCAGCGAGGCGATCCATGCCCTTGCCTTAACAACTGCCTGCCCCTCCTAGGGTTCAACAAGATCGCTTATTTCTGCAATTCCCATGGATGCTTCACTCAAAAGCCGAATTGAAAGCTTGATTACAGCAAGCCCTGTGCTGCTGTTTATGAAGGGCAATAAAYTGATGCCCCAATGCGGTTTCTCCAATAATGCCGTTCAAATWTTTAATGCCCTAGGGGTGCCATTCGATACGTTTGAYGTATTRAGCGACCAGGAAATCCGCCAAGGGATCAAGGAATATTCGGAGTGGCCCACTATTCCCCAAATTTATGTAAAGGGTGAATTYCTAGGTGGATCAGACATCCTGATCGAGCTTTACAACTCCGGKGAGTTGAAAGAAAAGCTGGCGATCGCCCTTGCTTCCTAACGCCGTTCGGTTTCATACAAGCGGCTGGGGTCGCCATCGGGGCCCACAAAACTGGATGGATCGTGWATCCAACGATCCACCAGTTCTTCAAATCGCCTTTGGCTCAAGGGATCAAGCTGTTGTGTGCGCCTGAGGGCATGGCAATAACCATCGGCATAAAGCCGCAGTTCAGAGGGGCCGCTGTATCGCARCGCCATCTCTTGCATGGCATCACAGAGGCTTTGGAAATGACGAATGGCGTCGGGGTGTTGCAGCGCGGTCATGGGGGGACAGCTGGTAAGGCATCGCCTTTAGCCAGCAAAGCGGATCATCCCAGTTACGGTAGAGGGCCCAGCTAACTCATTGGTGGAACCCCCAGGCCAGTACCGCATCCTTGTGGTGGATCCACACCCCACCTTGCGGATGGTGCTTGCCCAGCGATTGCGCCAAGACGGCCACATGGCCGCTGCTGTGGGTAGTGCCACTGAGGCCCTYGAGGTTTGCATCCAAGAGCAACCWGAGCTGCTTGTGAGCGCTGAGCTGCTCGAAGAAACCACCGCTTTAAAACTGGCAGCCCAGCTKCGYTGTCCCGTGATGGTGCTCACGGCCCGCACGGGGGCAGAAGCGGTGGTGTCTTTGCTTGATGGCGGTGCGGAAGATGTGTTGCGTAAACCATTTGGCCTGGAGGAACTGGCCGCCCGCTGCCRCAAATTATTGGGCCGCAGCAGTGGCCTGCAGGAAAAAGTAAGCGTTGGCCCCCTAGCTGTGCATCTGTTGTTGCGGCAGGTAACCCTGCGGGATCAACCGGTGGAATTAAGCCCGCGGGAATTTGCCTTGCTCTGCGCTTTGATGATGCCCCCCGGCCATGTGCGTAGCCGCCAGGAGYTGCTCACCATGGCCTGGCCGCCCTTTAGCGGTGGCCCCCGCTCCGTAGACACACAAGTGCTCACCTTGCGGCGCAAGTTGGAGCAGGCTGGTTTAGGAGAAGGCGGTGGTATTGAAACCGTGAGGCAACAGGGCTACCGCTTTAGCTTGGATAATTTGCCCGATAAGGATTCAACCGTTGATGCCACCCCCCAAGACCAGCTGCCAACTCAAACCTTGGAACCAGGCACTGAGCAACTCAGCGGCAAGCAACAAAGCACTTAAAACAGCTAACAATTGATAGGTCCAGGGCGGTGTTAGCCGCTGSACGGAGCTGGTGTTTATACCAGTGGYCMGCTGCAAATTAGCCAGCAGTTCCGGAAAATTTGCCACCCGTTGYGGTAACAAAAAAGAAGCATCTTTTGTACGTAAGTAATACACACGGCCCGCCTGGCTTGTGGCAACAGGTAGCAGGGCCTTGATATCAGCTAGTGGTAGCTGCCAGCCGCGGCGCATAAACCAACGGCACCAGCTGGGATAGCTAACTTTTAAACTGTTGKAATCCAGCTGTACCTCTTCACTAACGAGGGCTAATASCAGCAAAAAGCCGAGCAGGGTGGCTGCCAATAGCCAATATTTGATTGCGATTGGAGCAAGCACGGGTAGGGGTAACACCAGAGCTAAATACAAAATCAGCAATGTGTACTTAATCAGTGGAGCCATCGGATAGGTGCTCATTTATTTATGCAGGTAGGGCCCATGGRTTGATGCCTAAATCAGCGCCGATGCGATGGGCACAGGCAAATCCACTAAAGGCCACGGCATTAAGCCCTTGGCCTGGAAAACAGGAATCTCCAACGCAATAGAGGCCATTGATGCCGGTGCGATTAAAGGGCATSGGCAACAAGCCGGGTAAACGCATGGCTGGAATTGGCCCGTAGCTGCCCTGGTGGCGGCCAAGGAAACGGCGATGGCTGCGGGGAGTGCCCACYTCWMGGTGGCTTATTCCATTCGTTAGGCCGGGCAGTAGTGCCTCTAGGCGTTTGATTAATTGATTGGCATCCGCTGCTTTTTTTGCTTTGTAAAGGGAGGGCGATAGKCCTTGCCAATGCTCCATGGAGCTGGGCGTAAAGCAGTGCAGGATATGTTTACCAGCCGGCGCCAAGTGGGGATCCAAAAGGGTWGGCATAGACACAAAAACAACCCCCTGTTCCGCCTCAAGCTGTTGCCAATCTTCKAGTAATAAGTGGTGGCAATGGAAACCAGGCGGCACCACTGCAGCATCAATGCCTAAATGAAGCGAAAGGAAAGATGGCGATGGCTTATAGCGTTTTCGCCAAGTATTTTCTGCTTTTGGGCTGTGGGCTGAATSAATTAAATYACCAAAAGTATCCCAGCGGGTGGCATTACTTACCACTTTGTGGCTGCGGATTTGCTCCCCATTCGCTAGTTGCACGCCAACTGCTCTGCCATCTTCTAGCAAYACCTTYGTTACCCTGGTTTTGTAGCGAATTTGGCCGCCATGGCGTTCTAAGCCGCTAACTAATTTTTCTGCAATCACSCCAACACCRCCTTTGGGATAGTTGATGCCACCGGCATGGCGATCAGAAAACACCATKCCTGCATTTATCATCGGCGTTCGATCTGCGGGCATCACACTCCAGCAGAAACATTCCATATCAATAAATTTGAGYAGCTCTGGATCATTGATATGTKTCCGCGCCACATCACCCACATTTATGGGCAGCCAGCGGGCAAGGCCAAGGCAGGCTAGTGGTGCCTTAAAAAACACCTTAGCTAGATAGGCGGGATCTTCAAGTGATAACAATGGCATTGCATCAAGGCARTTAAATACCTGCCAGCAAGCATTATAAAAWGCGCGTATTCCWTTTTCTTCTTTAGGAAATTTAGCWATCAAAGTTGATATAAAGTTTTCATAGTTGCGATCAACTGCAACYGATAAGTTGTTTGGCAGATGATATTCAAGCTGGGCTGGATCGGCGATGGTTTCGCAGTATTCACCCACATCAGCAAGGGCGCGGGTGAGCAGGTTGGTGTGGCCTTTTTCACCAAAACCAAAAATCATCGAGGCACCCACGTCAAAGGTGTAGCCAKYYCGYTTRAAGCTGCCACCCGATCCACCGGGTATCAAATAACGCTCCAGCACAAGCACCTTGGCGCCTTTTGCCGCCAGTTGRCTAGCGGTTACGAGGCCGCCGATGCCGGCACCAACCACGATTACATCCCAATGGGGGCTGCTGCTGTTCACCTTGGCTGCGGAGCTATTRAAAGCGACCCTAGGGGGTTATTAGTGCCGGCTGGATATCGGTGGCCCAATGGACATGGGGTGCRCCAGGGTGGAGAGCGTTGCTGTTGCGCTGATCCAGCCAGRTATTGATTTGCGGCCTTGGCGGTGCTATAAGAGTTTGGAGGRTATTTGAATGCCAACACCTCTTGAACTTGTCGGGAACAGCATCCCYTTAAAGGATGACAATACTCGTGTATCTATTGAAGGTGTTTTAGCGGGAGCATCCCTAGCTGTCGTATTGTCTATATTGATGCCAGAAATGGTTGAGGCCGCTGAATGGGCTCAAAAATTACTAGATGGCCCCGGGCCTATTGAATCAAACCCTTTAGAAGACGGAGGCCGGCCAGCTCAGAGCAGGGATCAAATTCAGATTCAACCCCTCAACCCTAATCAGTTCCAAGGAATTGAACCTGTTGATCTCGGCCCAGAAGGATTTGCACGCCAATCCTCAGCACTAAAGCCTCTCTCAGAGCCCCCCATATCCGGGATTTTGGGTGGTGTGCAGGCTTCTAATCCAGTAAATCCTGCACCTAGCAATGGGGATTCTTTAGATGTACAGGGTGGCGACCCATTACAAAGAAGGTTAACTAAGCCTCTGAATAGTGTATTTAGTGATTCCGTGAATCCTGAATATCCTMSCGTTGCTCTTAATCTTGTTGAAGATAAGCGTTATATTAAAATTGATGTTAATAGCCCCGTAAGTGCYGTAAGCGCGAGTGTGGAAGGTGATAGTAATGCKGCTGCTAAGTTGAACCTRGTTGGGCTCGATAGTRCGTCTATTCAGATTAGCCCRCTCAACTATATGGGTCGCGCTATTTCYTATAATGARGGAAGATTAMTAAAAGATACTATTAACTTACCGTCGATAGCTAACTCGGGGCTCGTTAGGGGCAATTTTATCTCTAGCGGACTTGATATTGGTCAAACTCCCACCATAAGCGTTGCAACAACAGGGGTTGTGGATTCGGTGGCCCGWTCCCTTAAACTTGATTCGYTTGCAAGTACAGAAGCCCAGAATAATTCTGTGCTTAATAGTCAGATTGTAAGTTTACGCGATGCCGCTGAATTCGTTAGTATTAAAGCAATGGATTTCATCGATTTGCTAACTCAAGCAGGTAGGCTTGCCGCCGGGAAAGTTATTAGTACCACTACGGGATTAACAAATACAAATCTTTCAACAGGAGATCGCAATGATTCAATATTAATTCATGCTAATACAACTACTGAYATACAAGCTTCTCAAGGYAATGATGGGATTTTTCTTGATATTGGTGTAAATACAATTGGCTTGAATGGCAGTACTATAAAAACCAATAAGGGAGACGATGAAATCCAAGTGATTTCAAAAATGGATAATATTGATAATTCAGAACTTCCAGGATTTAATCTAAATATTGATCAGCARCATAAACTATTAGATGGAGATATTAGCATTAGTCTTAACTCAACTGCRCTTAAGCATAGTAGTATTGATACTGGGGCAGGAAWTGATCGCATTTTCRTTGATTCTGGCATAGATGAGTATTTGGCAAGTCAGATCAAWTCATCTGGTGTTGATAGGGATCATAATTTAAAAACTAATATCAGTAAAAGCATTGTAAGTTTAGAGCARTCTAATATCACTACTGGYCTGGGARATGACATTSTATTATTAAGAGGRGATGTGGTTGATAGCAAGATTGATTTAGGCYCCGGAAATAATCAACTTGTTATACAGGGGAATGTTGATTCCGATTCTTCGATYAAGATTAATGAGAATGATGTTTATATTAATATACCACTTTATGGACGCACTGAACAGTTAAGTAACGGTAACGATACTTGGTTTGCAAAGGATTCATCAGATGTATCTCTTGTGCTTGCTGGGGACGGAAACGATACACTTGAAAGTAGGGGTAATTTTAATGAGAGGGTTGAAATAATCGGCAATAATGTTGGYAAGCTTTATAACACTGTGTTTATATCTACTGAAAATATTAATTTAGGGGCAGGCAATGATGTTGTGTCGTTCRAAAAACTTGGATCTCTTTCTGGTAATCTAGATGCAGGTTCTGGTATTGATACCTTGTCTTATGAATACTCTCAAAATAATTTGATTTATACAGGACAAGATCATAATTTACTGAATTTTGATTCGGCTACTTCTGGTGGTTTATCTGGGTTTGAGCTAATTGATGGATCGAATCAAGGTGATATAATTGTGCTTTCTAACGGCAGTAATGGTTTAATTGATCCGATTCGTAGCATCTCACTTGGCTCCGGCTCAGATTTTGTTGCTTTCAATGATGTTAATTCTCTTGTTAAGGGCTGGGATGGAATTGGTGGAGCACCGATCATTGAAAACTTTGATTCATCTATGGGCGATCAATTTGCCTATCGCTATGGCAATGCTGATGATAATTGGATGATCCAAAGGGATATTATTGCGCTKCCTAATGATATCGTAAATCTTGGAGTTAGCGATGGATCAGTTGGTTTGCTAATAGGCATTTCCAATGAGAAACCTACTAACGGATCCTTGTATCTCACAGGCCAGCCGGGGGGCAACCTAGAACTTGCCAAGTTGATTAGTTTCAACCTTCCGACAAGTCAAAATGTTTCATTGTAGTTGTTAACGGATTTTTCTAGTATTGTCAAAGAAGATATTTAATTTATCTGTAACAATTGAGATCACGGGTCGTTTGCTTACAATTATTAAAGCGGAAACCGACATACCTGCACGGAGGTTATAYGYGCCTTTCTTTTTTGTTTGRAGGATATTATTATCAAGTTCTACATTYGCAGGGAAACGKGTGAATGGAGTGGCTTGGTCTGGTGGAAGGGAATATCTGCCGATATTGGTTATTTTACCTTTGATAGCCCCATATTCCGTAAAGGGAAATGAATCAATTCTAATTTCTGCTGGCATACCTACTTTTATAAATCCAATCTCAGAATCTTKAATAAATATCTTTGCTCGCATATTAGCAATTGAGATCAAAGAAAGACTAGGTTTATTTGGCGTTGCTATTTCGCCATTAGCAATTGACAAATTGTGTACGTAGCCGTCAATWGGAGCACGGACTAATTGAAGTGAAGATCTGTATTGTTGGTCTGCTATGCGATTTTTTACTTGCAGATACTCCTGSCTGGCCGTTATGTATCGAGTGAATGTTTGTTTCTTATCAAGGGCGGTGATGTAAGAGTTTTGAATGATTGCTTGTTTTATTTTTCGATCAGCATTAAGTACTTCTAGTTTTTGGCGTTCCTGCTGMGCGCTGAGCTTTTTAACATTATCCTCCTGCTTCATGGCATCTAATTCGGCAATGGCACCTTGAGAGGAAAGGGTTTGATAACGCTTCAAAATATTTTTATTGGTTTCAAGCTGGCTTGTTGTCCCATTTAGATCGGCTATGGCTTGCTGCTTTTCATTTTTTGAACGTTGAATATCTTCTTTAGATGATATACTTTTAAGTAGTAATTCTTGCTTGGATGCTAATAAGTTTAATTCGGCTATTGTTGGTATTTTACCTGAGGTTTTAATGCCGAGGATTTGCTGGGAAACGACAAGTTCAGAGAGCCAATAAGTACTTATCTTTTTGAGATTGTCTAGTATTGTGGCAGAGGAATCATCCATTATGCTAAATAAAGGCTTGCCTTTAACTACGTATTCCCCATCTTTAACAAAAACTATTTTAACAATTCCGTTAACAGCAGGAGATATATCGCGTTTACCTKTTGTGGGAACTAATTCTCCCCGAGCATCAATGGAGRTGTCAATTTTATTAAGAAAACCATAAATGATTGCAAAGCTGGTAAGGCCAATTAGTGCCCAAACGATTCCACGACCCCAGGCCCGGGTGGAGCGAGGTAGCGTGGTTCTACGTTTTACATAGCCAGCCGAGTAAAATTGATTGTTATCTTCCCCGTTTGATTTTGGTTCAGCTTGTTTAGTAGCTTCTACATTTGTGCTGATACTTTTGTTTTTCTCATCAGGTAATTTTTCCATTGTTGCTTATGCCAAYACCAGCCCAGCAGGCATCTTGCCTGGGGAGGAACTACTGGATTTACTTTGCTGACGGAATAGTGTGTAGTAGGCACCTTTGAGAGACATCAATTCTATGTGTGTTCCAGACTCTATGATTTTTCCATCTCCCATCATGATGATTTTATCGGCTGAGGTGATGGAACTTAGTCTGTGGGTGATGAAGATTGTTGTACGGTTTTGGAGCTCCTTCATTAGATTATCGCAAACAACACGTTCTGTTTGGTAGTCGAGAGCTGAGGTGGCTTCGTCCATGATCAGCATTTTGGGTCGTTGCAGGATTGTTCGGGCGATAGCTATTCGCTGGCGTTGCCCACCGGAAAGGTTTGATCCTTTTTCGCCAACTTGGTTTGAATAACCGGCTGGTAAAGACATGATGAAGTCGTGGGCGCATGCTACTTTTGCAGCTTCTATTACTTCTTCTGTGGTTGCTTCTGGMGATGTAAGCGAAATATTTTGCTCGATGGAACCGTCATAAAGAATGCTCTCTTGTGGCACCACGCCAAATTGTCGCCTTAGGCTATATAGTTCTACTTTATTAATATCTACATTATCTAGAAGTATCAAACCAGATTCAGGGTTATAGAGCCTTGTGAGTAATTTTGTGATGGTACTTTTACCTGATCCGGAGAGGCCAACAACTGCTACAAATTGACCGGGGTCAATTTTTAATGAAATTGATTTAAGAAGAAGAGGAGATGTKCGTTGGTAGCGAAATTCTACATCTCGGAATTCAACAAGACCAATAATGGGTGGCATACTGATACGGGTAGAGTTATCTTCAGGTGCTTCAACTGGTGTATCGATTACATCACTGAGGCGCTCAAGCGATAGTGCGGTTTCTTGGATGCTTTGCCATACGCCGGTCATCCTTAATAGGGGAGTAGTTACGTAGCCAGCGATCACTCGAAAAGCAATTAATTCGCCAAGTGTTAGATCACCAGAAAGAACAAGATATGCCCCTGCCCAGATAACAAGTAGGCCAGAAAGTTTATTAAGAAAGTCGTTGATGCTGCTAGCCGTTGTGCTAATTAGTGTTACGTCAAAACCCTCTGCAATGAAATCTGTATAGAGTTCTTGCCATTTCCATCTGCTTCTTAACTCAATATTTTGAGCTTTTACGGTAATCATGCTGCCGATTACTTCTAAGAGGTGGCTCTGGGTTTTAGCGCTAGCCAGCGCTCTTTTTTGTAGTCTGGAACGAACTATGGGCGAAACAATGATTGTAAGGATTATGAGAATTGGTATTACTGCAAGGGAGATTAATGTTAGCTGCCAGCTGTAGATAAGCATAACAATTACATAAATAAAAGCAAATACAGCATCAAGAATTGTGGTTAGTGCAGTGCCTGTAAGAAAGGCGCGTATTTTTTCCATTTCAGATATCCTGCTACTAACTTCTCCCACTGGTCTTCTATCAAAGTAGCTCAGGGGAAGCCTGAGCAGGTGATCCATAATTTCGGTACCAAGGCTAAGATCAAGTCGATTTGTAGTGTCATTAAATAGGAATGTACGAAGACAAAGTAGCAGGCCTTCAAAGATGGCAAAMACCACCAATAATAACCCTAGAATGCCAAGAGCATCGGGGCTTGAATTAATGATGGCTTTATCGATTACCTGCTGAATTAGAAGTGGATTTATTAAGCCAAATAGCTGCATAAAGAAACTAGCCAGTAAAACTTCCGTTAGAACAGCCCGATATTTAGTAAGTGCTGGAATAAACCATTTAAAGCCAAAGCGTCTTGTTGGAGTTGTATCTAGTTTGCGCAAAAGCAAGAGTTCGCCAGCKGCCCCCCATTGATCTTTAAATTCGTCTGGGTTGAGTTCCACCAGCCCTACTGATGGAATACCTAGCAAAAACTTACCTTTAGTGTATCGGTAAATTATGGCTAGGCCATCACCCCAAAGCAACAGTAAAGGATATTCCAAACGTGAAACTGCCTCTGCCTCTAATTCAAGCAATTGGGTTTGCAAGCCAATTGATTCGGCTACTGCACCGCACAGGGCTAGGGAGACTATTCCATGACGGTTTACCTGATCGCCAAATATGCGTTTAAATAATTCTTTGCGAAACGGTATTGTGAGATGATCAGCCAGCATACGAAATGCGGCGATTTGAGAATCAAGTGAACCAATTCCTTTATGGAAAGGGAATGAACTAATGGGTCTGGTTTGGATCTCTTCAATGTGGATAGGTTCTGGATCTGGCAGTTGTGGTGTTTCATCTGCGATGGTGAGCTGATTATTTGAATTTTCGTTRTTGGCTTGGGAAGGAAGTATTTTTTTCGAACGAACAGCAGCYTCGTGATTCTTCCAACTTTGAAAAAGTTTAGTTTCCAGATTGGTTGTTGTTTGGTTTGTGTCTTTTACTTCAGTTTCTTCGAGAAGTTGTTCTAATTTTGTGGATTTGATTCCAAGAAATCTAACTAGTATTTCTTGATTGGTATTATCTGGATTAATATTCCTGAGAAATACTTCAGCATCTTCGATTACACAGCCAGAGGGGAGATTGGCTGAAGAAGCAATCCAGGTTCTGCCTTCTGGTAGTTTTGCAATTAATTCTTGTGTGCCTAGGCTTAAAAATTGTGAAATACTTATAGATAGAACTTGTGAATCTTCGGCTAGTTGTTGTGCTGTGGGGATAAGTTTTAAACCAATAACGAAAGGGTATTTGTTTAGATAAGCTTCAAGCACATAGAAGATTTCGCTTGGATTGATACTTTGGCGGATCCGGTTTGCAAAGGCTGTATTCATAGCCATTGCAGATTGCATTGCTGTGTATGGAACTGCGATTACAACGGTTTCTGATATTGCGATAAGTGTTTCTAAAGAACGTCCACAACTAATAGCAGACCAGCCTGTGAGGGATCCCGCTTGAAACTTTTGAAGGGTRGCAAGTTGTTTGGGTAGATTTTTTGAATAAACAACGGAACGAATTGAACCTTGAATTATAAAGAAAACATTTTGYTGTGCTTGGTTTAATCTGGCTAGGGTATCACCTAATTTGTATTTGACATATTTAGCATTTCTTGAAAGTTCATCAATAATTTCGGATGGTTGATCGGCGAGGAATGGAAATAGTAGGAGGGTATCTCTTAAGGAGTTGTTGATTTCAGTCATTGGTTTTCAAGTAAATGGTCGATACAGTTTTTTATTAAAATTTCAAGATCCTTTTCATAAAGTTCTCGCATCAGCTGGATGCGTGTTTCGTCTGTCATCCGTGCTGGTTGAGTGTGCACGAGGGTGAGGATTAGAAACCATTTATCAACTTGAACTGGAGGATGAATTTCTTCAGTGCTGATAGTAGTGAGAGCCTTTTGGATGGCGGGATGCACCTGTAGGAGTGGTATTGGACCTACCAAACCTTTGGTATATCTTTCGTCGCCTTCTGAATATCTTTGTGCTAGATCACCAAATGTAATATCGCCATCAATTAGCCTAAGATATAACTCATCCGCTACACCTGGCGATGATACTCTAATTACACCATAAACAATTTTTTCTAGYGCTGCCCTGCGTTCTAGGAAATAGGGATCTACGATTTCTTGGTATGTTGAGTTAATTAGTTTTCTAAGTTGTAATTCCCTGTATCTRCTAAYRAGGATCGGCTTTATRTTTTCGGGCGCWTGATTYATTGTATCAATTGGATTGCTAAATATTTTATCYGGTGGTAAGGGYAAACCTTCTGCTATTTGTTTATTCACCATATCAATTTCTTGTTGATCAAATACTATTTGGCCAATTATCAACTGGTTAGCGATATTTTTAATTATTTGAGGTAGGGCACCTAATTCTGCAAGAAGGGAKGYAATTTTTTTTTCTTGCAATGAATTTAGCTGAGCTGTTATGGCAGCATGGAGGGTTTCGCTTGGGATGAGCTCAGTCATTGCTATATTTTATGTGTGCTAGGAGCCGAGGCAAGGTACTTGTTGCTTTTATGCTGGATTTGTTACGGCAAGCAGGGTAGGTGTGGAATTAATTGCTGCGATTTTGGCTTCAATACTGGTTATTGGGCTTGCTATTGTGCTGGCTGGCGCTGCGTGGAAGGTTTTTTTAGCAATTGCTGCTAGGAGTATTGATAGCGTGCGTGATAGGGGCCAGGTTGATAAAGTAGTAGTTAACCATAACCGTTTGCTTYATTTAATTGCACAGGAGCGTAAGCGAAAAATAACGGAACAGAAATATCGATTTACTGATCTTAACGGCCAAACAGTTTWTTTAACTGTGGCTGAGCAAAAAATATTTAAAACTGAATGCATAATTTCTTTGGGATTAGCTTTAGTTAAACCATTTACCAAGGCTGAAGTGCGCAACCATTGGCGRAAAAATGTAATCAATTGGCATCCAGATCAAGGMGGAGATGTAGAKCAATGGCTCGTGAGGTTAAGAGCGTATGAGGCTTTGATGTTGATGAATGAGTGAATATATTGATTTGGTGTGAATCAATGAAATTTATAGCGCAATCGGCACGCCCATGCCTTCGCCGGTGGCACTGCCAAAACGCACGTTGGAGTGGTTAAAACCAGCGCCGTTGTTGATATTRATRATGCCCATGCTGATGGAACCTGAGCTCCAATCGCCATCGGCATCGTAGAGAAGCTGGCGKGTATCGCTGGCGTAGGCAATGGAKGGCATGGCTTTACCTAGATTATTAATATCTTGAAGGGATCCCACAATCAGGCCRATGCGATTGGGGTGGTTTGCTGATGTTTCAACGGCATCTAGTTCTCCATCAGCACCGATTGAAAATAATGTGCCTTCAGATTTCCAGGTGGTTTCGTCGAGGTTTGCAAGGGCGGCRTTKAGTTCWACGGTGTCGCGCCAGGGGCCAGCTTCGAAGCTGCTGATCACATCGATATTGCGAAYRGCRCCGGTGCCATTGGCGGTGAGGGAGCCATCAGCACCCCTATTGGCAAGGATTGAATTCTGTATGGCAACGGTTTGGGCACCAAGCAGAACGCCTTCTTTCCAGAGCAGGTTTTTTTCATCCGGATTGAGTTTGGCCCAGAAGTTTGGATCGGTGAGGGCTGTATTCACCTGTTTGCTGGATGTGGCCATCAAGGAGGCACCACCATTGCCCATCAGGAAGTTGTCGACGCTTTCGGCATTACCAACCAGGATGTCTTGTCCGTAACCACCATCGAGGGTTTGGAGATTGAAGATGCTATCGGCTTGCTTACCGGAGATGAGCATGTCGTTGCCGATGTCACCCCAGAGGTTGATATCACCGCGCACATTACCGGTGATTTGTAGGTAGTCGTCGTCGGCACCACCCCAAAGGGCTGTATCTTTGGCGCGATCGAGAACGATGCTGTCGTTGCCGAGGGAGCCGTAGAARGTGGCCACATTGGATGCACCTCGGATAACGTCGCTGCCCATGCCGGAATCRACTTTGGTATTRCGGAARCCGTTGTAGCCATTKAGTTCGTAGGGATCGCGGGCCCCTTGATCGAGRTAKACGGTGYTTGAGAGGATGCCATCGCCATTGGCATCAAGRCCGGCATCGGTTTCACTCATTAYMAMACCAAGGATGCGRTCRTCACCTTCATTTGTATAGATGGTGACKTTGTCGAAACCTGCGGCATCGAGCACACCGGCGAGGTGATTAAAGCGATTGCCGTAATAGATACCATCGTCTAATACACCACCACTGGCAGCGATCAAATCGTTGCCGCGGTGGGTGTAGATCTCTGTATCGCGGATACCAATACCAACCACGTTGATGCGATCAACTTCYGATGGGCTAATGATGTGGTTATTGCGGCTTGCTAGATCAACGATTGCAAGACCACTGCCGGTAACGGTGGAATTTAGGGTAGGTGCGCCGTAGAGGGTGGAGCCATCAACACCGATGGCTTGGGAGATGATTTGGAGGTTTGGATTGGGCTCTGGGGTGAAAACAACCCGGCCGGCATCGGCGGGATCAAGGCGATCCCAGCCGCTGCCCACAATCATTGAGGCCTTGGCTGTGGCCGAACCACCCATGGAGGCAACGCCATTGCTATTGCCATTTGGCACGTTGTAAACAACGGCATTTTCTAGGCCCTTGGCATCGGCGGTGATGTAGGTGGTTTTGATCAGATCGGATTCGACCCTGTGATCAACTTGGGCGTCGGCGGCTACGTTKGCGAGGGGTTGGCCATAGATCAGGTTGCCGGTGTAGAGGGTGTTCCCGTAGGCGGGATCAACCTTGCCCGTAGCGGGATCGATTATGTCGTTGCCGCCACCTTCCAGGCCTCGAACAATGGCCGTGCTTTTGATATTGGCTTGGGTGATGCCGCCGCGGACATCACCGAGSARACTGTCGTCGATTGTTAAMGACTTYGCTGTTAGGGGCGATGCCTGGGTACCGATTTGGAGCAAGCGTCCAAATCGATCGGTGAAGTTGATGTTGGCCAGACCAATTTGAATGGCCTCGGCGTTGGTGTAGGTRTTACCGCGCCCTGATGTGTAGGCAATGGCATCGGAKGTGCCGGTGATRGTGCCGCCACCACCTTTGATCGTGAGGTTTGGAGAGTTGTAGAGACTGGCATCATCAACGGTTGCCGGGTCGCTAAAAGCAATCGGTTGGCCTGTTTGGGGGTCAACACCGTCGGTTTTTACTGGTTTTCCAACTTGTTTTCCAGTTGGGTAGTCTTCTTTGACAATGCCCGTGAAAAGACCTGTATCGGTTTCTGCTAGTTCACCTACCGCTTCAACTTGTTTAACAGTGCCCGTGAACCTGCCGGTGGGAAGAATCAGGACGGGTAGATCGCCGTGCTCGGTTTCGTAGTGRTTGAGGGGTTGGGCGGAAGGAGCGGTGAGCTCRATGCCAACATCRGAGAGGAAACGGCTGTTACCAGCACCGATACCACGGGCAAAGGCCTGGGCATCGGTAGCGAGCTCCCCGCCGGCCAGGCTGGTATCGCGAAGGACTTGTAGCTCACGGGTGGTGGCCTTGGCGGTTGGGTTGATGCCCAATACCAGGTTGTCGCCAGCGGTGAGGATTTCTCCTGGTTGAAAGACTAGGGCTATGGCCCTGGATAGTGCACCCACTTTTCGACCTCTAATCTCTCAATAATTTTAGTTTAGTTGATACCCGAAGAAGGGGGCCGAAGCCCCCCACATTGGGAAGTTATCCTCTCTCCTGGTTTTGTTAGGCCTATGAAGAAGCGCGACCAGCAACCGAGCTGGCGGTGGATTCGGCCAATCCGGTGGCATTGGCTGTGACCGTACCCGATCCGAGGATGGTGACGTTGTAGTTACCAATCCCAACCGCTGTGGTGGTGGCCGTTGCTGTTGCGGTACCTGCAACAGAGCTTGCTACAACTGTGTTGAGCAAGTTGGAGATGGCTTGGATGTTGCCGGAGGTGACGATGTCTCCAGTTTGAGGAGTAGCACTAAAG
>NZ_PXVC01000219.1 GCF_003011125.1 Synechococcus lacustris str. Tous | reverse complement strand
GTTCATCGGCCTTGATGGCGATAGCGTAACTATGAATCGCTTTGGTGCCTCTGCCCCCGGCGGCACCTGCATGAAGGAGTTTGGCTTCACCGTAGAAAACGTTGTTGCTAAATCAAAGGCGCTGTTGGGCTGATTCAATCAAGCAACTGCAACATAAAAAAGCCCCGCAAAAGCGGGGCTTTTTAGTACCACAACCAAACTACCAAGAAATCATCCTTTGCCAAACATAATTCAGGCCTAGCAAACAGAGCAAACACAGAGAAAGACAGCACATTTACAAAAATTGACTGCCCAAGCCAAAAAGCTGGACCTGAGAGCTACGATTTGATAATATATTTTTTTTAAGCTGATGGCAGAAGATCTTCGGTCTACAAGCCTAGAAGAGGGTTCAAATGAACCACGTACTGTACCAATGGTACTGATCAGCATGCAGCAACGCACTGCCCTAATTGAATATCTTGCAAAACAGCCCTATGAAGATGTGGCATCTGGAATTGAATTCTTGCGTGATGCTCCTAGCGTTAATGTTACACTAAATGTATCTGACAGTGTTGATATAGCCTCAACCACTGAAGGATAACATTTAATACTATGCCTGACAAGGGCGAAGCCCCATTATTGCCTTTGCTGCTTTGCGAAAAGCTGGGAATCTCCTTCGCCCTTGAACAATCAATCCGCATATCCTGCAAAGGAATTCTGCAGGGTCGCTACGTTATTGGCATTGCACCCAACCAATTAGACACCTGCGACTACAACGAATTTCTTAACTGTCTCTCTCTGCCACAATTATTCCGAGCATGGGCGACACTAAATCATAAGCGATGCTCTACATTGGGTATTGGCTTTGAACCATCCGTCAATGGCATATGCTATAAACTCTACTTTGAATACTGGCATCATCTCGAAGAAAGAATCAACCAAGCAGGCCTAGGTCAAAGATTAGCCTGGAAAGATCAACAAAATCATCCTCTACTAGCGCTGGTTGGACTTAAATGGCTTGCTGCAGAACCAGATCAATGGCGTCTAACCCACTACAAGCTCTGGCCTGAAC
>NZ_PXVC01000218.1 GCF_003011125.1 Synechococcus lacustris str. Tous | reverse complement strand
GTTCTTCGAATTCACCCTTGAGGGCAAAACCAGCGGCTGGGGGGCTGCAATATTGGCCGGCGGTGGTTGTTTGGTATCAAGGGCCTTTAACTGCTGGCTGAAGGTTTAGCTGCCCAGCCACCATTGCAAATTGCCTGTCAAAACTAATAAGTGCCCCACATCCCTCGCTGCGAGCAAGGTGTAGAGCGTCGGCAAAGTCCATGCCTTTTCGGTGCCAATCAAGAGCCCGCACGACGAGGTCTTCCTGCTCTAGGTGCAACTGTCGAATGGCCAACAGCCCCTCAAAAGCCTTCATAACCGCATCCCGAGGCAACTTGTACGCCCCAMGGAGTACCCATTCCAGCTCAAGAACGACAGTGATCGGCACGAAGCAAGCCACACTGGCATCAATCAGAGCTGCCGCTTGCTGGGCTTGGGGCGAATCGTCGTTCACCAACAGACGCACCAGCACATTCGTATCGAGCGCCACAGGTGAGCTCATGGCTTGGCGAAGAGAGCCGGATCCATCTGTTCCAAAGCCAGGGGCGGGCCCTGGTAACCAGTGCAGCCGATCAAGGAGCTAGCAGACCTGGTCTTGGCATGAGCCTGAGGAATCAGGCGCAAACCATCAGCCTCAAGACTCAACGCCAGCCGATCGCCGGCCTGGAGCCCCAACAGCTGGCGCAGTCTTGCAGGTATTACCAATTGCCCCTTCGATGACAAGGTAAGCAGCGCATCCATAGCGTTGGGCTAAAACGTCTTACCAGTGTAAGACGCGAGAACCCCGGAGCAACTCTCTAAACACTGTCCTTGAAAACGGGGGAGGCTCAGTTCCTTGATTTCAAGAGCTTCAAAACGGTAGAGCTGATCGCCGGGGGTGTCTGGGTTGAGGCCCAGCGTGTTGGCGTTTGCGGCGGCTGAGCCCGGTAGTACCAGCGATCTGTGTTCACTGGCTGCAGGAGCTGGTGGGAGTAGGGATTTGTTGGCGGCAGGAGGCTCAGGGGGAAGCCATAACAATTTGGGCGCCTCCTCGAATCTGAACAGCCTGTACAGATTTCTGCACACCTGCAAATGAGAGGGGGGGGG
>NZ_PXVC01000217.1 GCF_003011125.1 Synechococcus lacustris str. Tous | reverse complement strand
GTTGATATCTGGAGCAGAAAAGTTGTTGCCTGGGATGTGGAGCAATCTGAATCAGCTGAATTAGCAGCTCAGCTGGTGAGTAGGGCCTGCCTCAAGGAACGCGTCAGCCGACGCCGCAAACAGCCGCTGATCTTGCATGCCGATAACGGCACGTCAATGAGGGCGGCAACCCTTGAGGTGCGCTTAGAAGAGCTAGGGGTACTCAGATCCTTCTCTAGGCCACGGGTGAGCAACGACAATCCCTATTCCGAATCTCTATTCCGCACTGTTAAATACCGGCCGAACTATCCAAGCCGGCCTTTCAGCAGCAAAGAAGAAGCTTGCCAATGGGTTTCCTCTTTTGTGGATTGGTATAACCACCAACACCGCCATAGCGGCATCAAATTCGTTACGCCTCAGCAAAGGCATAGCGGCGTGGCGATAGCAATTTGCAAAAAGCGTGCTGATCTTTATGAACAGGCCCGTCAACGCCATCCCCGGCGGTGGACAACAACCACACGCTGTTGGCGGCAACCAGAAGTGGTGTGGATAAACCAGCCCGCTGATGATTTCATCGCTCAAACAGCTAAGTTGGAATTGGYCGCCTAATCGGMGGCARAGRCGTCATRTTTCCTGACAGTTACCGTGGTATTTGAAATAAGATTTTCTTTGGTTACTTGCTTTTCGCCGTATGACTACAACTGATCGCAACGATTTGGTGCCCGCGAGTTGGTGGAGTGGGTTACACCGAAGATTTGCGTGATGCGGAGCAGGATGCAGGTGCGGCGCGAGGTGCGGGACACAACGAGCGAGGGCGGAGCAGGATGCAGGTGCGGGGTGCGAGGTGCGGGATACAGTGGGGAGGAGGGACGCAGCCGCGGGAGCGGGCCAAAAAACATACAAACACTCCCTCCTGACCGATTATACCTCAAACCCCTCCACACCTACAAAAACCAATAACACCAAAGGGTCTTTAAAGACCCTTTTTTAGTGAGTTGCGGTCATTTGCGGCATTGATTACCTGGCACGGATGGCGCTGATTTTGGGTTGGGCGGCAGAGTTAAGGGTGCTAATGATGTTTTATTTGCCTGTAGATAGATAAGTTTCTAC
>NZ_PXVC01000216.1 GCF_003011125.1 Synechococcus lacustris str. Tous | reverse complement strand
ACCAAGTGGATATCACTGTTGGCCGCGATGCCGGTACGATTTATGCCTCTTCAACCAACGCGCTGACAGCTACTGCAGCCACCAGCGGTAGTATTACGGGTGCTGATACCTCATCGGCAGTGATCAACCAATTCGCCGTCGGTACAAAAGATGCCAAAATCGTGATTGGCAATGATGGCAACCTCACCAACGTCGCCACGACAACAGGCAACGCTCGCGCCACTAACGTTGGCGATAGTGTCGATACCGATCTCTCTAGCGCAACCCTCTCCCTTGATGTTCGCGGCCTTAGTGAATTGGTTGACGCCAGTGATGTCACTATTGGTGCTGATGGCAACGTGCAATCACAAGCTCAAGCCTCAGGCAGCGCGTTTGCCCAAAATGTGAATGGCTCCAGCGGTGGTGGTGTAACTACAACTGCAGGTGCTTATGCCCTCGGCAACCTTGATGTCTATGGCACAAGTTTGGCCAACTCTGGCGCTGACATTACAATCGGGCAGTCAGGAAATATCACAGGCTTGGCCATTGTGGGTACGCTGAACGCAGGCGTCCTYGGCAACCAAGTCAGCGTCACCAGTACCACKACTGAAGGCACCTCCTTTGCCGATGGCACCGTCGATACCGCCGGTATCAAGGGAACTCATGATGGAACACATACAGACACCACTCCGGGAACTGATCAAAGTTTGCTGACAGCCGGTCCTCTCGATGGTGATGTAATCGGTCAATCGATTACAGGCATGGCTGTGCTTGCTAACACGATTGGCAGTTCAAATGCCGATGATGCTTCCAGTTCGATGGTTGCAAACATTGCAGGTCTACAGAATGTGGACATCCTGGGCGGGCAAGTTGGCACAAACTTGATCAAAGGCACCTCAACGGGTGATTTCGATTCAACTGCGATCTCGATTGCAGGCGATTCGACAGCTGTTGGCACTGTCACCGGTTACGGCATCTTTAGTGCTACTCCTCAAACTGGAGACATCGTCACCTCCGGCAACATCCAAGCCATCTCCAACTTGCTCAACACAGTTGTAGCAAGCTCTGTTGCAGGTACCGCAACAGCAACGGCCACCACCACAGCGGTTGGG
>NZ_PXVC01000215.1 GCF_003011125.1 Synechococcus lacustris str. Tous | reverse complement strand
GCAAACTTTGCTGCCGTTGCCGCAAATATTGATGCCATGCGTCCAATTTAGATCAATCTAAACAACATCTGGGAATACACAAACTTGCAGCAAGCAGTTGAAGCTGCCTTAGAAATGCAGAAGCATTGGCGTGTCTTGGTTTGGAGTTGTGGGGGTAAAAGGCAGCAAAGGATTAAGAAAAACACCTAGTGCGCTGCAATAAAACGCTGAAACCCGTTGCAGTTAATTGTTTATGCAATATCTGCATAAACTTGACGAAATACTTATAAACGAATACAATATAAAGAGATATAGATGCATGGGCGTTCTGCCTCCTGGTATTCATTGCTTCTCTGCCGTTTCTTGAGGGTTTGGGTTTTATGGCATTTGCAAAACCCAATACAATTCTGAGCACGCTGCTGAACCAGTGGAAAAGTTTGCTGTGACGTGGACCCCAAAAACTGAACCAGTTCTTATGAGAGCTTYCCTACCGGCCAGAMTTGGCCAGGAGAAGCYCCATGAAACGCAAACGCCACAACCCTGAGCAGATCATYCGCAAGCTGCGCACCGCGGAACAACTGCTTAACCAAGGCCAAGCCGTCGCCGATGTCTGCAGAGCTCTGGAGGTCTCAGCCCCTACTTATTACCGCTGGCAGCAGCTATATGGCGGGATGTAGACGCAGTCGGGCGGAGCCCATAAGCGACTGAGGCCAAACGCCTAAAAGAGCTTGAGCTGGAGAACACCCGCCTTAAGCGCCTCCTTGCAGATGCTGAGCTTGATAAAGCCATGCTCAAGGAGCTTGCCGAGGGAAACTTCTGAGCCCGGAGCGTCGTCGCAGGGCCGTGGTGGTTCTGCATGATCGATTCCGGGTTTCTCAACGTCGTGCCTGCCGGTTGACAGGTCAACACCGCAATACCCAGCGGCGCCCTGTTCCGCCAGCAGACATCGAGGAGCAGAAGTTAAAACGGCGGATCCTGGAGCTGGCCCGGCGCCATGTGCGCTGGGGCAGGCGGCTTGATCACCCCACTAGCTCTCATAAGAACTGGAGCAAACATGGGGGTCACGTCACAGGGTTACCCGCAGGATTCAGTAACGACATATTATAAAATCTACTATTAAGC
>NZ_PXVC01000214.1 GCF_003011125.1 Synechococcus lacustris str. Tous | reverse complement strand
GCTTTATCAAATTTATCGATTAGCAGGGTGCCACCGTTTAAACACTCCAATAGGGAGGGGTGCCCCATGCCAAATAATTCAGCGCCATCGGCTCGCAATAGGGCGCCATCAAGCCGAATCAGGGGCAGTCGCCTTTGGGCGGAGCTGAAATGAATTAGGGCAGCCAGGTTGTCTTTTTCTAAACCCGGTTCCCCCATCAACAACACCGGCTGCTCGATCTTGTTGTTTGCAGCCAAGCGCAACTGCTCCCGCAGGGCTTTCGCATATCTACTACTACCCACCACCCCACGACGGGCCTGGGGCACCAGGTATGGGGCCAGCCGCTGAAAAACGGAATCCATGCTGGGGCTGCGCGGGTTGTAATAGAAATAGCTCGTTTAAATGCATCCATGGCTTTAGCAACGGCGATCTTTCAATTGATCTGCCCCGATCGCCCTGGTTTGGTGAGTGAAATATCGGGTTGGGTGGCAGCTAATGGGGGCAATATCCGCCACGCTGATCACCACACTGATGGCGGTGCTGGTTTATTTCTTAGCAGGATCGAATGGGATCTAGATGGTTTTGGCCTGCCCCGGCAGGCGATTCCTGCGGCGGCCACTGCTCTGGCCCAGCGGCTCGGTGGTGAAGGCCAATTGCACTTTTCCGATCATCTGCCCCGAGTGGCCCTATTTGTTAGTAAGCAAGACCATTGCCTGCTCGATCTGCTCTGGCGCACTAAGGCTGGTGAATTGCCGATGCAGGTGCCCCTGGTGATTAGTAACCATCCGGATTTGCGGCAAATAGCTGAGGATTTTGGCGCCAGGTTTGAGCTACTTGAAATCAATGCCGCCACAAAAGCAGAAGTAGAGCAACGCCAATTAGCTTTACTAAGGCAAGAAACTATTGAGCTGGTGGTGCTTGCTAAATACATGCAGGTGTTAAGCGCTAATTTTTTGCAGAATTTTCCAAAGGTAATAAATATCCACCATTCTTTTCTGCCCGCTTTCACGGGAGCGCGGCCCTATCAAAGGGCTTGGGAGCGTGGTGTGAAATTGATTGGTGCCACCGCCCACTACGTAACGGAAGATTTAGATGCAGGGCCGATCATTGAGCAGGCCACTGT
>NZ_PXVC01000213.1 GCF_003011125.1 Synechococcus lacustris str. Tous | reverse complement strand
GGCATGCAGGAGTGCCACATGGTGCTGACTGCATGCAGCGGCGATTGCGGCGAGCTGGTTGGGAGCGAGAGCCATGGTCATAGACCAATCTCCATCTGTTCAACCTGGATAAGCCAAGTTTCGCAAGTCTGGCTTGCCTTCCACCTCTGCCAGCAAAGGTTCAAACCGGCCTGAGTACCCCACTCCGCCATTCAGAAGCACCGCATTGCGAATCCAAAACGCTGGAGCAGATCAATTAGTTGCTGGAAACAACCTGATTTGGTTTGGATTAATTAACCATTAGCAACCCAACAAACAAACCTCCCAGTAACCTTGGTTGCGGAGGCATAAAACGCTTCCAAAAGGCGTTATCTTTAGCTTCTACTTTTTGTTCATCGCTGTAATGGCGTGGCGTAGACGGGCCATTCATTGCATTGGTTTTCATGGGGTCAGTGTAAAAGCAACTCTCTAAACACTTTCATTGAAAACGGGGGAGGCTCAATCTGTCGATCCTCAGTGAAGGCACTGAACCGCTCTGATTCCCCTTCTGCCAGGCTGCCGACTGGTCTTGCCCAGAAGCACCAGAATGGAGGCATACYGTTCAACKCCGATGAGCACAGCTACCGCYCAACGACTCACGGCGATCCTTCACCGCGAGGAGSAGGTTTACGTAGCCGAGTGCCCGGAAGTGGGCACCGTGAGCCAAGGCGACACTGTGGAAGAAGCCCTGGCCAACTTACGGGAGGCCACTGAACTGTTCCTTGAGGAGTGTCCACAACCCGTGCCGGTGCCCAGGCTGTTCACCACCATTGATTTGTGTAGTTCCCCTGCATAGCCGGGATCTAGCCGTCGGCACCCTTGCCAGCGTGCTGCGCCAGGCCGGCGTGGATGCCGAAACCTTCATCCAGAACCTTTGAAAGAGCCCCCGCGTCATGAGGGTCCGTTGCTCCTCAGAAACCGGCACCCCCCCTGCATCAGCAAAGAAGTCCGCTCGTATCAAAGAAACCACCAGGGGGTGCAACCGATGAACAATGAGACCGATTTAAGACGCCAAATTTCGTGGTGAAATTCGCAAACGGATGAGTCTGGCTAGCTGTAAAACAATTACTTAATTTTCAAGGGCTA
>NZ_PXVC01000212.1 GCF_003011125.1 Synechococcus lacustris str. Tous | reverse complement strand
CAACTGCGGCAGGGCTTTATCGGATGTGGAATTAAAAATCAATCCCAGCTCTAATGCAATCGAAGTGCGCAGTAAAAGATTGAGCAGTGGTTGGATTAATGGTGCAAAACTGCAGCAATTTACCAACAGCAATGGTTGGTGGTGCAGTGGAGATGCAGGCCAATTAACTATCACTGGCCTTGAGATAACAGGCCGCCTCGATTGGGCGATTAATAGTGGTGGCGCCACGGTATTTCCAGAGCAAGTAGAAGCGGCTTTATGCCACAGCAAAGGGGTGGCAGCACTCTTGATAGTTGGCCTTCCAGATCCCGAATGGGGTGAGAAACTTGTGGCATTAGTGCKYATTAAACCTGGAGCAGATCAGCAGCTGGTGATCAAGGAGCTATGCATTGAGGCGAACAARTTACCGCCGGCAGAACGGCCAAAAAAATGGTTTTTATCACCGCAACTTGMAACTAATCGTGAAGGCAAATGGGARCGCAAACGCTGGCTTGAATGGGCMCAAAAGAAAGATTGTGAGRTTTATTAAATCAAGGGGTGATCTGGCTGCAAAACAAATTTCATTGCTTATGCCAGGCCATTTGCAAATGGAGAAATCACCYATTACCAGCGTGACAAGGTCTTTTGATCACAGTGCAAGGTTGATGGTGTGAATTACAYAGCCCAGGAGGCTCAAACTGRTTGCGAGTMATYGTTTGTTAATTCTAATCGTGCCAACTTCCCCTATCAACTCGAACCCACWGTGGTAATCCTCTGGCCAATCTGAGTGAAATACTTTTGTGACCAGATCTCCAGCAACTGTGGATCGCTAATAAACCGTTCAATGTCTACCCGGGCCTGGCTCACATCAAGGCTATTGATGCGATCAGCCAGCAATCGCTGCAGCGTGTGTGCCGTGAAAGTTTGATCAATAGGCCAATGGCCACTCTGGCGCGACCGCTCGGCTAAATGATCAAGATGCAGGGGAATGCCGCGTCGCACATACCACTCCAGATCAAACCAATCGCGACCTTTCACACGCTGCTGCCACTGGCGAAACAGCACCGCATGCATCTTGCCGGCGAACAGATCGGGCAGGGAAAAACATTTCACATATAAGGCACATATAAGG
>NZ_PXVC01000211.1 GCF_003011125.1 Synechococcus lacustris str. Tous | reverse complement strand
CAAATATTCAAGAGGGTATCGATAGTAAAATGTTAGATGTAGATAAAGATGGTAAAACCACTGCCCTTGGGGATGGTTTGATGGTAATACGCCATCTATTTGGTGCTGCTTTTGCAGGTGCAGCACTCACAAATAAAGCAATCAGTCCTGATTCACCATATTTTGGACCGCCCGCAAACTTTGCTGCCGTTGCCGCCAATATTGATGCCATGCGTCCTGCTTAGCACCACCGCAAAAGATGGGTCAACCATGAGGGTAAATGTGATCCAGAAATTTTGAGGAAATCACATCGATGTGCTAATATAAAAAAATATTCACCTAAGGTTCTAGGACTAATGGCCAATTTCCAAACAGTCACAGTTGACAGTAGTTTATTAAAATTTAAACTTGGCGAGGTATTCACTTTACCTCTAATCTACAATACCTCCAATGGCGATGCAGAGTTATCGGGTATTACCTTAAATATTCATTATAACTCCTCAGTCGTAACTCCCAACGAATCAAGTACAACCACTACTAAAAACAATGGGGTTACTGATTTAAACGTTGCTATATTCTCAAATACTATATTAGATGACACTGCCAATCTTGACAATGATGAAGCAACAGACAAATATATTGGGCTAATATTTCTTGATTTATCTTTGTATCCCAAATTCCCAGGATCTCCCTTACCTAAAATAATTGCAAAGGTAAATTTCACACCTTCTGTAAATTTCTCAGGCAATAWCATTACTTTAAATTTAACTGCATCTGAAACAGCTGCAGGATATGAATTCCAAAAATACCCAATACCACTTACCAAAATTCAAGCCATTCCTGTTAATGATGGAGCCGCAACCTTTAGCGTTTCTGGTACACGTACTGTTGGACAGGTTCTAACAGTTAATAAAACAGCTGCTGATCCTGATGGTGATGGAACAATTAGCTACCAGTGGCAATCATCTTCTGATGGCAACACCTGGGCCAATATCGGCGCTAATGCTGTTAAYTACACCCTAACATCTGCAGAACAAGCAAAACAAATTAGAGTTCAGGTTTCCTACACCGATGCTCAAGCATTCACAGAAAAGCTAACAGTTGCCGCTGGAACCGTTGCTGCTATTGACGATGGT
>NZ_PXVC01000210.1 GCF_003011125.1 Synechococcus lacustris str. Tous | reverse complement strand
CTAAACATTGTTGAACCCAGCAATAGAGCTTGACTAGGATCTGTAGGTTGACCTACAAGAGTGTTTGAGCTTTGGCCTTGTTTATTATAAAAATCATAAATTTGCATGTATACTCCTGAATCTGGTGTTTCCAGATTGGGGCTTCCATCGCTGTTTTCACTAAGTGCAATTCCTTGCTGCCAATCCCCCGTATTCCATGGTTCTGGGTTTTTAATGCCTTGGGTTTGCAGCTGATGTTTTAAAAAGTTAAATGTATCCAACTTACTTTTATTTGGATCTAACGGTGCGAAATCTTTGCCTTCAGCTATAAATGAAGTAAATTCAGGCAGCTTTATAGGTGTGTCTGAAAGGTTTGAATTTGCCTTAGCGATCGCGGCGTTAAATATCGCCATATAATTCACCATTGCTGCCCATTCATGCTCTAGATCTAGTTGTGTTAAGGGATTGCTAGGATTGCTAATCCAATCTTGTGTGGCTTTTTCGCCGTCTGGATGAAATATAAGATTTGGTTGCATTCCGAGTGATGCAAGACTATTGAGTAGTGCTAAGAGAGTTGCTTGATTCCAAGATCCGGCGGTACTATTTGGCCCATCTATATCTAGTACTAGATTCCAGGGTTGGCTTGGATCATTTCCCATTAATCCTAGGAACTGCCTAGCAAGGTCATCGCTATCTGTTTGCCAACTAGTGGGATCATCTTGCCAGAGAATTGTTAATGATGGCACTTGGGAACTTACTAACTGGTTCGCTTTTAAATTGGGCATTATTTTGATTGTAGAGTTGGTTGTGGCATCCTCTCATGTTGGGATGACTTTTGCTATAAATACTTTGCAATAGGTTTTAATTTAGCTTTAATTCTTGACGCCATTCGCTTAAGGGTCGTTCCCAGTGATCTTCTAGGCGATAACTGATTACACAGTTAGCAGTTAGGCCAAGTTCAAAGCCACGGCTGAGGGCATGTAGAAGTGGCTCTAGGGGTTTGTCATTTTGCAATGTTGAAAGCATGCCGCCAAAAATCAACATCACCGCCAGGGGCGAACGGTTTTGAGCCAGGTTGAAGGCCTGCAAACCCAATTCGCCTGGCCCATCGGTGCTAAAGCCTGTAAGTACATGAA
>NZ_PXVC01000021.1 GCF_003011125.1 Synechococcus lacustris str. Tous | reverse complement strand
GTGGCAACCGTGAGGTTTGCCACCAGTAGGGGCCCCTCCCCCTTGCCGCCGCCCCAGCCCCTACCAAGTAGCGGTGGAACAGCTGCTCCCTGCAGCAGTAGCCGCAGCCGCTCTTGGCTCCAGGTTGGTTCCGCCGCAAGGGTTGTTACCAGGGGGCCGTGGAGGGCACCAAGCCTGCCACTGGCTTGGTGGGCCCAAAGCAAACTKGTTACATCAGAAAAACCCAACAGCAAGCCCTCTGGTGGCTGCCAGCCAAGTTCCAGCAGCCGCGCTGCCCCCCAGCCACCGCGGGCGCAGGCCCATAAATCAGCTGTTGCATCAAAATCCGCCAGCCTTTGGCCATCGCTGCCGGCCAGATAACCCCAGCGACGGTTTGCGATCTGGGGCAGCTCCAATTGAATSCCCCAGCTGCCCAGCAGCTCTAGGCCCGCCTGCAAATTTTTTAGCTCCCCCAAAGCCGAACTAGGGGCCACGATGCGYGCCTTCATTGGGGGTAGCGGCCAAGGATTAAGGCAAATAGCAACAGGGMACCAAGCAGCACTTGGCGTTGAAAATGTTTGCCACTTTGCAGTTTGCCGTTTTGTTCATCCCGTTTCAGCAACCACCACTCCCTRATAAAACCGCAGGCCGCCAGCAGGGCAGGCAGCARAAACCCAGCTCCCATGCCGGCGCTAAGGGCCGCTGATACCAGCAGCAGCCAAGTGGCCCCATAGCAAATTCCCACCACCGGCACCACCTGCTGCCCAAGGCTGAGGGCACTGCTGCGTATCCCAAGCCTTTGATCGTCGGCCCTATCGGCCATCGCATAAACCGTATCGAAGCCAAAGGTCCAAAAAATTGTTGCGCCGTAGCAACCCCATAGGGGCCAGCCASCAGTGAGGCTGCCCCGGGCTGCAGCCCAGGGAATTAACACCGCAAAACCCCAGCAAAGGGCTAAAAGCAACTGAGGAAAGCCAAACCAGCGCTTAGCTGAGGGATAAATCAACACCAAAGGCAAGCTGATTAGGGCAAGGCCAAGGCAGAGGGAGCGCTGCGGCAGGGCGAGCACCACAGCAAGGGCTACCCCAAGGCATAAAAGGAGCAAAGCCAGGGCAAAACCAGGGCCCAGGGCACCCCTGGCTAGGGGTCTGGCACTGGTGCGACTCACCTGGGCATCGATCTTGCGATCCCAAAGGTCGTTAGCGATGCAACCTGCCCCGCTAACAGCCAGGCCCCCCAACAGCACTAATGCCACTAAAAAAACATCTGGTTTGGCTTGCTCAAGCCAGAGGCTCCAGGCGGCAGGCAGCAATAAAATCAAACGCCCGCTGGGTTTTTGCCAGCGCAATAGCTCTAGCCAGGCGGGCCAATCGAWCTGTTTTGGCTTAGAAGCGGAACTAGGGGTTGATGCCACCAAGAGCGGTGTTGCGATGCGAGAGTGTGCCACGGCTCTACGGGATCCTGCGGTGACAGCACAAACCACGTCGCCAAAGGAAGGCATGCGGCGGGTTGCAGCCATTGATTTAGGCACTAATTCCACCCATTTAGTAATAGCGGCAGTGGATCCATTGCTGTGCAGTTTTTCCGTGCTTTTAGCGGAAAAATCAACCACCAGGTTGGGGGAACGGGATGCCGATAGCGGTGAATTAACGCCCCAGGCGATGGAACGCACCCGYTTGGCGCTGCGCCATTGCCGTGAGCTGGCCCATAGCMATGGGGTTGAGGAAATTGTTGGGGTGGCCACCAGCGCCATGCGCGAGGCGCCCAATGGCCTTGCCTTTYTGGCGGAATTGAGGGAAACCCTTGGTTTAAACCTTGAGGTGATCAGCGGCACGGAAGAGGCGCGCTTGATYTATCTGGGGGTGCTATCTGGCATGGATTTTGCCGATCGCCCCCATTTGATTTTGGATATTGGCGGTGGATCCACCGAATTGGTTTTGGCCGATGCCCAGGAGGCCAGGGCCCTTACCAGTGCTCGGGTGGGGGCAGTGCGGTTGCAACGGGATTTTGTTAAGAGCGAACCCTTGGAAAGGGAAAGGGTGAATTTTTTRCGGGCATTTATYCAAGGTTCCCTAGAGCCATCGGTGGACAAGGTGCTGCGCCGGCTGGCACCAGGCGAAACCCCAACGATGGTTGCCACAAGTGGCACCGCCATGGCTGTGGCAGCTCTGCTGGAAGCGGAATCAAGCCGCAGTTCAGCCCGCTTACATGGCAAAAAGGTAAGCAAAGCTGAGTTGGATGCCTTGGTGGAGCGGATACTGCCGCTYACGCCCCTGCAGCGGGCTGCGTTGCCGGGAATTAATGAGCGCCGCGCTGAAATTTTGGTGCCTGGTTTGCTGGTGCTGCAAACCGCCATGGCCCTACTCGGGATGGATCAATTCGTGGTTAGCGATCGAGCCCTAAGGGAGGGTTTGATCGTTGATTGGATGTTGCGCCATGGCTTGATTGTTGATCGATTTGCATATCAAAGTGAAATCCGCCAGCGCACTGTTTGGCATCAAGCGCGCAAATTCGGTGTGGATGGCGGCAGGGCTGAACGGGTGGCAAGCCATGCCTTGGAACTATTTGATCAAACCAAAGCAGGRTTCCATAATTTTGGCCCAGAGCAGCGTGAACTGCTCTGGGCGGCAGCAATGTTGCACAGTTGCGGCTTACACATAAATACCAGTGGTTATCATAAACATTCCTGGTATTTGATTAATAATGGCGAGCTGCTTGGYTATTCACAAAGTGAGCAACTTGTGATTGCTTCATTGGCCCGTTATCACCGCCGCAGCCTACCTAAAAAACGCCATGAAAGCTGGCTATTGCTMGATCGCGAGCAGCGCCAWGTGGTTGAAAGCCTCTCCCTGYTATTGCGCCTTGCCGTGGCGATGGATCGCAGGCCGGAAGCTGTTATTGATAGCTTMCAATTAGTTATTAACGATCGCGTTATAAATCTGCAACTTCTACCTTTAAATCCYACAGACGACCTTAGCCTTGAGCTTTGGAGTTTGGAAAGTTGTGCCGCWGCATTTCGCGATGGTTGCGGCTACARCYTGTGTTGTAGYTTAACAACAAYTAGGGTTTCGGAGCAGTTGCRGGCGGCATAAATTTCAGCCATTCAACTTTMTCGATGGGYCCTARGGTTTTACTGGGGCCATCSCCYAATTGGATTTGCACTAGATCTGGTCGGCCGGCCCGCAGCTCCARGCCTTTGCCAAGTGGGAATAAGCGATTTCCTTTGAAATTTCCCTGGAAAAGTATTTTTTTATCATCCAATTGCCGCACTGATAGCCAGGCATTCTGCTTGGCGGTTATGCGCAAAKTAGTGATGTTGGATTTCTTGTTTTGCGGTTTYGGAGCTGCTGRTGTTGGCGTAGAGATTGATTGATTKAGCGGTTTAGTTAATKGTTGTTGCTGATTTGATAGTTGCTTAAAAGCGATGCTGCCAAKGCCTGCAACTAGGGCAATRGCCAGTAGCCAAAACAAGCYTTGGGGTTTTGATGAGCTAGCAGGTTTAGTGGTGGATGCCGTTAGCCAATCTTTGGTGCCCTCTTCCCTAYTTGGCATATTTTCACGGCGCTTGCTGGAAGCACCCATCACCGCTATGGCAGCCAAGCTGGGCGACTGGGCAGCAGCTTGCTCCAGAAGTGGACGTAATTCGCYAACTAGTTGATCGGCATCAAGGTTGAGGGCCCCAGCCAATCGGCGCACCTGGGCTACGGCAAAGGCGTTCTCTGGCCATTGCTGAAGGTTGGCGTTCTCCAGGGCTTCGATTTGCTCAGTTCGCATGCACAGTTGCTTCGCCAGGGCCTCCAGCTCCACCCCTTGGCCCAAGCGCTCCCTGCGGAGGCGTTCGCCAAAGGCAACCAACCCTCCGATATCTACTGATGGCTGTTCRGGGGCGCTCAAAAGTAATTTWCCTTTTAAAACACTGAGTAATTTTGGCGCAAAATCGCAGTTTGTCACTAAATTGTTAATTAGARCTACARATTAAAGTAWTTWTATTRTKAATATGWATGRAAGYTATCTATTAATAATATGGGCGATACTGGATTCGAACCAGTGACCCCTTCCGTGTGAAGGAAGTGCGCTACCACTGTGCTAATCGCCCATTAACCAAAAGTTTACCCCCCGGTGGCGCCCAGCTGCAGTAAAGAATGGGGGTTGGGTTTGTTGCTGGCCAGTGCGCGAGGTTGATGTKTTGATCGTGGGGGGAGGTGTTTCAGGCACYGCCCTGCTCTTTTGCCTTGCCCGCTACACCAACCTTGGTTCGCTGCTGCTCTTGGAAAAGGAAGGGCAGCTGGCGACCATTAATTCCCGGGCCACCAACAACAGCCAAACAATCCATTGCGGCGACATCGAAACCAACTACAACCTTGAAAAAGCCCTAAAGGTGAAACGCCGTGCCTCGATGTTGGTGCGCTAYGGCGAGCTCTTGCCTGAGGCTGAACGCAAGCGGGTGTTGTTTTCTTTCCCAAAGATGGTGCTTGGGGTTGGCCCTAAGGAATGCGAGTTCCTGCAGGAACGATTCCAGCAATTTCAGCCCCATTTCCCTGGAATGGAATTGCTTGATGCGGAAGCCATCGCCCGCTGGGAGCCAGCTGTTGCCYTTGGCTCCGATGGCTTACCCCGGCCTGAACAAATAACTGCTATCGGCATTGCCGATAGCGCTTCTGCGGTTGATTACCAGGCTTTAGCTGAATCATTTGTTGCCCAAGCAAAGGCGGCTCTTAACTCAGGGCMTGAACAACARCAGCARAGGCAATTAGAGGTGCTGTTAAACCAAAAGGTGCGCAGCATCGAAAAGCAAGCAAATGGATATTTGGTAACTACTGCAACAGAAACAATCAGCGCCAGATATGTGGTGGTGAGCGCTGGCGCCCACAGCCTTTTATTGGCCCAGGCCATGGGCCATGGCTTGGAGTATTCCTGCTTGCCGGTGGCRGGTAGTTTTTACTTCACACCAAAGCTTTTAAACGGCAAGGTTTACACAGTTCAAAACGACAAATTGCCATTTGCCGCAATTCATGGCGATCCAGATGTGCTTGTGCCAGATAAAACTCGCTTTGGCCCCACCGCTCTTTTGCTGCCGCTTTTGGAGCGTTATAAACCTGCTAGTTTTTGGGAATTCCTAAAGGTTTTGCGCCTTGATAGTGCCGTTTTAAGTGTTTTATGGCAGTTGTTTAGGATTCACGATATTCGTAATTATATTCTGCGTAATTTGTTRTTTGAGGTSCCCTGGTTAAGGCGKTGGTTGTTTTTGCAGGATCTSCGCAAAATAGTGCCTGGGGCAAGCCTAAAAGATTTAYATTTTGCTGAAGGTTAYGGTGGTGTTAGGCCACAACTTATTGATAAAAAAAATAAAAAATTGATGTTAGGGGAAGCGCGAATTAGCTGCGATGGGCCGATTGTTTTTAACGTAACGCCATCGCCTGGGGGCACCGATTGCCTTGGTAATGCAGAGCAAGATCTRTTGGCAATTGTGGAGCGGCTGGGCTGCAGCTTTAAGGCTGAACAGCTGCAGGCGGAATTGCATGGCCCTGGGGCCTAAATAGGTGGTTGTGTTCGGCGCTGTAGAGCTTTGAGCGTGCAGCCCCAGAGKCGCCAAGGGCAGGGCTAACCAAATAMAGGGTGGTGCGCTCCAAGCCCTTGCTTTGGCTGAAATTAGCYAAGCCTTTGAGCGKCACYAGTTGCAACTTTTGATCTGGCCAGCTMACCCGATAACCCACGGCTACCAAGGTATCCGCCGGGTAATGCTTTAAGAGCACCTGCTCCACCTCTTCCACATGGCGAGCGCTGAGATAAAGGCACAGGCTGGCCCCTAGAGCTGCCAATTTCTCCAGGGATTCCCTTTCTGGCGTGCCGGTGCGACCGCTGGCGCGGCTAAGCACGATCGTTTGCACYAGGCCTGGGATTGTTAGYTCAGCCCCTAGGGCTGCTGCCGTGGCTTGATAAGCACTTATCCCAGGGATCACCTCCACCTCGATTTGAGCATCGGCTAATCGGGCGATTTGCTCCTGGAGGGCGCCATATAAACAGGGATCGCCGTCGTGGAGCCGCACCACCCGCAATCCCTTGTTTACCCCTGCCACCATCGCGGCCAGCAGTTCCTCCAGGGTGAGGTTGCCACTGCGCAGTTTTTCGCAATCGGCCGGTGCTAGCGCGGCAATCTGGGGGGACACCAGGGAATCGGTCCACACCAACAGTTGGGCTTGTTCAATGGCTCTTAGGGCCCGAATCGTGAGCAGGTCGGGGGCGCCGGGGCCAGCTCCAACAATTTGAACCTTGGCTTGATTAATCAATTGGCCTGCCGGGGTCGGGGAGGGGGCGCTTTAGGGCAAGCAACCAAGCTAAACCTGCTGCACCAGCTAGGGCCAACAGCAGGCTCACCAATTGCGCCATCCGGAGGCAATTTGCTTGCTCAAGGCTGCCCCAAAGGCAGAGGGGATCAAGCCTCAAGCCYTCAATCCAATATCTGCCCAAGCTATAAACCAGTGCGTAGATGCAGCTGATTCCACCCAGGGGCAAGAGCCAATCACCATTGCTGCGGCGACGCCTTATCAGCAGGATTAACAAYACAAATAAACCTAGATCCCAGATTGATTCGTATAAAAAAGTAGGGTGAAACCAGTTTTCGCTTAGGTAAGCGGCGGGGCGATTAGCCACTGGAATCCATAATTTCCATGGCAGGGAAGTGGGTAGCCCAAAGGCTTCCGAATTAAAGAAATTGCCCCACCTGCCAATCGCTTGGCCGAGCGCTACCGATGGCAGCAGCACATCCATTAAGGCCCAAAAAGATAACTTCATCCAMCGGGCATAGGCAACTACGGCAAGGGATCCCCCCAGTAATGCCCCATGGATGGCGATGCCACCTTTCCATATTTGGAATGCTTCAAGCCAATTAATTTGATATTGGCGCCATTCAAATATCACGTAATAAAGCCTTGCTCCAATAATTGCACCCARAACTATTAGGGGCAAAAGATCAGAGATAACTCCAGCTTCAAGGCCCCGCATTTTTGCAAGGCGGCTGGAAACCCAYAGGCCCAGTAGAACTGCTAGGGCAATCAATAGGCCATACCAACGGATGGCCAAGGGGCCAAGCTCCACCAGCAGCGGCCCCGGCGACTGCAATACAGCTAAGGGCATTGAATCAAACGCCCTCGGCGGCTTGAACCTTCTCGATCTGACGCTTTTTCAGCACCAACATGATCTGGGCGATGGCAACAGCTGCAAGGAAMGCAAGCAAGCCATAAATGCGCACTGGATTTTGCAGCACCACCTCAGCATCGATCTGGCCAAAACCGCCCACATTKGGATCAGAGGTGAGGGGAACGCCAGCGGTAACGCTGTCGCCAACTTTGATTAGCAGTTCAGGGCCAGCCGGTATTACCTCATCCACACTGCTGCCATCTGCCGCGCTGATGCTCACGGTGGAGCCCCCCTTGTCGTTGCTGCTGATSGCGCTTACCTGGCCGCTCACTGAAGCATTGAAGGCACCGTTATTGCTCTTTTCGCCGGTGGGATAAACCTGGCCGCGGCCGCGGTTGCCACCGATATGCARTTGATATTTACCGAAATGGATCGAAGAATCAGTGGCGGGATCAGGGGAAAGGATCGGGAACACAATTTCCCTGTGCTCATCRCCGGGTAGGGGCCCCACCARCAAAATGTTGGGCTGGCTATCGCTGTATTGGGTGTAGTAGACGCCTTTTGTTTCTTCTTTTAGTTCCTCAGTGAGGCGATCTTGAGGGGCGATTACAAAGCCATCGGGCAACATCACCACCGCGCCCACATTGAGGCCGCTGCGGCTGCCGTCGGCAGCAACCTGCTGCACAGCTGTGTCGTAGGGAATCTTCACCACCGCTTTGAAAACGGTGTTTGGCATMACCGCTTGGGGCACTTCAACCTGGGTGAGCTTTTTAGCTAGGTGGCAGTTGGCGCAAACGATCTTGCCGGTGGCCTCCCGGGGGTTGTCGTAGTTCTGCTGAGCCCAGAAGGGRTAGGCCCAACTGGCCTGGGGGGCCACCAAAAGGCTGATGACCATCAGCAAGGAGCTGAGCAGCAGGGATAGGGAACGACGCATCAGAAGAGGTTTAAAGAGGTGTAATTAAATGACGGCTTTTAGGCCCACCAGGGCTTCTCGCCGTTGCGGAAGTCGGTTTCAGTCCACTGGCTGAGGAACACATTGTCGTTTTCCACCGACACATGGGCCAAGGCAAGCGAGAGGGGAGCAGGACCCCTAACCACCATGCCGGTGCTGTCGTATTGGGAGCCGTGGCARGGGCACATGAACTTATTGGCGCCACTATTCCAAGGCACCACACAGCCCAAGTGGGTGCAGATGGCATTKATGCCGTAGTTGCCGATCGCTTCTGGCCCTTCCACGGTCAAATAGGTGGGATCGCCCTTGAGGCCCTGCACCAAATTGCGGTCACCATCCTTATGGCTGGCAAGCCAGCCGCTTGCYGTAACTACATTTCCMAGTTCGTCTTTAGCGGTGGTGCCGCCGCCGCCGCCGGCAGCTTTAGGGGGTATGAAGTAGTTGGCCACTGGGTAGAGCGCCCCCAGGGCAACACCCGTTACGGATCCGAAGGTGAGCAGATTCATGAACTGCCGACGGCCCATGCCGGGCACGTCCTTGGCCGAAATCTGGGTCATAGGGGAACGCACCGCCGTAGATCAACCCATTATGAACCTTGCACTCCGCCATGCTGTTGCCCTGTTGCATCACCAGGCAGTGCCCCTCAGCGCCGAGGAGTTGATCGCAATCCTGCAAAGCCGTTGGGGCGTTTCCTACCACTTGCAGTTCCATCGCCGCGCAGGACGCTTGTATTTCCAAGTGATGTGGGGCTATCTGGAGCAGCAATCCTTCCCATTGGATGCCGCTGAATATCAACTGCACCTAGGGCAGTTGGCGGAGCAGTTAAACGGCCTAGGGGTGGCCGATCAGGTGAGGCAATGGCTGCTCAACAACCGCGATAAACCACGCCTTGGCAAGGCCCTTAGCTTCCCTTTGCCGGATCAGGGGCGGCTGAGTGAATTCCTTCTGTGAGCGCCACAAGGCCCACCCCCACAAGGAATAGGGCGCTGATSGCGCCACTTAGGAGCAACATCGTTACCGGATCCGTGGAGGGGGTGAGCACAGCTCCCCCAACTGCTGAAAGCAAAATCACAAGCCGCCAACTGGCCAGCATTGGCCGCCAGCGCACSAGGCCRAGCAAACCGAGCAGCAGTTGCAAAACGGGCAGCTGAAAAGCCAGGCCGGTRGCCACCATCAGTAGCAAAACGAAATCCAAATAGCGCTCAATCGACCAAATCGGCTCCACCACATCAGCGCCGTAGCTCACTAAAAAACGCAAGGCGGCAGGTACCAGCGCCCACCACGCAAAAGCAAGACCCACAAGAAAAAGCACGGCTGATGCGGCCACGGCGGGGGCCACCAGCTGCCGTTCGCGTTTAYTCAGGCCGGGCATCACAAAGGCCAATCCCTCGTAGAGCACATAGGGAAGGGCAAAGGTGAGGCCCGCATAACCGGCCACCTTGAGCGATACAAATAAAAATTCACCTGGGGCTAGCTGCAGAAAGCGAATGCCTTGGGCTGGTTCCTCCAGCAATTTCACCAGAGGTCGCACCCAGAGSAGGCAGAGGGCTGCTGCGGCCACCACTGCCCCAAGGCTGCGCAATAGGCGCCAGCGCAATTCCTCTAGGTGGTCGGTGAAGCTCATCTCCACCTCAGCTGGGAACTCCGTTTTATTCATTGGCGCAGGCTAGGTAGTAGCGCTAGGGCACGATCCGGTTCCGCCCAGATGATTTCGCCACCCCCATGGCGCACCAAACCCGCCTCCATGCCGGGAATGCGTTGCAGCTGTTCCACAGGCACCATCACCACTGGCACCCGGGCATTGCCACGGCTGCGGCTGAAATGGGCGGCAAGGTTGGCCGCCGCCTGRAGATCAGCTTCGCTGGCAAGTTGCTCAGAGCCCTTCAGCACCACGTGGCTGCCGGGTTGCTCCTGGGCATGGAACCAAAGGTCGCCGCGACGGGCTTGGCGAAAGCTGATCCAATCGTTTTGGCGATGGTTGCGACCCACCARTAAGCGCAGGCCCCCAGGACTGATTAAGGCCATTGGTTGCGGCTCCCCTTCCTGGTGCCTTTGCAGCCGTTTGGTTTGGGAGCCCGTTGCTTGAAAAGGGCTGAGGTCTGTTTGGAGTGCCTCYAGCAGTTCCAGGTCGTTTGGATTAGCTAGTTCCAGTTGCAGCAGGCTGTTTTCCAATAGTTCAAGGCGGCGGCGGTGGTAGCTGAGCCGTGGCTCGATCGCTGCTACGGAACGGCGCAACTTGCGGGCTTTTTTATAAAACTTTTGGGCTTGAAACACCAGGCTCAGCTGCGGGTTGAGCTCCACGGCAAGGCTTGCGCCACCTGCGGGATCAGCCAAAAGCAGTTGCTGATGGCCCGTGCTGGCCACATCAGGCCTACAAAGGAGCAGATCCGCCTGTTTCTGCAGCAGGCTTTCGCCGGCGCAGCGGCTTAGTAATTCCTCTTGTTGCTGCAATTCCCGCTGTTCGCGGCCCAATAATTGCCCTAGTTGATGGCTGAGTTTTTGCTTGGTTAGTTGCCATTGACGGCGTTTCTCGCCTGCGGCATAGAAAGCGGCTAGGGCGTAGTTCAGCCGGGGCTCAGCTTGCTTATTTGCTTGATGATCCGATTCTTTATCTGTTTGTTTGAATGTTTGTTGRTTGCTGCCCCAACAGCGATAACCCTCACCCCATGGGGTAAAGCCCAGCTGGCCTTGATCCAGATCCCTAAGCCAATGGCACCAGGCTTGATGGAGCTCAAGCCATTGGGAWTCGCCCAGCTCGTTTACCAAATCGCTATTGCTGAGGCCCGCTGCCTGCAGCAGTTGGTCCCGCAGGGCGGGCCCTAGGCCGCGGTAGCTCTGCAACATCGCCTTAGCCAATGTTTCTGGCCGCAGGGATAGCCGTTGGCGCCACTGCTCAAATGATTCGTTCAGGCTGGGAATTGCCCCCTGCAGGGGCGGTGGTGGGCTGTAGCTATCGCCGGTGCCGATGGGTCTTAGGCGTGATTGGTGCGCCTGCACTTGGCGGCCGATGGCGATCACTTGATCCTGTTCATCAAGCAGAAACAAGTTGCTGTGGCGCCCCATCARCTCGATTACCACCTGCCGTTTGAGGCTGCCCCCAGGCCGCTCAGCAAAACCAAGCTGCACAACCCGCTCCCAAGGGGGCTGCTGCAGGCTCACCAGGGCTAAACCGCTAAGGCCATGCTGCAGTTGTTGGGCCATGGTGCTGCCTTCGCCAAGCCTGGCTGGGGCGGGCAGGCAATGGAAGCGGGCAGCATCTGCTTGCCAGCGCAATTCAAGCCACAGCCTTTGGCTAAGGGTGCGAAAGCCAAGCTGCACGGCGCCAGGGCAAGGTTGTTGGGCCTTTTCAAAGCGGGCTGGCAGCAGCAGTGGCTGCAGTTCAGTTACCACTGCTTTTAGGCAGGTGGTGTCTTGGGGTTGCATGGCCTTAGTTTCGCCAAGCGTCAATACCCGGAAGGATTAGTAGCGAATGAACTTGCAGAGAATGAACTTGCAGCAACCCAGGCTCACGGTGTTGAGCGGCCCCAGTGGAGTGGGGAAGGGCACTTTGGTGAAGGCGCTACGAATGAAATATCCCCAGCTATGGCTTTCCGTTTCAGCCACCACTCGATTGGCCAGGCAGGGGGAAGTGGATGGAATTGATTACTTTTTTAAAAGCAGCGCTGCTTTTAAAGCGCTGGTGGCCAGCGGTGGCCTGTTGGAGTGGGCTGAATTTGCCGGCAACTGCTACGGCACACCAAGGCAACCGGTGGAGCAACGGCTTGCTGCTGGTGCACCGGTGTTATTGGAAATTGAATTAGAAGGCGCCCGCCAGGTGCGCAAATCTTTCCCCCAGGCTTTTCAAATCTTCCTGAAACCACCATCCATGGCGGTGCTTGAAGCCAGGATTAGGGGAAGGGGTACAGAACAGGAGGRGGCAATCCAGCGGCGTTTGGCTAGGGCCGAGCAAGAATTAAAGGCAGAGGTTGAATTCGATGCGGTGGTGGAAAACAACGAATTAGCTGATGCCCTAGCCCAACTGGAGTTGCTGATGGGGTTTAGCCAGGAACAAACAACATGTCCGGAAACAAATGATTGAATTCAATCATGATTACGGCAGTGATTGTGAACCAAAATGCAGCAAATACTGGGGCGGTGGTGAGAAATTTTTTCATGGTTTGTGGCTAATTTTTTGTGGCTGCTAAATGAAAGGTGTTTTGGGTGCTGTTTTCTTTGATATCAGCGGGGCGAAACGGTTACTTTGCTGTCGTCTTCCGTAAGTTTGTTGGAAGTTAGTTCAGCAAAAGCAGCCAGGGGCCACTTGGCGGCATCAAGGGTGCACTTGAGGGCGATGGGAAGGTCGATCTGGATCTCCTTCATGTTCGCGTCTTTGCCCTTAACGGCCTGGATGTAGGAGCGGCCAGCCCAGCCAATGCAGCCGGTGATGTAGAGGAAAGCGATGCCGGGAAGCATGAAATCACCGGCGTGGCTCCAGCGGCCATCCACTACCAGGTGGGGTAAGCCATCGCTGCCGCAAAGRGCCTGGCCATAGCGCTCGAAGCGAGCTTGGGCCGAAGCGGTTTTGGCTGTTTTYGCCCTGGATTGAAAGCGAACGTTCTCACTGCAAGGGGTGAGACCGGCCAGGCTCGCATGGGCCAATGGAGCAAAACCCAAAAGCAGATAGCCGCAGAGAGCCACGGCAAATACTTTTGAAAACGCTTTGGAGATCAGTTGTTGCATGATGCGCATGATGGGCAGGCCCGCTCTGCGGTTGCTGCCAGCAGATTAGTTGTGGTTACTCCCCCTAATGCCAACGGTTCTTGCCCTCGAAACAAGTTGTGACGAGTCTGCGGCCGCGGTGGTGCAAAACGGCCTAGTGCTCAGCAGTGAAGTGGCAAGCCAGGTGGAGGAACAYGCCCTGTTTGGTGGGGTGGTGCCGGAACTTGCCTCCCGCCGCCATGTGGAGGCACTACCCCATTTAGTTGAAAGCGCTTTAACAAAAGCCCAGATTGAGCTGAGCAGCCTCGATGGCGTGGCGGCCACCGTGGCACCAGGCCTTTTAGGKGCCCTGATGGTGGGATCCGTTACGGGGCGCTGCTTGGCCCAATTGGCTGGGGTGCCGTTTATCGGCATTCACCACCTAGAGGGTCACCTTTGTTCGGCGCTGAGTGGCAACCCAGCCCCTGAACCGCCCCTAATGGTGCTCCTGGTGAGTGGCGGCCAYACCGAATTAATAGCGCTGAGGTCCTTTGGTAATTACGAACGCCTAGCCGGCAGCCGTGATGATGCGGCKGGAGAAGCTTTCGACAAAGTTGCCCGCCTCCTCGGTTTGGCCTATCCGGGGGGACCGGCCCTTGAAATTGCCGCCCGTGGCGGCGATCCGCTGCGCTTTCGKTTCCCGCCAGGGCGGATCTCCCTGCCGGAAGGGGGYATACACCCCTACGACTTCAGCTTTAGTGGCCTAAAAACWGCAGTGCTCAGGGAGGTGCAGCGCTGGCAAAGCGCYGGTAAGCCTTTGCCGGTGGCGGATCTAGCCGCCTCTTTTCAGCAGGTGGTGTGCAAAGTTTTGGTGGAACGCAGTGTGCGCTGCRCCATTGATCAGGGCTTGCCTGGCTTAGTGGTGGTTGGTGGGGTGTCGGCTAATGGGGAGTTGCGGCGCCAACTAATTGGCGCATGTAGTGCCGCGAGCCTCAATTTGCATCTAGCCCCCCTGGCCTGGTGCACCGATAACGCAGCGATGATTGGTTTAGCTGSCTGCAAACGCCTGCAATTAGGGCAAAGTTCAGCCTTAAATCTTGGCGTWGCGCCCCGCTGGCCCCTGGCAAAAGCCCACAAGCTTTATGGAGCTGCGCCTTTTTAATTAAAAAAATCATTTAATATTTCCAAATTAATTTCGCTTTGCCATGGCCCCCACCAACCAGCTTGATCGAACTGAGTTGAACGCTTGGCGCCGTGGTTTCACCCCCCAAGCCGAGATTTGGAATGGCCGTTTGGCAATGCTTGGCCTTTCCCTGGGCCTTGGTGCCTTGGTGGTTTGGCGTTTGATTGCCACCGCCTAGGGCTCTTTAGGATCWAYCTGCTTGTTATTTGCCCTTGGCTTCCCTACCGCGCGTCACYCTGGTGCTRGGCACCAGACCGGAAGCCATCAAATTGGCACCGGTAATTTTGGCCTTCCAGGCGTCGCCACTATTTGAAACCAGGGTTGTTTTAACYGGCCAGCACAAGGAGATGGTTGCCCAGGTGATGCAGTTGTTTCAACTGCAAGCCCAGCGGGATTTGGAATTGATGACCCCWAGGCAAACCCTCACCCACGTAACCTGCGCTGCCCTCGAGGGTTTAAGGCTTGAATTTGGTGAAAACCGCCCCGATTTGGTGCTGGTGCAGGGTGATACCACCACAGCCTTTGCTGCAGCCCTAGCTGCTTTTTACGATCAAATCCCAGTTGGCCATGTGGAAGCTGGCCTGCGCACCAATAATTTGTTTGATCCATTTCCTGAGGAGGCAAACCGGCGCTTAATTTCCCAGGTGGCTCAGTTGCATTTCGCGCCAACAACTGAATCRGCCAAAAATTTGCAAGCATCAGGTGTGGTGGGGGAAATACAYACCACTGGCAACACAGTTATTGATGCTTTGTTGTTGATGGCAGCTGCCGCACCCCGTTGTGATGTGCCGGGCCTTGATTGGCAAAAACACCGGGTGATTCTCGCCACGGTGCACCGGCGCGAAAATTGGGGAGCGCCCCTAAAACACATCGCCATGGGTTTTTTAAAGGTGCTGGAACGCCACCCCGATACGGCATTGCTATTGCCWTTACATAAAAATCCAACGGTGCGGGAACCATTGCAGGAATGGCTTGGTGATCATCCACGCGTATTTCTCACCGAACCGCTTGATTACGACCGTTTAGTGGCTGCRATCCGTGGCTGCACATTATTACTTACAGATTCAGGTGGTTTGCAAGAAGAAGCTCCATCTTTGGGTAAACCAGTKCTTGTTTTAAGGCGCACCACCGAACGCCCAGAAGCAGTGGAAGCAGGCACAGCAAAATTAATTGGCACTTCCACTGAAGCGATAGAAGCTGAAACCTGCCTGTTGCTTGAAAACAAGGCTGCCTATGAAGCAATGGCCATGGCCCACAACCCCTTTGGTGATGGCAAGGCCAGTGAACGAATYGTTGCAGCTAGCGCGGCATATCTAGCGGTTAATTAATTAGATAGTTAATTCTCTTTGCGTTTCTTTGCCCAYGGTGGTAGATCGATAAATACCCTTTCGCCTGCTTTWATCCCACTGAGTATTTGAGTGTTGCGGCCGCTGCTACTGCCAAGGCTTACCTCTTGAAAGCGCGGTTGGTTGCCAGGCCCCGGCACCAGCAGGCCAGGTTTGCCGTTTTCAGTTACGATTGCAACTGTGGGGACCAGGGGTTTTGGCGGCAGGCGGCCCGCATCAAAATCTATGTCGGCAGTCATGCCGATGCGTAAGGTATTTGGTGGTGGATTAAGTAAACCTAATTCAACTTTTACAGTTGTTACGTTGCTGCTTTTTTCCGTGCGAGGTGAGATKCGTTGCACTTTAGCTTCAAAACGTTTGTCTGGAAATGCATCAACGCGAATGCTGGCAGCTTGCCCATATTTAATGCGGCCGATATCACTTTCAGGCACCTTKGCRTTTACCTGTAAACCAGAGGCCAATTCAACAATTGAAGAGCTGGTGGCTCCTGCTGTTGCACTGGCAGCGGTGGTGGGGGTTACGTAGGAGCCGGGATCTGCGTAGCGGTTGGTGATAGTGCCTGCAAATGGAGCGCGAACAACTAAATCGCCAGATTCAACCGATCTTTGCGCTARGCGTTGGCGGGCGGCATTGTAAAGGGCTTGGCTGCTTTCGTAGGCAGCTTTATAGCGGCTGATGTCGTCGCCACTGATGGCACCATCACTAAACAATGAACGCCGGCGTTCGTATTCACTACGGCTGCGATTTAGATCAACTTTTGCTGAATCAATTTGGGCTTGTAGTTCCTCTAARCGGTTGCGGATGTCGCTGGGATCCATGCGGGCCARTGGTTGGCCAGCTTTAACTACATCACCCTCATCAACATAAAGTTCTAATAATTGACCCTGTTTTTTAGGGCTTACATTTACCCTTTGCTGCGCTTCTATTTCACCGCTGGCTGTGATTATCCCAGCCAGGCTGCCCTGGCGCACTTCGGTTGTGTAAGGGGTGATGTTGCGCTTWGGGCCCTTAAGCAGCTGCAGCACTAAAAAGCCACTGCCGCTGCCCAGCAGCGCCAATAGCAATATTGCTGGCCACCAACGCCGCAGTAGGGGTGGCGGGGATTGGCTTGAGGTGGGTTTGTTGATGGCTGAGCATCGATCTGCAAGCATTCTTGATGAATTTGCCAGCAGTGGCGAGTGCGGCTCMCCCAATCTAGATTGAATCAATGCTGAAAGCCGGAATCGTRGGGCTGCCCAATGTGGGCAAATCCACCCTTTTTAAYGCCCTTGTGGCCAATGCCCAAGCCCAGGCGGCCAATTTCCCGTTTTGYACKATCGAGCCCAATGTGGGCACTGTGGCGGTGCCAGACCCAAGGCTTGAGCAATTGCGGCAGCTATCCAATTCAAAAGATGTGGTGCCCACCAGGGTGGAATTTGTTGATATYGCTGGCTTAGTGGCAGGGGCCAGCCAGGGGGARGGGTTAGGTAATAAGTTTTTGGCCAATATCCGCGAGGTGGATGCGATTGTTCATGTGGTGCGTTGCTTTGAAGACAACGATGTGATCCATGTGAGYGGTTCCGTTGACCCRGTGCGTGATGCGGAAGTAATTAATTTGGAGCTAGCACTTGCAGATATTTCCCAAATTGATAAACGGCGAGAGCGTTTAAAAAAGCAACTGCGCACCAGTAAGGAAGCCCAGTTAGAAGATGATTTACTCGCCCGCATTGGCGTGGAACTCGATGGTGGCGGTGCGGCGCGTAATTTAAATATAAGCAGTGAGGAGTATCTTATGATTAAACCGCTTGGTTTGTTAACTGCAAAGCCGATTATTTATGCKGCMAATGTAAGTGAAGATCACTTGGCGGGCGGCAATCCATTTGTTGATGCGGTTGCAGAATTAGCAAAAAAAGAGGCTGCTCAAACTGTRAAAGTAAGTGCTCAAGTKGAAGCGGAACTAGTTGAACTTGGYGAAGATGAACGCAATGATTAYCTTGAGGGTTTGGGCGTTAGTGAAGGTGGATTRCGCAGTTTGATTAGCGCCACCTATCAACTGCTTGGCCTTCGYACTTATTTCACMACAGGTGAAAAAGAAACCCGCGCTTGGACCATCAAAGCAGGCATGACGGCACCGCAAGCAGCTGGGGTGATCCACACYGATTTTGAACGGGGTTTCATCCGCGCTCAAACAATTGGCTATGRCCAATTGCTAGAAGCAGGTTCCCTTGCAGAAGCCAAGGCCAAGGGTTGGTTGCGCAGTGAAGGTAAGGAATATGTGGTGGCAGAAGGTGATGTGATGGAGTTTTTATTTAATGTATAGGTTGATTTAGGTTGTTTGGCTGTAATTTCCGYAGCCAGGGCTCCAGSGGTTCGCAACGGATGCCATCAATCAAAAGCGGTTCTGGTGCAAAAGAAAGCAATASACGTTCCGCTTGAGGGTAATCAACKCCAAAAGCYTTTARGCCAGYTAGATCAYGCTTATCGATGCGGGCACTGCGCTTCACCTCAATAGCCCAAAACAGATCAGGGCCATACACCACAAAATCCACYTCYAGGCCGGAGCGGGTGCGCCAAAARCTCAAGCTATCGCCTTGRCKCCGCAATTGACAAAAGGCRCGCAGGTGCTGAGCCACWAGTGTTTCTAAGGCCAAWCCTTCGATTTCTTGSGCAGAATCGAGGGGGCCACGGGGCCGCAGGCTCCGGTACACGCCAACATCAAAATAAAAGAATTTGTGGTGCTGAACWAGTTGCCGTTTGGCCCGTTTCTGAGGGATCTCAGCTTCGCGGGCAAGGGAGGCCAGATTGAGTTGGCTTGCTTGGGAAAAGCTGATYACCTCYAAAAAACGACTGAAATCGCCGATTTGGCGCACCAACATCAGCGGCTTGCCAAATCAAAGGCACTAGGCCGATCTTGAGCGCCCTTKAAAGATCAAAAGCAGCGCCAACCGTCCGCCCAGCAGACTGGCAGCGCCATGCTCCGGTTGTTCCTCCAACAGCGAAGGCACCACATCCAGCAGCTGGGGTGCCTTCTGGATTTCATCGATCACAATTGTGTGCGCTTCAGGYTCGGCGGCGATGCGCTCCCGCAGCCGCTCCGGCCTGGCCTGGAAGGCGCGCAGCAGCTCAGGCGCAAGCAGATCGATTCGWAGGGCSAAGGGAAACATTTGGGCCAGCCAGGTGGATTTACCTGTGCCMCGGGGACCAAACAAGAAGAAGCCCTGGGCTGGAGGCTGCAAAAAACGCGTTACAACCGCCATTTATGCAGCCAAAATGGAGTTAATAGCGCCAATTTAGCAAGAAACCCGCGGTTTTTCCTGATGCGGTTTTTACAATTTCACCCCAAATAAATGGCCGGCCGCTGCGGCCTTGCCGTAAGGGTTTCACTGATGCCTAATTCATCGCGGGCATGGGCTTCTAAGGCGCCTTGAAGGCTGAGTTTCTCTAATTCAGCCTCTGGATCAGATATCAATTCCGCCGCTTCCTTAGCCAGATCTGCTTTTTCTATATCCGCCTGGTGCTCTCAATACAACCGCAAGACTTAAATTAAAAAAGTAGCAGCAGAGATCAGGCTCGCAACCCACGATCACATTTCTAAAACGAGAGGTGGGATCCCAGCTGTATATCAATGAGTGGTTGCCCTATGGGCTCTGAAAAAGCTAAGCGTTCGATGCCTTGATCAAGGCATCGCTAGTTCAAGCAGACAGAGCAGGTATTACTTTCATGGCATCAATATTGGCGGCAACGGCAGCAAAATTTACGGTAGTACCAAAATATGGAGAATCAGGACTGATTGCTTTATTTGTGAGTGCGGCACCTGCAAATGCAGCACCAAATAGATGGCGTATTACCATCAAACCATCACCAAGGGCAGTGGTTTTTCCGTCTTTATCAACATCAAGTAAACCAGTTGTTATACCTTGCTGTATAAATTCATGAATTTCAGTAGTGGTACGTGTTGAGGTAGGAGACATTGCTTTATTTGTTAGGGCATCACCGGCAAAAGCAGCACCAAATAATTTTCTAATTACCATTAAGCCATCGCCAAGGGCGGTTATTTTGTCATCGCCATCAACATCAAGGTTAAATGATYTTGATTTAATTGAWGWATCMACAATACTTACTGATGCTGTAGYKCCAACCTGCAGAGTGCGGGCAACATCAGAATAAAGTTTTATATTTAAAGTTTCAGCACTTTCTGTTGTTAAATCATTTGCAAGAGTATGTGTAAAAGTAAATTTACCAGTGGAATCTGTTATACCTTCCCCTGTAAGGGCGCCTGCAGAGAAATCAGCCGCAGTTATTCCAATTCCAGAGAGTGAGTAATAAAGTGTGGTACCTGATGCAAGATTAGTAGTAGTAACGGTACTTCTAAGAACTGCACCTTCATTGATTGTTGTTGCTGATGGGGTGAGGGWATAGGTGGGTGGAGCCCCAGGTAACTGTATTACTGTTTTTGTTATGTCATTAAATTTAATATATTCTATTCGTGTCAATGTATCAGACCCATCTCGATCCAACGTTAAATCAATAATCTTCAACAGATCATTGTCAAATGTGATTTGATAATTACTAAAGTTACCTTGATAAGTTGCAGTATCATTTCCTTCGCCGCCATCTATGAAATCATCACCAGCACCACCCGACAAAATATCATCACCCAGTCCACCGTAAATCAAATCTAATCCTAACTCTCCAGAAATCACATCATTTCCACCCCCTCCATCTAAATCATCAAAACCATCTCCTCCTAGAATCTTATCATCGCCGATTTCTCCAAAAACACCATCACTTCCAGAATTCCCTTGAAAGAAATCATTACCGCTTCCAAGGTTTGCAAAAACTCTATGCCCACCATCTGAWACTGATACTGTGTCATCACCAGCAAGTAGTCTGATCGTATTATCTGCCCATTTACTATCAAGGGATAATGTGTCATTGCTAGATGTGCCAAAACCAGTTTTTTTGAAAGATTTTAAATTAGGAACCTCAGCTATATATTGATTATATGCCATACTATAATTTTTAGAGTCAAGCGTGAATATAGTTTCTGATGTTAAAAGTAAATTCAATGCCTTGTCTAGCCGATCAATTGTGGCTAAAGCCTTTGAATACAAATAGACAGCAGAAGTACTCCCAAATGCTGCTTGAGGTCCATAAGTATATGTATCGTCACGGGCTTGTTCTCGCTCTTCATAGTTCTTTTGAATCCAGTCACTAATAGCTTTTATTGATTCAGCTGATAATTCTGGAAATTTCGTAATTCTCCAATCCATATATTTAATTGATTAATTAATAACTTTACAACCTTAGCATGACCTCGCTTTTATGCTTAAGATTTTATAATCTTTAGTTTATATAGCCTCACAACTCCAACCCAAGACCCGCCAGTGCTGCTGCTCTTCTGAGGCAGCAACTCGCAGCAACCTCAGCAGCAGGTGCTTTTGATGCTGACTCCAGTGGTTCTGATGCCACTGCTGAGTAGTGGAGCAGATCACCATCAGCAGTGGGGATCGTCAAACGCCCAGTGACTACAACAGCAGCACCAACTAATCCAGGCGGGTTTGTGTATTTCTAGATGATGTTTAGATCTATCTAAACAAGACGCATGGCATCAATATTGGCGGCAACGGCAGCAAAATTTACGGTAGTACCAAAATATGGTGAATCAGGATTGATTGCTTTATTGGTGAGTGCTGCACCTGCAAAGGCAGGACCAAATAAATGCCGWATTACCATCAAACCATCACCAAGGGCAGTGGTTTTACCATCTTTATCAACATCAAGTAAACCAGTTGTTATACCTTGCTGAATAAATTGATGAATTTCAGCACTGGTACGTGTTGARGTKGGAGACATTGCTTTATTTGTTARKGCATCWCCWGCAAAAGCAGCACCAAATAAYTTTCTRATTACCATTAAACCATCACCAAGRGCGGTTATTTTGCCATCGCCATCAACATCAAGGTTAAATGATTTAGACTTAATTGATGTATCAACAATTGACACGGTTGCAGTTTCACCAACTTGAGTTGATCTTGCTTCATCAGGAAATAGTTTAATTGCTAAGCTTTCAKCACCTTCTGTTGTTAGATCATTTGCAAGCGTATGTGTAAAGGCAAATTTACCAGTGGCATCTGTTATGCCTTCTCCAGTAAGAGCACCAGCAGAAAAATCAGCAGTTGTAATTCCAGTGCCGCTTAAGGCGTAATAAAGTTTGGTGCCAGTTGCAACATTAGTTGTATTAACAGTACTAGTAAGAACTGCACCTTCATTGATAGTTGTTGCTGATGGGGTGAGGGTATAAGTGGGAGCAGGAGTAGTTGAAGAATCAACAACACTCACTGTTGCAGTTGATCCAACTTGAACTGTGCGGGCAGTATCAGAATATAGTTTTATAGATAATGTTTCAGCACCTTCTGTTRWTAGATCATTTGYAARAGTATGGGTAAAGGTAAAYTTACCAGYRGCATCTGTTATGCCTTCTCCTGTAAGAGCACCTGCAGAGAAATCAGCAGCAGTGATTCCAGTKCCRCTTAAGGMGTAATAAAACTTGGTGCTTGTTGTAACATTAGTAGTAGTAACGGTACTTGTAAGAACTGCACCTTCATTAATGGTTGATGATGATGGGGTGAGGGTATAGGTGGGAGCAACGGCGCTAACAGTTACAGCCGCAACAGTGAGGAATTCTTGGAAGTTTTGGGCATCGGTATAAAAAACCTGAACACGGATTTGTTTTGCTTGTTCTGCATTAGTGATGGTATAGATGGCGGCATTGGCACCAATGTTGCTCCAAGTGGTGCCATCAGTTGATGATTGCCACTGATAGTCAATTTTGGTAGGGTCTCCATCCGTATCCTTGGTTACTTCTATTGCCGTAAGCGTTTGACCATTAGCAGGAGATCCTTTGATGGAGAACGCTGCTTGCCCGTTGTTGACGTCAGCAAGTAAAGTGGAAATATTTAAACCTTCAATTCCCAAAAGCGCCGAAGCACTTGCCTTGCCCTTTAATACATAGCCTTTATCCCAGTAACTTCCCACTAGGTTCGCATAATCAATAGAGGCTTTGCTAGACGCTTCGGCCTCCAAGCGAAATTTGCCTGCATAAGGGGTTGCAAGATCTACTTTAAGTGATCTATCATTTATAGATGAATCCAAATTGAGAATATAAACAACTTGGCCAGTATTGACATCGATGAGTTGGAGGTGAGTTGAAGCTACTGCATTGGCGATAAATCTATACTCGAGATATCGTTTAGGACTACGGTCTGGGTCATAGTAGTATGACTCCTGATTCTCGGGATTAGTTTGTCCTTGGTAGGAATTAAATCTAATTGATAAGTGCTGTTCGTTTTGCAACTCAAACTCAGGTGAGGCAACACGAGTCTTTGCATTACCTTCCCCTTTAAATTCTAGAAGCTGAATACTTTTGCCATCAAAAGTTTTGCTACCACTAGCCGTTACTGTGCCTTCTATTTGCAGTTCTTGATCTAACTCTTTAAGACCATAATTGATATCTACACTTGCACCTTCAGGTTTGCTGTCTTTACTGCTATTTATTTCATGGAATTGTTTTAAGCTGATCTCTTTGTTAGCGCCACGGGGCTCTTTCCCCAACATTACGATCTGCTCGATTGTATTGCCGTAATAATCGACTGTTTGCAGCCGAATGCTATAAATTTCGAGATCAAATACCTCAGCTTGACCTAAAAAAAGCAAGTTATTGCCACTTATCTTGAAAAGTTTATTACTTTCATCTCCTTTGCCGTTTACTAAAGTAAAATTATGGTGATCATTAGTGTCTATATCATTTGAGAGCAAGTATGCCGCAATATTATTGGCACTTAGAGTTTGACTTGCCTTTAATATATAGCTTTCTTTCGGCGGCGTGTCACCAATTACATCAAGGACATTGAGTGTTATCTTTTGACTTAGTCTGAGGCCTTGACTGTCTTCTGCAATAATATCAACGGAGCAAGTTTTTTGAGTCTCGTAATCGAGTGGTTGCTCAAGTAAAAGCGCATTATCTTTTATTGAAAACTTGCTGTTGTTATTTTGATTATTACTTGGAGCCAATGAGTATATTGCTGAATCTCCCTTATCTTGATCATGGGATCTAATTGTTGCTACTGATGAGCCAATGGCAGTGTTCTCAAGAACTATAAGATTTGACAAGGATATTGAATCCGGAGGCTCCGGTTGATCTATAATCTGTAACTGAATAAAATTTTCTATTTCTGATTCGTCTTTGCCAAATCCAGCTATTCTGACATTGTAGGTGCTCTGACTTTCATAGTCGGGTGCATCTTTTAGATACAATTTAGTACCCTCGATCCTGAAGCTTGCGTTGTCATTTTGGCCATCTCCATCCCAAAGGAAATATGTATAGGTTCCTGATCCTTCATTATTTGAAAGGCTAATCTCTGCGACTGGGTTGACTAGTGAACTATTTTCAATAATCTCATAGCGGTTAAGAAGAATCTTGGGACGATCTGCTGCTGCTGCCCACTCACCTTTATTGTCCATGGTACCCACAAAGATATCAACGCTACTTGCTGACAATATTTCGTTGGATCCAAAAAATATCCCCCCTGAGAATGTTCCAGAAGCTCTAATATTTCCGGTTTGATCATCTATTGTTATATCGTTTAAGTAGTCAGCATTTTTCCCTCCTGCGCTGGTAGCCCAATTTATTTCACCATCCTGCGACAGGGATGCTATGAACACGTCGGATCCTCCAAGGCTTTGCTTGACGGACTTCCCAAAGTCAATTGTATTGTGGTAAATACCTCCAAAAATAACATCACCTTTCCCTGTAGTCTTTACTACTGTGCCACCATCATTTCCATCTCCTCCAAAGGATCTAGCCCACTCAAAATTACCATTTTTTGAGATTTTCGCAATGTATATATCCGAACTACTCCCAGACTTTTCACTTAGCGTCAAGGATCCAAATCCTGCATTACCACTAAAACTTCCCGTTACGTAGCAGCTACCGTCGTTGAGCAATTTTATAGCCGAAATACTTGTGTTAGAATTGCCACCGGCTGTTTTTAGCCATTTTAATGTCCCATCCTTTGCGAGGCTTGCAACAAATATATTGACACCATATCCACCACTACCAGTCAGGCCGTCTGAGCTAATGCTCCTGTTAAAATAACCGGATACGATTATATCGCCAGCTGAATTAGTATCAATTGCTTGAACTAACGTGTCATAGGGGGAATTAAATGTCTTAATCCATGTGGCGTCGTTGCCCGACAGAGGCTTGCTCACAACATAGCAAGCGACACGGTCTTTGATTGAAGCTTGTTGCGTTCCTATTGTAATCGTGCTTCCATACGCACCGAATGCTTTGCCGCTGAATAAGATATTATTTATGTCAATGGCTTTTACCAGTGATTTACTGTAGTCATCTATTCTAAACTCTGCTACGTTGGAAGGTTTTCCTTCAGGTGAAAACATCAGGATTGTTCCCATTCTGCTGGGAGAAGTCTGATAGGAAACAAAGGCTTTATTGTCAGCGACTTCTAAAAAGTAAACTATTTCGTTTTTTTCTGTGCCATAGTTTATAGCTGAATCCCATTCTCCGAATGAATTTGTACTTGATACAAATAGATCTTTGGCGCCATTGGAATTAATCGCAAAGTCTCCGAAAACGGCGCTGGCACTGAACAGCCCCAGTACGAATATATTGCCTTGCTTATCGAATTTTACTGCAGTAATTTCTGAAAGATTCTTACCACTAATTCTATAAAATAATTTAAGATTACTTGCTTCAGCTTCAATTGTAACTCCGTTCTTGTTTACTATTGTGTGATGGTCGTTTTTGGCTTCGACCTTTTCCAATTCTCTTGATTTGGTACGCCCCTTTATTTCCTCGGCAAAGACGTAGCCTTCATCCCCAGGAGTATCTACTGCATTGAATAATCCATCTAGATGATGCCCCAGTTCTTCTGTGAGTACAGCAAATACATCTKCWTTTCTTGCACCWTATAGCCAGKTTTCATTTARATAAATCTTGCCAGTGCTGATTGCRTAAGCGCCCATTGCGCCACTGATATCTGCAGCAGAAAGCAGTTCAAYTTCTGGCAAGCTATTGAAATCAGCTGCTGCCCATTCATCTATCAGTATTTGCAACCCTTCTGGAATACCACTCAGCAGCAGTGCTTCTTGCGCAGCAGTTACTAATGAACCACCCTTTGCCCATTGCTGCAACAAACTTTTCCACTGGTTCAGCAGCGGGCTCAGAATTGTATTGGGTTTTCTAAATGCCATAAAACCCAAACCCTCATGAAACGGCAGAGAAGCAGCGCGTACCTGGAGACAGAACGCTTTTAGCATCTGTATCTCTTTATATTGTATTCCTTTTTAAGTATTTCGTCAGGTTTATGCGGATATTGCATAAATCAGTAATGGCAAAGTGTTTCAGCGTTTTATTGCAGCGCACTAGGTAGTTTTATTAATCCATTACTGCAGTTCACCCCCATAACTCCAACCCAAGACCTGCCAGTGCTGCTGCCCGTCTCAAACAGCAACTAGCAGCAACTTCAGCAGCGGGTGCCTTTGATGCCGATTCCAGTGGTTCTGATGCCACTGCGGAGTAATGGAGCAGATCACCATCAGCAGTTGGGATCGTTAAACGACCTGTTACTACAACAGCAGCACCAACTAATCCAAGCTGGTTTGTKTRTTCCCAGATGTTGTTTGGATCTATCTAAACAGGACGCATSGCATCAATATTTGCGGCAACGGCAGCAAAGTTTGCGGGAGGACCAAAGTATGGTGAATCAGGACTGATTGCTTTATTYGTGAGTGCTGCACCTGCAAAMGCAGCACCRAATAGATGGCGTATTACCATCAAACCATCMCCAAGGGCAGTGGTTTTACCATCYTTATCWACATCTAATAATTTGCTATCAATACTACTTTGAATATTTGCATGTACTTGAGCGGCAACATCTGCCTTCTGTTGAGTAGTTAAGGTGTTATATGCAWTACCRTTTAAATAAGGTGAATCAGGKGATATTGCCTTRTTAATTAAAGCATCACCAGCAAAAGCAGCACCAAATAGTTTGCGKATAACCATTAATCCATCACCTAATGCTGTTACCTTGCCATCACCATCAACATCAAGTGAGAAWGAAAATGGTTTCAATGATGCTGAGGTTGCAGTAAATCCATAACCAGATGCTGCTTCTGWTTCGGTGAAATTGATAGAGGTATCTTTAAGACCTGTAATTGGATCAATTGGTTTATCAAGTGAWTTAAATATTAAATCTGCGAGTTTTACTGGCACTCCGGCAGTTGGGAATTTTCCTGTAAATGATGCGATATTAATTGGTATAAATGAATCTGTTGTGGCATCATTATCGGTATTTGCAGTGTCTTGTTGAGTAGCACCAATTTGGAAAAGATCTGCCTGTGTTTTATTGGTTATACCAGTAGTTGAATTGAATGATAATAGAGCGGAATTAAAGTGCACCTTAAAACTCAAACCAGTGGTGGATGAACCGTCACTGGTGCTGTAATTAATCGGAACAGTTAATTCCTTGTTGCGTTGATAATGAATTGGTATTGTAGAAGACGAAAGTGATTGAACTTCTTTAATTTTAGTACTTATTGAGGTGTCGGCAATACTCACTGATGCAGTTAACCCGACTTGTGTTGAACGGGATGAATCAGAATAAAGTTTTATGGATAGAGTTTCTGTTCCTTCTGTTGTTAGATCATTTGCAAGCGTATATGTAAAGGCAAATTTACCAGTGGCATCTGTTATGCCTTCTCCAGTAAGAGCACCAGCAGAAAAATCAGCAGTTGTAATTCCAGTGCCGGTTAAGGCGTAATAAAACTTGGTGCCGGTTGCAACATTAGTTGTAGTAACAGAACTTGTAAGAACTGCACCTTCATTGATAGTTGTTGCTGATGGGGCAAGGGTATAGGTGGGAGTAGAAGTAGATTCTGAAAAGATGCGAATCGCACTAATCTTAGGCGGTACATTATCAATAATATAGCTGGGGTTATTGTTGATTACGTTAAARGAARTACTTTCAGMTGTTACWCCWAKTTTAGCRGCAAATTTTGCCAWTTCATTGGCGCTTGGAGTGCTACCTATACTGGTATTAATGTTTASCATAAGAGAATTACCACTTTTATCATTCATCCATARATTYTGTATRTACCACTTTCCTGGCATTGCATTTTCAKTTAGTKTAATRGYTTTRCGAAATGTTCCATTTTTATCCGATCCTTTAACTATATCCGCTCTAGTTAGGTAACCACCGTTATTAATTGACTGTCCGGATTGATTTAGATTGGCAATACTATAATAAGCAAGATTAGCATCTGGGGAGTCGATGTCATCCGCACTTTGCCCGAAAATAATCCCTGAGAGATCATTAAAATCTATTTCAACTGTTATATCACCTCCAGTTGCACCAATTGCAATCTCTTTAGAACTAAATCTAATWGCRGTAATMKTAGGKGGTTCATTATCAATRRCAGAGWYTGGGTTRTTATTGATTACRTTRAAGGAAGTRCTTTCAGSTGKTACTCCAAGTTTAGCGGCAAAYTTTGCAACTTCACTGGCGCTTGGGGTTGCACCAGTACTGGTATTAAAATATGCATTAAGGGAATTACCACTTTTATCGTTCATCCAAAGATTTTGTATATACCACTTTCCTGGAATTGCATTTTCAGTTAGTGTAATGGTTTTACGAAGTGTTCCATTTTTATCCGTTCCCTTAATAATATCTGCTCTARTAAACGAATAATAGTTTTGAATTCCATTCATTGAAGTATAATTGGAATTTGCTAGTGAAATAGWGCCTGCGTAGTCATCCGGTGAATCAACACCTTCTATAYTTTGCTGAAAACTTATTCCGGAGATATCACTAAAATCTAATTCAAGTGTTATCTCACCTCCWGTTGCACCAATTKSAATCTCTTTWGAACTAAATCTAATAGCGGTAATMKTAGGTGRTTCATTATCAATRAYAGRRTTKGGGTTRTTATTGATTACRTTAAARGAAGTRSTTTCAGGTGWTACTCCAAGTTTWGCAGCAAATTTTACTATTTCACTGGCGGGAACGGTGTTACCAAACCCAGTATTAAGGGAATTACCACTTTTATCATATATCCCAAGGCTATGTATAAACCACTGCCCCAGTGGRGCATTGTCATTCAGTTTAATAGTTTTACKTAATGTACCATTTTTATCGGTTCCCWTAATRATATCTGCTCTAGTGAAACTATACATTCCTGCTCCAGCTATTAATTGAGAATAATTGGGATTCGCAATAAAAATAAATCCAGCATTATCCTCAAGTGAATCAACACTATCTATATTTTGCTGATAACCTATTCCAGAGATGTCATTAAAATCTAGTTCAATAGTAATCGTGCTACCAGCTACAATTTGAGGAATAGAGGAGTAATCAAATTTAGGAACAGATTCTAGCTTTACACTTATAAGTTTCGGTTCAGCCGAGTCACTAGTTACAGGTGCTGTTCCAACTACTTCAAACGTAAGGGATGCCTTATCAATACCAATAGAAACTAGATACTTATCAAGATCTGTGCCAGATTTATAGATACGGTTGCCAATGCTGTCTTCTATTGAGAGGTTTGAAATTGCATAGGTGCCAGGTAATGCATTGCCACCAACTTTTACTATGCTGCTGTAAATGCCGTCTTTAGTACTTCCAGATATTTTATCATTGTAGGTAGAAATATAGGCTGATGGACCTGTATAGGAT
>NZ_PXVC01000209.1 GCF_003011125.1 Synechococcus lacustris str. Tous | reverse complement strand
ATTTCACCAGGATCAATCAATGCCCCATCAGCTAATGCAGGTAATAAAAGTATTGCARTAGCACTGCCTGCTGCAAAAGAAACACTGCCGCTTGTATTWCCKGTGTAATCACTACCTGCTTKTGCTGTTCCAAATARCTGATAATTAATGCTCAGTGCTGCAGCTGTTGATCCTGTGCGATTAAATGTAAATACAACCGGGCTGCCATCAGTTTCTTTTCCGTTTGCGGTTGCAACAACGGAAATCTGGGGCAGGTCTGCTTGCTCCACTGCAACCTCACTGCCAAATAGGATTGCAATGCCATGATCAGCTTTTGCCTGTAGTGACTCTTTTTTACTATCGCTAACATTAAAATTACTTGTTAACAGCGCTGCAAATAAGGCACCTTCATCCCCAGGAGTATCTACTGCATTTAATAGCCCATCTAAGTGATGCCCCAGCTCCTCCGTGAGCACAGCAAAAACATCTGCATTTCTTGCACCATATAGCCAGTTTTCATTTARATAAATCTTGCCAGTGCTGATTGCATAAGCGCCCATTGCGCCACTGATATCTACAGCTGATAGCAGTTCAACTTCAGGCAAACTCTTGARATTAGCTGCCTCCCATTCACTGATCAGTATTTGCAACCCTTCTGGAATGCCACTCAGCAGCAGTGCTTCTTGCGCAGCAGTTGCTAAAGAACCACCCTTTGCCCATTGCTGCAACAGATTTTTCCACTGGTTCAGCAGCGGGCTCAGAGTTGTATTGGGTTTTGCAAATGCCATAAAACCCAAACCCTCAAGAAACGGCAGTCAAACGGCGCGTACCAGGAGGCAGAACGCCTGTGGCATCTATATCTCTTTATAATCTATTCGTTTTTAAGCATTTCGTCAGGTTATTGAAAATATTGCATAAACCAGTAATGGCAATTGTTTTCAGCGTTTTATTGCAGCGCACTAGGTAGTTTTCTTAATCCTTTGCTGGCATTTACCACCATAACTCCAACCCTAGACCTGCCAGTGCTGCTGCTCTTCTGAGGCAGCAACTAGCAGCAACCTCTGCAGCAGGTGCCTTTGACGTGGATTCCAATGGTTCTGATGCCACTGCTGAGTAATGAAGCAGATCACCATCAGCAGTTGGGATCGTCAAACC
>NZ_PXVC01000208.1 GCF_003011125.1 Synechococcus lacustris str. Tous | reverse complement strand
ATCTTGAGCAATGGAAAATGCCGGCTTGAATCCCCAGCAGTTCCGCGAGTTGCTCTTAAGGCAAGCAGTCTTCCCTTGCCAAAAAGAATTACACCTTTGGGAAGGTTTTATGTTTCTTATAATTTATTAATCTATTTGAGCGGTGTAAGTAATAAAACCGAGAGGGTTTTCTCCTCAGGTGATGTTTTCTATTAATGTTGTTATCAGCAGCCATAATATTTATTGCTGATGCAGTGGCTACAAGAAAAATGGATGAGAATCGTGCGCAACTAGCAACTTTCTTGCAGGAGCTCCCATGGCTGATCACGAAGGGCAAAAGCTCAGCGTTCGAGAAATGATCAACGCTCATCTTTTCCCATTACTGGCACTGGTGGCAACAGCAAGCTCGGTATCTATTGCTTTGTCGCTTGGCCCCATTGCTGGCCAGGCTTCAAGGTGGAATAAGTGTTACGACGGCGGCTTGGCTTGGTTAGATCGCAATAGCCCGCGCATTAAAGGTGGAGATCGCCTGTCTCTTGCAGCTAATTTTTGCAATGGTGGATCGCCAAATAAACCGGCTCGTTAATGGCTGGGGCGATGCAGCACCAGCCCATCGGTGCAGCCATCGTGACCTTGGTCGTAGGCCGAGGCATAAAAATCTCCCTTCCAATCGGCGGGCAGTTCGGCCAGTAGTGCATGGGCATATTCATGGCGGCTGGCTTGGCGCTGAATCGTGTGGGCTGGGTAGAGGCGGATACTGCCGCGGCTGATGCGCTGAAGCTCGAATAGCGCCTTGCGATGCCAGGCAAGATCCAGGCCGGGTTCCTTCATTAGGCCTCCAGTGGATTGGGGCGAGTAGCTGAACAGCAAGTGGCCGCAGAGCACTAGATCAAAAATCTGATCGTTAAAGGGCAGCTGCGGCAGCTTTGCAGCTATGTAGCTATCTGGATTTGTATTTCGGTCGATCAAGAATGCATCAAGAGCCTGCAAGTGCTCCTGGCGGCAGCTATTCAGGTTGAATTCCGGGCGAATGTCTTGGCTGGTTGAAAGGGTTTCCATTGCTGCATCCAGATCGGCCAGTGCTCGTTGCTTTAGTTCTTTATTGCTTAAGGCATAGAGCGGATCCACTGCTGTTATATCAACCCCATCGGCGCGCAATAAGGCCGAAAGTGAGCC
>NZ_PXVC01000207.1 GCF_003011125.1 Synechococcus lacustris str. Tous | reverse complement strand
CTTACAAAGAGGCCAACCGAGGCGCAGTCATGGAGTCGCCCGTCATCCATATCAAGAACGCGACCTGATCATTTAGCAAGCTATGGAAATCCAAACAAGTCAAAGTTCTTAGCCTGGGTAGCATTAGACGAGCTAGAGATGCAAGTATTTAACCTTGCGGCAGGACAACTTGTCAATGAAAGCACAATACACTTCTACGCTCGTTTCATTGAGATTATTGGTCACTTAAAGAATGGTGCTTCGACCGAGTATGCAAGAATTGAATGCACTCGTGAGCGTAGAATAAAAGGTTCAGGATTTCGTGTTCAACTCCATTCGTACCCTATTGCCATGAAGGATATCGACATTTCCGCCGTACCTTCTCTACGAATACACCTGAAAAGTGAAAAGCAATTTAAGGTGCCAAGAGTAGCTTAAAACTGTTATACCTTTGAGTCGAGCCTGGATTCCCCTTGAAAGTGCCTCGCCTCTCAACAGTCAGACGATGCCAGCAGTAGGGGACCATTGACCTTCGTCAGCGGCCTTGCCCTGGAAATCCATGGCGGCCATGTGGAGATGGAGTCAAATGCATTGGATATGAGTCTTCCCTCTTCTGAGGATTTTTCCCCATCTCCAAGCGAAAGCCCTTTGGCATCTAAAACGGCTTGATAAAAATCAGTGAACCGCAAACTCTCTTCCCCGCTCCTCTTTATTGATACGTAGCCACATGCCCGAACCAAGTCGGGCTTGGGAATATCATCTCCCAGCTCTTCAACTTTATCAAGTAAAGCTTGACCAGCTAGACGTTGATGGTCGGGGCTAGGAGCAGGAGGAGGTGTCAGTTCATTGATGTCTACTTCATTTTCAGATATGTAAACAAAAGCGTAAGGGCCAATCCAGACCTGAGCATATGCAAAAGGCCCTATYTCATAGTGTGCATCTTCGTATTCACCATCAAAGAAATTGCCAGGGCAGGCAATAGCGTAATCCACTCCGAGTTCTTGGAAAACTGATTCTAATTCATAAAGCTTATCTGCAAGAGGAATTTCGCGAGGGTTGAGTATCGAGGCACTCGTCACATATCTCTTCCCGAAAACTTCATCAGAATCGCCATCGACCACTTCTGCTTCATCTGCAATTTCATCAAGCTTTTTAATAATTGCTGCCGCAGGACTATTCTTAATGGATTCAAGTGCATTGGCGGGAACAGAGTATCCAGAAGTGTGCTCAATATTGGTTCCTGCGTATTCGGCAAGCTTGAGATTCCCAGAGAGACTTGCTTGACCATACATATCTATTGTCAGCAAGAATGATCGAAGTCCTGTCGATTTCCATTTGGCTTCGTTTATTTCACTCAAAAATGTTGATCCTCCTTGGAAAATAAAGCAGGCTAATTCAGAGTCGTATTGCCAGTTTATTTTTTTTAATGTTTTATTGTCTCCAATTAAACTATCGAAAAAATTTTCGTAGCACTTTGCGGTCACAAGTGCGTTGTAAGTTGTAACCATTTTGCAGAGGTAGCTTTTTTTAGATTAGCTTGAATATGGCCAAATGTCAAAAGTTGTTATACTAGTTATTGTCGGCTGTCTCCAATAGATCTTCAATCCCACAATCCAGCACCGTCAAGATCTTCCCTGCTAGATCCAAGGAAAGTGCTGATGCCCCCCCTTGTCATCGTTTCTCGCTAGGTGGCAGATCGTTGTCGCCGCCACGCCCGCCTTAACTGCCAGCGAGTTCATGGT
>NZ_PXVC01000206.1 GCF_003011125.1 Synechococcus lacustris str. Tous | reverse complement strand
GGGATTCAATGCTAAAACTGAATATGGTCTAGTTGCGTTGTTGGAACTAGTTGCGGTGTTCCCCTCCTCTGGAATTCTTCAGGTATCCCAGATTGCCAGCCAGCAGAATATTCCTGATCGCTACCTTGAGCAAATGATGATTAGCCTGCGCAAAGCTGGGATTTTACGCAGCATCCGTGGCCCTAGGGGGGGGTATCAGTTGAATCGTTCACCCTCTGAGATTGCTTTGGCTGAAGTGATTAATTGCTTGGAAGGGGATATCATTAGCACTAATAGCCCCACAAGCAATACCCCTGAACATAGGGCAGTTGCTGGTTTGCAAGCAAACTTAGATCGCAGAAGGGAGGATTTTTTGGAATCAATGACGCTGCAGCAACTTGCGGATCAGCGCGATCAATATCTTGAATGTAGATCAATGTATTTTATTTGATATATCGTGGTACTAAATTTTAAAATAAATGCAAATAAAAAATGGAATAGCAATGGTCATTGCAGCTGTTAAAGGTATTCCATAGCGTGCAATATCCAAGAACTGGTAGCGACCAGGGCCGAATACCATTAAATTGGTTTGGTATCCAACTGGGCTTAAAAAGCTCTGGCTTGCACCAAATAGAACTGCATAAATAAAGGCCATTGGCGGTTCGCCCAGGCCAAGGGCTAATTGGCCTGCGATTGGTATCAACATTGCAACCGTAGCTGCATTACTCATCACCTCCGTAAGCAATGTGGTGAATAGAAATACTGCTAATAGCGCCCAATAAATAGGCCAGTTTTGCAAACCAGCCAATAGTGCTTTAGCGGTGGCAGCGGCAAGGCCAGTTTTTTCTAAGGCCACACTAAAACTTGCTAAAGAGCCCAGTAGCAAAATTACGTCGAGGCGAATGGCCCGTTGTAATTCACCGGGTCTAAGGCAGCCACTTGCAACCATAGCAACAGTTCCAAATAAAACTGAAGCCACCAAGGGCATTAAATTAAAAGCTGGTAGCAAAATAACTAAAGCGGAGATGCTCAGCGCTAAACGTTTTCTACTAACTGTGGGTAGATCATTTTCAAGCTGTTCTAAAACAACAAGATCGTTATTTGCTTGCAGGCCCCGGATTGCATCTTTGGGGCCCTGTAGTAAGAGCACATCACCATCTTTAAGAATAACTCTGCCCAATCT
>NZ_PXVC01000205.1 GCF_003011125.1 Synechococcus lacustris str. Tous | reverse complement strand
GTTAGTGTGTGTTCTTCATATTATAGGGACACTTTACACGTCCCCCCAAAGGTTTCTTACAAAAGAATTATAAGGTCTTTTGAGATCTCCTGAGATAGTTTGTGTGTCAGTTCTTGAAGTGTCCTCAGTATAATAAAGTTTCCAGTACATTTACATTAGATTCAACTTTAACTTTTGGTTGTTTGATGATAATAAGTTCTGTTTTTTTACCTCTGCAACTTGCATCACCTGCCATCTGATAATCAAATTCAAGATAACGAAATTCAGTCCAATCTTTGTATAATTCTTTGAGATAATCTGTGTTGTCATAAGACATCACAAACCCACCTTTGTGTTGCTTCAAGATATCAGCAAGTTTATCATGATCAAATCCTTCATGAGTACTTCCATCAATACCATAATAGTATGATGTTGTTTTATAGTATGGTGGATCTAAGTATAAAAAATCATTTTGGTGCTTTGGTATTGTTTCAAAGCAATTACCAAAGGAGAATGAGAAGTTTGGGTTATGAAATCCAATCAATTTATAGATACCAGCAAGACTTAGATTCTTTCGTGATGATTCTGATGTGTGACCAAGATCTCCACTAAATGCACCTTTAATACAAATATAAAAAGACCATGCTCTTGTGAACTTATCATCACTCTCTAATAGTGGTAGAAAGGATTTATAATGTTCTCTATCTTTAAGAGGATAATGCTTTGCTACTTCTTCACCAATTCTTTTTCCACCTTCTGTTGTTAGAAGTTCCCAAAAGTCAGCAAGAGGTTGAAACAAATCATATGCTTGAATCTTTACACCTCTGGATGCTAATAAAAGTTCAATACAACCTCCACCCATGAAAGGTGACATCATATAAGTAAGATTTGGATGAATCTCATCTATAATCTCAATGATCTCATCTTTCATTTTATTTTTACCGCCAGCATAACGATAAAGACTTGTGGAGGTATATTTCATGCAATTAAAGAAAAAATATTAGGATTAAAAAGGTATGATCTTGTTTCAACATTAATTGGTTGATAATGTGACAAATTCATAGCAAAGTTATAAACTTCTGGAGTTGTTAGAGCATTAAAGTATTTGTCTCTTTCTTCTTTACAATCAAAGAGATGACAATCTGCGGCAGAACTCAATTTATCAACATCTTCAAGTTCAATA
>NZ_PXVC01000204.1 GCF_003011125.1 Synechococcus lacustris str. Tous | reverse complement strand
GCGTAAAGGCGGCGTGGTTGTAGACCGCAGCGTTTCAGCGACCTACACCACACTCTTGCAAGCAGGTGGTCATAGACATTGCTGTGGGTGCTGGGGGTGAGAAACACCAACCCGTAAGGGTCATAGAGACCCAACTGCTGCATCTGCTGCTTGTGCTCCTTGAGGGTGGTTGCAAGCAAGGAAGTCAAGGGAACTACCCGTTGCTTACCTGTTTTGGTTGTGCCCCAAATATGATTTCTGGAGGAATAACCATCACGCTTGAGGGTCTTGTAAATCAATATCTCACCCTCTACCCAGTGGATACAATCCCAAGTCAATCCCYTGACTTCTGCATTTCTCATTCCCGTGCTCATCCATAGCAGGAAGAGTGGGTAATACCATTCCTCTTCTACCTTGAGGTCACCCAGTACTGCTTGAATATCAGCAGTGGAGAGCACATCGCTTTGCACTGACCTTTTGGTGAGTTTGAGTGTATGGGAGAAGAGGTGGCGGTTATTTCCAGAGCACTGACGGCAGTGCATCAAAATGCTACTGATAGTGCGGTTGGATAAACCCCTGACCTGCTGCATCCATTTGATAAATGCTTCTACATCACTGCGGCGTTTGAGGGGTCTGCCGTAACTCTGGAGCACCCTGTAGGAGTGAATGCTGCTGGATTGGCGGTTTTGCTCTGCCTTCTGTTTGAGTGCATCCAGCAACCCCACCTCCTTATCTTTGACTGCTGGTTGGTAGGAGAGCAAGGAGGCATCCAAAATGCCCTCTTGGTAGTCACACCAGATTTGAGCGGCGATGGCGGATGCTTTGGCGTGGGCGATGGGGTCATCCCACCTGCCGATGCGATTGACAAAGCGGTCTTGCCCATCAAGGCGAACCCTAACCTGAATAGCACTATTATTTTTACGCAGAGCAGGGGGTTTCTTCACGGGTTGGAGCACTTTTGAGGGGCAATAAAAGGTTGCTGGGTATGGTCCTGAATGGGATTGCAGTGCCTTATGCTCACCAGCATGGCACAGGTGGGGGCATTATCTGTAAATCTATGAAATCTTGAAAAACCGCCCGATTTCTCCAGTTTCGGCTTTGGTACTGGATTGTTGGGTCTTATTCTTGTTATAAAACCAGTCCACATAAGGATTTCTTGTGTGGCGGTACCCTGAGACGCAGTGGTGCACAGTGGTGCAC
>NZ_PXVC01000203.1 GCF_003011125.1 Synechococcus lacustris str. Tous | reverse complement strand
ATGTGTCGGTGCAAAGCCAGGCGGATACAGAAAAAGCAGATCTAGCTAAGGAAGCGGCGGAATTGATATCTGATCCAGAGGGTGAATTAGAGGAACTCAGCTCGATTTACAGATCCCGGGGTTTAGAGGCCAGCCTCGCCAGGGCTGTAGCTGAACAACTAAGCCTTCAAGGGGCACTAGAAGCCCATGCCCGCGATGAATTAGGTATTAGCGAAACCCTTAGGGCAAGGCCTTTGCAGGCAGCTTTTGCATCAGCTGTGGCCTTTGGCTTGGGTGCACTGGTGCCCTTGCTGGCGATATTGCTAGCTCCAGCAAGCAAGGTGGTGCCCTTCACGGTGTTGCTTTCGCTTGGCAGCCTTTTGATATTTGGTGGCATGGCCGCAGCGGCAGGTGGGGCATCTGTGCGTAGAGGCGCCCTGCGGATGGTGATCTGGGGCGCCGTTGCCATGGGGCTCACCTCAGCGGCCGGCCATTTATTTGGTGTGAAATTGTAAAAAAACCATCAGGGTAAAACCGCAAGTTTCTTGCTAAATTGGCGGCATGAACTCCATTTTGGCTGCATAAATGGCGGTTGTAACGCGTTTTTTGCAGCCTCCAGCCCAGGGCTTCTGCTTGTTTGGTCCCCGTGGCACAGGTAAATCCACTTGATAAACATCTATTCGAGCTAAGAGGGTTAAAGTTATTAAGTAAAAATCAGCTCGCAACTTTCGTGGTTAGTTGATGCACAAGTTTCAATTGCTTTGGCAAACAAATGTTGTTGAGATCATAGGTAGCTTGCACATGCTCACGAGCAGCCTGAGCTAGGTGCTTATAAGCAGTGGGCTCAGTTAAAACAGCTGCGATCTGATTCGCCAATGCTTGAGAATCAAAAAAATCAACAAGCAAACCATTCTTGCCATTAATGATCACTTCCTGCACAGGCGGCGTTGCAGAAGCTACTACTAAAGCCCCACAACTCATCGCCTCTAGCATACTCCAGCTAAGCACAAATGGATAAGTAAGATATACATGACAGGCGCACACTTGAAACACTTTATGCAACACATTATGCGGGATGCGGCCGACAAAATGGATGCGGCTAAGATCAAGTTCAGAGGAAAGTTCAGCTAAAAGTGCTTCCCGCCAGGTACCACCATTTTTAGGAGCTGAACCATAACTAACAGAATCCTGAACCATAACTAACAGAATC
>NZ_PXVC01000202.1 GCF_003011125.1 Synechococcus lacustris str. Tous | reverse complement strand
GAATAGAAATGCTGCCCAAGTTTGGGCGGTTGGTGATCAATTACAGCATGATGTGTTTGGGGAAGGCAGAGTTACCCATCTATTTGGTAGTGGCGAAAAGATCTCAATTGCCGTGAAATTTCCTGGCATGGGCCCAAAAATTCTGGATCCGCGTTTAGCWCCGATCCGGCGYAGTAACTGAGCCGTTAACGCTAAGGGGGATTGCTAGCAATATTCCTGTAAAAACTTGGGTGATGGGCCAGTGGATGAGGGACACATCAAAAAAACTCTGGAGCAATGTATATGCAAGGGCAGCTTGACCAACACGCCTTGGTAGAGGTTCAAGCAAGCCTTCTGATTGGCGCCAACTATTCAATAACAATGTTATTAGTAGGCCAAGGCCAATCAACCCCAAAAGGCCTGCATTTGCCCAGAGTTGCAGGTAGAGGTTGTGGGCATGGTCGGCGATGCCACCGTTAATTATTTGATGACAAAACTCTTTTGGTCGTTCAAATCCAACCCCATGTAGCAAGCGATTGTTTCCTGAAAAGGGTAGGTTGAAGTAACACTGGCCTATGGCTAGGCGACCCATATCTGAACTTGGATTCAATCCAGGAATGCCAGTACTCGATGGACGTAATAGTTGTTTTCCAGCTAAGCCCGCTATCGCTAAAGCAACTAAAATAAATAGATTTGGCAGCAAACTAGCTTCTTTAGCTCTTTCGCGTAAATAAACAAAAGCAAGTGCTAAAACCGAGCTCAATAGGGCCGCTCGAGAAGAAGTTTGCCACACCATTAGCAATGCTAAAATAGCACTCAAAACCGCTAATGGCGCAGCCCGTTGCCAACACCAAGTAATGGCAATTATTAGCAATAAGCCAAGTAGATATGCAGCTTGGTTTGCGCCCACCAGCGGATTAGGTGTCCAGGGTTTGGCAGTTATTTGAGTTATTAAAAGAGGCAGTGGCAATAAAGAAAAGCGCAATAGCCATGGCCATCTGGYCTGGCTAATACCTGTTGCCGCAAGCAAGCTAGTTACTAGCAGAAGGCCGTCTTGGCTGGAGGCTGGATGGGGCATTTCATTTAGCCACCAGGTGCGAGCCATCAACAGGATCACCATTGCTAGGGGCCATAGGGCCCAGCGTTTTTGCTTTGGTGCCAGCACAAGTTGTGCCATCACCCATGCACTTGCTGCCACACTGCTTAGCAG
>NZ_PXVC01000201.1 GCF_003011125.1 Synechococcus lacustris str. Tous | reverse complement strand
TCGCTATTACCAGCCCAGAGGGCATCAGGGCTAGCAAGTTCCTTTAATTGAACAGTTAGTTTTTCCTGAAGCACCGGCAGCAACACACGCAGCTCTTCTATTGCCAGCACTGGACTGGGCAATAGAAGAGGAAACACTGCTAGAGAAAGCAGGAACCAAGGCAAACGGCAAATATTCATCTCACAAAAAAATATCAACTATTGTAAACCACTGCGGCTAAAATCAGCTTTTAATAACAGGCTATGAACTAATTAATTACTGGATTTAATTACACGCTCATTAAGGGGCTGCAGTGGGCGAGCATTCATTGGGTAAAGCTTTTGAAAGGTGCTTAATTGCTCAACTGAAATCGAAACCGGATCTTTCAGAATATAAAACTGAACTCCTTCGCTGCAAGGGGGAGTAGTTAAAGACCCAGCGTAGGTAAAATAGCCAAGATTAGCTGGTAAAATTCCTGAAAGGGAAGGTAGATTCAGTTCAACCTTAGCGCCCTTTGTTCTAGGTAGTTTACTCCAAAAAGAATCTAGATAAGTATTCCTAGCACCTTCCTTAAAGTTCACACCAATAACAGCAAGCTTGCCGGCCGCGTTCTGATGCACCAAATGTACGTTCATTTTGAAATGAACGCCATTAATTGCYTCTTCACTGGGWGTATGRAARTGATACTGAAGTAATTTATAAGCTTGATTGCCAATTTTTAAACCACCAGAGGTGTTTACTTGAATTGTAGTTCCTGTATTAACAACTACATCACCAGATGTTRCAGGGTAATCAGGCTTTAARGGAACCGGTAGAGATTTYTKTTGAACATTAGAAGTTACAATATTAACAGGTGCTTGCTCTGCGCCATCCGMGCACTTTTGGTAAGCAGGGCTGAGTTGGCCCCATTTTTCTGGTGACACATCGCCTTTATACCCATATTGAGGTTTAGCTATTACAGCTGTTGCCTGCAATACAATAAATGGCAACATCAGTGAAGATAGTTGCTTGCGGAGGGCTGACATTTAAAAAATAGATTATTTGCTTTCAATACTACCAAACTGGATCGCTAGCGGCAACGATGGATGCTGAATCAACACCTGCTTGAGGTAGCGCCCCGTGTGGCTGGTGGGATGTTCAGCTACCTCTTATGGGGTACCGCAAACCAAAATTTCACCGCCCTTAAAACACTGCTGGGAACAACCGCCTTGCC
>NZ_PXVC01000200.1 GCF_003011125.1 Synechococcus lacustris str. Tous | reverse complement strand
TCTCGAGGCTGTTGCGAGCACTTGGCCGCATGGGGTGCGGACGTGATCCCTTGTGAATACGACGCTTTGAGGGAAGCGGCTTGTCAGCTGCTGAGGCTGGGCTTGAGCCTGCAGACGGTGATCCCGATGGTCTTACCCGCGGCGGAGTATCCGCTCACCAGACAGCACCGCAGCAGTGGTGAATGGGAGATTCAGTGCGGTCAAGATGGCAGGCCGCGGCCTGCATTTGTCGGTAAGAATCCCAGTCTCTGGCTTGCCAGTGGCGAGCCGCGATTAACCAGTCACCGGAATTCGGCGTCAGAGACTGAGCTGTTATCTCGGCTTGCGGTCGCGATGCAACTAGGTAAGCCACTGGGGCTCGCCGTGATCCCATCCAGCGATGTGGTGGTGATTGATTTTGACCGCAAGAACTWTCCAAGCCAGGCCGACCTGGATCGGGATTGGATGGGCATGCTGGATATCTACCCCGATCTGACGCGCACCCGCATTGAGCGCACGCCCGGGGGCGGGATTCATCTTTATGTGAGGCCGGCTGACGGGATGGAAAGCTGGCGCACCGCAGGGGGAAAACTGCACTGCAACTTCACCACTGTTGCGGGCGGTGAACACCGGGGCGAGATTCTGGCCGGCACCCGGGTGTGCGTCTGCGCCCCCACCGTGAGTGCCGCAGGGAGCTATGAGCTGGTCAACCCCGATTCCGCCTACAGCCTGGTTGAGGTCAGCTCCCTCGGTGCAATTGGCATCTACCCCTTTGCCAAGGCAGCCAGTGAGCGGGCCCAAGCGCCGAGGAGTTCCACCGGTAAACGACAGCAGAGCGCAGGGGCAGGAGCACTGGAGTTGGCGGAGCTGATCGGCAGCAAGGCCAGGCAGGTGCTGGAGGGCGGCTGCCCCTACCGGGGTGGCGATCGAGCTGGGTTGGACCGCAGTGCCCAGCTCACGGGCTTCGTCCGCGAGGTTTTCAGCTGGGTCAACCTGCTCGATGAGCAGGGCTTGCCCTATAGCGGCAGCCCCGACGATCTGATTCAGCAAGCCGTTGCTGCGCTTGCCATCGAAGACAAGTGGGAGCGGGTCCTGGCCACGATTGAAGCGGGAGAGTGCCGCCATCAGGACGCCGATGCCGCCCTGCGCCGCTACCGGCGATTGATCAGCCGCGAGGGTGGCAGGTGCGGCTTCTCTGAATCTGCTGGTGCCACTCCTGGGG
>NZ_PXVC01000020.1 GCF_003011125.1 Synechococcus lacustris str. Tous | reverse complement strand
CAATAGGGGTAATACCTGAGCAGTTAACACTTGAATGGCCACATCTGCAGGAAAAATCTGCCAACCTTCAATGGCAAATAGGGAACGAAAAAGCCCTGCTAGCGAAGGCACCGAGATCACCGCAGTCAAAGCTGAGCAAACCTGCAACACTGCTGCAAGCTGACGATCACCGCCAGCTTTAGCTGCCTTGCGCAAGGTAAGTGGCGCGCTTGGGCAGAGGGCCATCAAGGCAATTGCATACTTTGAAGCTGGTGATAAACCAGCGGTTAATGGTGATTGCAATAGCATTAATGCCAATAGGGGAACAACTACACAGGAAGCCACCAAAATTCGCAATAAAAAGCCTTGCTGTTTAATCCATCCCAGTAAATTTTTATTATCAACGCTCACCCCCAAGCTAAGCATTATTGTGAATAATGTTGCTTTAACTAATATTTCTGACAGTGAGTTCATCTTCCAGTGCCACCAATCATTAATAAAACAATCGCCACAAGGCCAATCAAAGTAATCATCACCGCAGTGSCAGCCGCAAGCGAAGGCTCCTCCTTATAGGTAAATTCCTGCCGTGATAAGCGCTTCAGATTTTTACGATGCACATGGGTGGCAGCGGCCATAGCCACCACACCAGTACCCACAAATGCATAGGAAATCAGTTGAACACTCCAGCCTTGATTAGCAATTCCAGTGGGGTTAGTGCTACGGATTGCAGAAACAATTTTATCTAAACCAAAACCAAAACTAATCAAAGAGAGGCAGGTGCGAATCCAAGCCATMAGGGTGCGYTCWGCCGCRTCRCGATTGCGYTGYTTWGCYARTTCATCGGTAATCGACATAGCAGCAGAATGTTTTTTGATGGTTAGGCCAGGGAACCTCTATGGGCAACCAGATTGAAATCCCTTAATGAGAAAAGCAAGCGGGCGGCGGGAATCGAACCCGCATCATCAGCTTGGAAGGCTGAGGTTTTACCACTAAACTACGCCCGCAAATCAAGCAAGKTTTGCTAGATCCTCAAGCATGATAGGCGCACCGTGCGCAAATAATCCCGCTTGGTTAGCTTGATTGAACCACCAGCTTCTAAGCCAAGCCTGCTTTCKGCAGGWAGTGAGCGGCGTTTGCTTTGGAGTTATGGCCTTGGCGATGCMGGCACCGGCATGGCCGCCACCCAAATGGGCTTCTACCTGTTTGTGTTTTTCACATCAGTTGTGGGCTTACCCGCCTGGATGGCAGGCAGTGTGTTGATGGTGCTCAAGCTTTGGGATGGCTTAAACGATCCATTTGTTGGCTTCCTCAGCGACCACACCAAGCACCCCCTTGGCCCKCGMATCCCTTGGCTTTTATACGGCGCCCTGCCCCTTGGCATTTTTATTGCCGCCAGYTGGTGGAATCCCCCAGGTGGCATCTGGATCAAATTTGCAGTGCTTGTTGTTATCGCTTCCTGCACCCAGGTGGCTTACACCTGCGTKAATTTGCCCTATTCCGCCCTGGCAGCGGAGCTAACGCCGGATATMGATCTRCGCACCAGGCTTAATGCCGCCCGWTTTACCGGCTCGATCGTGGCGGGCCTCAGTGGCGTGGTGATCGCAGCCCTAGTGGGCGTGCAAGTGAATGAATGCAATGGCGGTGCRGGCCTAAATGGTGATGCCTTCCTCGTGATGGGATTGATCACYGGTGTTGTGGTGGCCGCCGGCACCTTTGCCTGTGGCTGGGGTTTRAAACCCTTCGCTAAACACTGCCARCARCCCAGCGSAAAGCCAGAACCAATYAAGCAACAGCTGCTTCGCATCTGCCGCAATGGCCGCTTTTTAAAAGTGCTTGGTCTTTATTTACTGCTTTGGTGCGCATTGCAGTTGATGCAAACCGTGGCACTGCTYTATCTAAATGTGTTGATGCAGGTGCCGTCGAGCTGGAGCACCTGGATTCTGGTGCCATTTCAAATCAGTGCCCTGGTGGGCTTGCAGCTGTGGAGCTGGGTGAGCAGCCGTTGGGGCCGAATTACAGCCCTGCGCACCGGCGGCCTGYTGTGGATTGCCGCCTGCTTGCTGGCAATGCTTTTAGTGCCCTTAAACGCTTCGGTGGCGCCATTGGGTTCATTTAGCAATGGCCTTAATTTTGTGATGATCGTGATCACAATCCTGGCCGTGGGCCTCGGCGGYTCCACCGCATTTTTGATTCCCTGGTCTTTATTGCCAGATGCGATCGATGCAGATCCCGAAAAACCAGCRGGGCTTTACACCGCCTGGATGGTGGTAATYCAAAAATTTGGCATCGGCCTCAGTATTTTTGTGCTTGGCAATGTGCTCACCCTCAGTGGCTATAGGGCATGCACCAACGCMGCCCTATTGCCMCAATCAGCCCTCACCACCATCAGGCTTTGCATGGGGATAATCCCTGCTGTGATGGTGGTACTTGGTTTGTTRGTAGTTCGCCGCTGGCCGAGGCGTGCCCACATTGATGGCTTTCAACCATGAAAACACCCARATGGCTACAAAGGCTMGGCAGCAGTGCCTTAATCGGCGGCCAAGCCCTGGCGGCTGCCGCCCGGGGSAAGATTAATAAGAGTGAATTAATAGACAACTTGATGGAAGCTGGCCCGGGCAGTTTCCTTGTKGTTTTAATTACCGGCTTAGCTTCCGGCACCGTATTCAATATTCAAGTGGCTGCTGAATTAACGAAACAAGGGGCYGGCTCAACCGTTGGCGGCATTTTGGCCCTTGGCTTAGCAAGGGAGATAGCKCCCCTACTCACCGCCACMTTGATCACAGGAAAGGTGGCCACCGCCTATGCAGCCTCCTTGGGAACGATGAAGGTAACGGAACAGATTGATGCCATAACAATGCTTCGCACAGACCCGGTGGAATTCCTTGTGGTACCGAGGGTTTTAGCTTTACTGGTGATGTCGCCAGTGCAATGTTTACTATTTTTTGGGGTTGGGCTTTGGTCGGGACAATTCAGTAGCACCTTGCTTTATCGGATTCCACCAAATGTGTTTTGGAATTCGGTGCGCACTTGGATGCAGCCCAGTGATGTGCCATCGATGTTGATTAAAGCAACCGTATTTGGTTTGATTATTTCAATTCTTTCCTGTGGTTGGGGCTTAACAACACGGGGCGGGCCCAAGGAGGTGGGCACYAGCACCACAGGGGCGGTTGTGATGATTTTAGTGGTAATTGCAATCGTAGACGTAATACTTACTCAATTACTATTTGGTTAACTTATACTTTATCTTTAAAAATCTACAATTTTTWTGTTGGCAAAATGACTGAATCCAAAGCTTCMATTMYTMAAGAAATCACGCCAAGCCCCTKGGTGGCCCTTGGCATGCTGCTAATCGCTGCTTTTGCTGGCCTGMTCTATGGGCCATTGGCTKTAATTTTGGGTTTATTTGGCATTTTTTTAGCAATCCAAACTTACCTATTGCGATTGCGCTTTGAAGCGGATGCCCTGCTTGTATTGCGCGCTAAGGGCACGGTTGAAATTAAACGTTTTCCCTACAAAGATTGGCAATACTGGCAGATTTTCTGGCCGCCATTTCCTGTGCTGTTTTACTTTCGAGARGTGAACAGCATTCATTTCTTRCCGATGCTTTTCAATGCGGATCAATTAACGGAACAACTCACGCARCGGCTCGGTCCCAGCGGAAAAATTGAAACTGCGGCGTTAGCTGAAGCAGCTTCCCCTCCCCACTCAAACTAAAACGGGCAAGCTTGCCCTCTGCAGCAACAAAACCGCTGAAATTTCTTCCCCCWCCAGCTGCCTGCAAACTCACCAGCTGCACCTGTGCACCCACTGCCCTACTKAGCCGTTTGCGGATCAAACGCTTGAAGGCAATCGATGCAACTGGATTCATGCCGGATCCCGCAAGTTGATGAATCCGTCCTACKGCAACAAATGGCTATTAGCCGCCAARCAACAGAATTACTTTGGTATCCCGCAATACATAAACCCAGCTGGTGCCACACTGCCCAAAGCCACTTTCAAAGCTGTGGATGAGCCTTGGCAGCAATTGGCGCTCCAGGAGCTGCRGCAAAAACGCGCTGAGCTGCAGGCGGAAATCAACGTTTTGGAGAGCCGTAAAACCCAGCTAGAGGCTGAAATCAACAATCATTTTGTTGGTAATGCCGATGGCATAAGCCGCAGGGTTAAGGGCTTTCACGACTACCTAACCGYGGCACTGCAAGACCTYGCCCGCARTGTGGAGCAACTGCCTCTCATCCCTGAAACCGTAACGCTGCAGCCCTCACCCCTTGATCAAAGCAGCTCCAGCAGCGTTGCGGCAGAGCAAGCGCCAGCCCCCAGCACTGCCATCGGCATTTTTAGTGATGATGCCGATCTGATCATCGAGCGCCTCAACACATTTAAAAACAACCCCGATTTCTCCGCCGAGCCCTGGCAACTGCGCCGCAGCCTTGATGAAAATTCAATGCAACTGCTATTGMGTTGGTTCCTCGAGCAGGGGGGMCGAGGTGCCCAACCCAGTGGCGGCAGCCGCAATCGCAATGTGCTGGTAACGGCAGCAGCCGTAGCCACKTTGGGGGAGCTTTATGGCGATCGTTTTCAAACCCTTGTGCTCGCTGGCGAACCGGAAAGGCTTGGCGATTGGCGCCGAGGCTTGCAGGATTGCCTCGGCCTTACCCGCGAAGACTTTGGCCCCAATAGTGGTGTTGTGTTGTTTGAACGTCACGAGGCCCTGGTGGAAAGGGCCGACAGATTGGAGGAAAGGGGTGAGCTGCCTTTCATCGTTATTGATGCAGCTGAAGCATCAGTGGCAATTCCAATTTTGCAATTCCCCCTTTGGTTGGTATTTGCCGCTGATCCAGCCGAATTAAACAACCCCGAGGATCTGCTGTGATTGCCAACTACTTACTTGTGATACCGATTGCATATCTGCTGGGCTCAATCCCCAGTGGTTATCTGGCGGGCCGCTGGCTTGCAGGCATCGATATTCGTGAGCACGGTTCAGGTTCCACCGGCGCCACCAATGTGCTGCGCCATGTGGGTAAAACGCCAGCCTTAATAGTGTTCCTGGTGGATGTTTTCAAGGGCAGTGCAGCTGTTCTAGTGGCTAAACAATTGYTCGGCGGCGATGCCCATGGCTGGCTRGTGGCCGCAGGTTTATTAGCGCTGGCGGGGCACATCTGGCCCATCTGGCTTAAGGGCAAAGGCGGTAAAGCAGTAGCTACCGGCCTTGGCATGTTGCTAGGGCTTTTGCCGGCCGTGGGWTTAGCAAGCCTTGGGATATTTCTGTTAGTGCTTAGTTTCAGCCGGATCGTTTCGCTTTCCAGTGTGGTGGCGGCCCTTGCCCTGCCCGCCTTGATTTGGATCGCYGGCTACAGYCAAACCACCGCTTATATGGGCCTAGGTGTGCTTGCTGCCCTTCTGGTGGTTTGGCGCCACCGCGGCAATATCAAAAGATTGTTAGCCGGCACTGAACCAAAGATCGGCAAGCGCTCTAGCCAAGCTCACGACTCCGCTCCGCCGCCTTAAAAACAGCTTCCATCAARGCCGATCGCAAACCGGCCCGCTCCAGTTCCCTGAGGCCAGCAATKGTGGTGCCACCGGGGCTGCTAACCATGTCTTTGAGTTGGGCTGGATGCAAACCCTTTTGCTCCAGYAATAGGGCAGAGCCCCGCAGCATTTTGATTGCTAAATCAGTAGCTAACTGCCTTGGCAACCCAGCTGCCACCGCTCCATCAGCTAAACCCTCCACCACCAATGCTGCAAAGGCAGGTCCTGATGCAGTGAGCGCTAAAAAAGCATCCAACTGCTGCTCGGGCAGCTCCATCACTTCACCCACCAGTTCAAATAAGGCGATCACCTGAGCCCGCTGGCTAGGGCTAACGTCAGCGCCAAAAGCAATGCCCACCAACCCCTGTTGCACCAGCGCAGGGGTATTGGGTACCACCCGCACCACCCCATGGCCGGGAAATGCTTTTTGCAAGCGCTCAAGGCCCACCCCGGCCAGCACTGAAATCAAGAGGGGCCTAAAAGCAAGCGTATTTTGGCCGTGGGCTGGATGCTGCAAAAAAGCAGCAAGCTGTTGGGGCTTGATGGCAAGCAGTTGGAGGGGTGCAGCAARGCAAGGGCCAGGGTTGATCCCAACTTGTATGCCATAGCGCTGCTCTAATTTTTGCGCAGAGGCAGTAGTTGCTACGCAACCAACCACCTGCTGGGCTGTAAACAATTTTTGCTCAAGCAAAGGCTGCAATAGAGCCTGGGCCATCTGGCCTAAACCAATGAGCCCTAATTGATAGCCAGCAGTTTCAACCGTTAAGGGCATCCGTGCGGCCCCAGGCTGGGCTTGGAGCTGCGGGCTGCTCCAGGTTGGTGTCGCGGGAGATAACGCTTGGGGAAGCGGATTCCTCGGTGCTGGCGGTGGTAACGGTTACGCAGCTAGGGGCAAACAGGAAAATGCTTTCTCCCACCCGTTCCTGRTGTCCGTCGATGGCAAAGGTGCCACCTGCAACAAAATCAACGGCCCGCTGGGCTTGATCTGGCTCCATCATCGTGAGATTGATGATGATGGTTTTACGTTCGCGCAAAGCTTGAATCGCCTTGGGCATTTCATCAAAGCTGCGGGGTTCCATCACGATCACCTCTGCAGCACTGGAAGAAATGCCAGGCATGCCGATCACATTCGAGCCGATGAAACTTTCACCRAGGTCAAACTGATTAGCCATTGATAGGGCACCACCGCGGGGAGCTGGTTCACCAGCATCGATGGYYTCATCGTACTCAAGGTCGTCGTCGTAGTCGGAATCCAGGTAATCGTCACCCGTAACAACCGATTTCAGACGCGAGAACAATGACACCGTCTTTACCCCGTAGGACGTGATGCTCCTAGATAGCGCCCCCTGAATGCACTTGCAAGTTCTTGGTTACAGATTGCTGTTKAAATAGGCCACTGCCAAGCCGCACCAGGGTGCTGCCCGCTGCCACCGCAAGGGGCCAATCGTTGCTCATGCCCATCGAAGAACCGGGCAATTGCAGCTCTGCCGCAAGRCTGGCCCCCTGTTTAAAAATTTGGGCTAGTTCATCAGTTCCTAAATCCTGGGGCGGAATCAGCATTACCCCCACCCAAGCAACGCCAGSTAGTTCCTGCAATTGCGGCCACTGCTGGCGCAATTGATCCAACTGAAATCCACCCTTATTTGGATCTAAACGCAGCTGCACCTGGRCATAAAGCTTGGGGCTATGGCCCTCCTCAAGGGCAATGCGGCTGATGCGTTTTGCTAATTCCAAACTATCAACGCTATGCAGGCAGCTAAATCTGGCCAGCACTGGCCGCACCTTATTGGTTTGCAATCTGCCAATAAAATGCCARTCGATATCAACTAAATCTGCCAATAAAGCTTGCTTTTCTTGCGCTTCCTGCAACCTACTTTCGCCAAAACTGCGKTGGCCTAGTTCATAAAGCAACCGCACAGCATCGGCKGGTTGCCCCTTGCTCACGGCCAGTAGCTGCACAGARGCAGGCAGCTCACGCCGCAACTGCCCATAGCGCTGCACTAACGAATCCACGGTTTAGATGAAAGTTTGATCAAACAACTTCTGCCACAGCGGTAAATCAACAGAACGATTRCGCCGCTCCCTCAACAGATTTTGCTCAGCCAGATGGCGGGCATCAAGCAAAGGCATYGAGTCGAAATTAGCGCCGCGGCCGTGGTGGCTTACCCGGAAAAACATGCGCTGGGCRTAAAGMGTGGCATAAACCTCCTGGGCTTCCCCAGCCGGACACACCCGATAGAGCAAACCAAAAGTGGGATGGTTTAGGTAACGCTCAGCACTCACAGGGGCTTGCTCCGTGGAAGATCTCAGAGGCTGCCAAAACGCATTCGCAGCGCCATAAGCAACAGCAAAGCCAAAAGGCCCATCCCATCCAACCAGATCAATGGTTTGCGGGGCACCCGCAATGCCGCTGGCGATCGCCACAGATCACTGCGGGCCAATAGGGCCTCAGCCCCCTGTTCCGCCCGCAGCAACACATTGGCMAGCAGCCTCTCACCAAGGGCTAAYACAAGCCCCAGCAACTGTTTCCAGCCAAGCTGCCGCAGGTTCAAAGCGCGGGTAGCCAGCCCACGGGTGAGGTTTTGCAATTCCTCCTGCACAAGCGGCACAAATCGAAGCGCCAGCAGCAATTGAAAGCCGAGTTTTTGCACCGGCACCCCCAGGCGCTCCAAGGGCCGCAGCAGGGCACTAATCCCCCAGGCCAACTCCTCCGGTGGGGTGCTCACCAGCAACAGATTGGCGCTGTGCATCACCGTAAAAAGYAAACTTGCCGTGTTTAAACCCAACTCAGCCGAGCGTTTAGTGATGCGCAAAGGGCCCGCCTGAAAAAGCACCCAGGCTGGCGGGGCGGGCAACTTTTGCTCCACAGGGGGGCGTTGCAGCGGYAGGRRTCTTTCCTGGCCACTGGGCAAAAATGCAGCCAGTAAACCCACCGCCAGGCTTAAGGCCAMTAGGGCSGGCAAACTGCGTTGCCAAACCCGCAGGGCGATGCCACTGCAAAAAGTAAGCGCCAGCAAAAGCACCACTAGGGCCAAGCGCCAGCCGGGCCCCGCCAGCACTGGCGTTARTAAAAAAGCCAARCTCCAAAGGAACTTAAGGCGYGGATCCAGCTGCCTTAACCAGCCCCCACCAGCTACATATTGGCCAATGGGAAGTTGCCGCAGCCAATCCATCAACGTTCAGCAGCCCTCGATTGATCCCTTTCGGCATCACGCTGTTGCTTACCGCGCCAAAACAAGCGCAGGGGAGAACCTTCAAAGCCCAAACCCTCTCTGATTTGACGTTCCACATAACGGCGATAGGTATCACCAAACAACTTTGGATCGTTCACAAATAAGGTGAAACTTGGCGGCCGCACTGCCACTTGGGTGCCGTARTAAACCTTGCCTTGGCGGCCACCTCGGGTGGTGGGGGGCGTACGCCAACTAAGRGCTTCTTTGAGMACTTCGTTTACCACTGAAGTGCTCACCCGGCGGCGATGTTGCTCCACCGCAAGGGCGGCCAATGGGAAAATGCGCTCCACCCGTTGGCCGGTGAGCGCAGATATGAACAACATTGGCGCCCATTCAAGGAAATAAAGCTTTGAGCGCAACTCCTTTTCCATGGCGGGCAGGGTGTGGCTGTCTTTGGAAATAAGGTCCCACTTATTYACTGCCACCACACAGGCGCGGCCGTCTTCTTCTATGCGGCCAGCAAGCCTTTGATCCTGCTCYGTTACCCCYTCTTCTGCATCGATCACCAAAACGCACACATCACTGCGTTCAATCGCCTTAAAGCTGCGATTGATGCCAAAAAATTCAGGGCCATAGGAAACGCTGCGACGGCGGCGAATACCTGCTGTATCAAGCAGCTTCCAGGTTTTACCCTCCCGTTCAATGCTGGTGTCGATCGTGTCGCGGGTGGTGCCCCTAATGGGGCTAACGATGGCTCGATTTTCGCCGCAAATTGAATTGAGGATGCTGCTTTTACCCACATTTGGCCTGCCGATAATGGCCAATTGGATCGGTTCCTCCAGGCCCTCTAATTCTTGGCTGGCAGGCAAAAAGCTGATCACCTTATCGAGTAGTTCACCGGTGCCAGCCCCGTGGATGGCGGAAACCGGATAGGGCTCACCAAGGCCAAGGGTCCAGAAATCGGCAGCCATGGCGAGGCCCTGGTCGGGCGACTCGCATTTATTAACCGCAAGTAACACCGGACAATTCTGGTGTCGCAACCATTCGGCGATGCTTTCATCGGCGGCGGTGAGGCCCTGTTGGCCGTCCACAATCACAACAGCAACAGCTGCTTCTGCCATGGCGAGCTTGGCTTGCTCGCGTATTTCAGGCAAAAATTCACTGTCGTCGTTAAAAACCAAGCCGCCGGTATCAACCACCTTGAAGGTGCGATCAGCCCAATAGCCTTCCTGGTATGTGCGGTCGCGGGTAACACCCGGTTGGTCGTGCACGATGGCATCTCGGCTACGGCAAAGCCGATTAACCAAGGTGGACTTACCCACATTGGGACGCCCGATGATTGCCACCACCGGCAGGGCCACGGCTGTTTTCCTCTCTGTTACCTATTTAACCGACCCTACATGCCTGCCTAAACACTCATTTGTTGGCGGCGCCAAGCCAATAGCCAGCTAACTGCCGTTGCTCTGCGGGTTAGCCGCGGCTGCAATTCTCCTATTCGATAACCTTTGAAACCCARTTCMTCCTTCAACAATTGCTTTAAATCAGCCGGTATGGAACGGGTGAGCATCACAACCGGAGGCCTATTGGCAATGAAATCAGGGGCAGATGGATAGGCTTCACGCCACTGGGCTGGGGTTAGTGGCCCCGCTGGCCATGGATTTTCAGKTGAATGCCCATCAAAATTTAAATTGCTCGGCTGATAACCCAAGCGCTTCCAAATCAATTCACAAACCTGGCGATCACTTAGCTGATCATCAAGGATTTGCCAAAGGATTTCATCATTAATGGTTAGGTCTGCTGCCATCGGAACTACTGAATGCAAATTGCTACCCCAATAGTTTTGCAATCTCCCCTCTCCGGGGTRAGCGACCGTTGCTTTCGCTCGCTCGTGCGGCGCTGGGCTCCCGATGCCCTGCTGTTCACTGAAATGGTGAATGCCACCAGCCTGGAAATGGGCCATGGCCGCTACAAAGTAGAAGAACTGGCAAATGAACCAGGCCCCGTTGGGGTGCAGTTGTTTGATCATCGCCCCACTGCCTTAGCGGAGGCTGCCCGTAGGGCGGAAGCAAGTGGTGCGGTGCTAATTGATATCAATATGGGCTGCCCCGTACGCAAAATCGCCCGTAAAGGTGGCGGCAGCGCCTTAATTCGCAGCCCTGAATTAGCAGCCCAAATAGTGGAAGCTGTTGCCAAAGCAGTTCAGGTGCCCGTAACCGTTAAAACCAGGTTGGGGTGGTGCGGTAATTCAGCTAACCCAATTGGTTTTGCCTTACTGCTTCAAGAAGCGGGTGCCCAAAGGCTTTGTTTACATGGCCGCACCCGGGAGCAGGGCTTTAARGGCAAAGCCGATTGGCTAGCGATCGCAGCTGTAAGGCAGCAGCTGCGCATACCAGTAATTGCYAATGGCGACATCACAAGCCCAAGTGATGCAAAACGCTGCCTTGAAATCACCGGTGCCGCTGGGGTGATGGTGGGTAGGGCCAGCATGGGGGCGCCATGGCTGGTGGGCCGTTTGCAGGCARCGCTCAATGGTGAGCCTGATCCTGGTGAACCCAGCAGCCAAGAGCGTTTGGCCTTAGCTGGCGAACATCTGCAAATGCTTATTAGTGAATGGGGCGACCACGGGCTGATGATCGCCCGCAAACACATGGGCTGGACCTGCAACGGTTTCAGTGGYGCTGCGCAGTTGCGCCAAGCCTTGATGCGCGCCCCCACGGCAGCGGCGGCCCAAAACTTGTTAAACCAGGCACAAGCAAATTTTGCTCCCACTTATGGAAAGCATTAGGAAAACTATTAATGGATGTTGTTATCTGGCTGGCGCTACTTTGGCCAATTCTGCTAAGCCGGGTMCCAGAGGAGAAACGTCCCCTCTGGATGCGCCGCAGTTTATTSCTGCTTCTWAGCCTAYTCAGCTTGCGATATCTGYACTGGCGATGCACAGAAAGCCTCAACCTTGAAAGCCCAACCTCTACGTTTTTAAGCCTGTTGCTCTTAACAGCAGAAGCATGGCTGCTAATAAGTGGGCTCGTGCCTATTTTGCTCTCGTGGAAGCCCTATGGCGATGGCAGGCTTGCTGCAATTAAGGCAGAAGCTCAGTGGGAAGCCAGCGATTGGCGTCCCTGGGTTGACGTATTGATACCCACCTGCGGCGAGCCATTACAGGTATTAGAGCGCTGTCTTCAAGGTTGCAATCAGCTCATATATAAGAATCGAACCCTATGGGTTTTGGATGATGCCGGGCGAGCGGAAGTTAAAGAATTAGCAGCACAATATGGCTGTTGCTATCAGCACCGCAGTGGTTGCTCAGGGGCCAAGGCGGGGAACCTAAATGCAGGTTTAGCTAATGCCACTGGCGAACTGGTGGCAGTTTTTGATGCAGATTTCATCCCACAAAAACATTTTCTCAACCGTTGCATTGGTTTATTAATGGAGCCCAATGTTGGCCTTGTGCAAACTCCCCAATGTTTTTTCAATGCCGATCCAATAATGAGGAACCTTGGCTTAGAAGCTTGGCTGCTTCCTGATGAAGAAAGCTTTTACCGCTGGATTGAACCAGTGCGTAGTGCCTGGGGTGCAGTGGTTTGCGCAGGCACTTCATTTGTGGCACGCCGCAGCGCCCTTGATGATGTGGGCGGATTTATCGAAAATGCGATTTCAGAGGATTTTGTTACCGGCACCGCCCTCACGGCAAAGGGTTGGCGACTGCTTTATACCGCCGAAAAGCTAAGCGCTGGCCTAGCCGCTGAAACAATGTTGGATTTTGTGCGGCAACGCCAACGCTGGGCAGCAGGCACAATTCAAGCGCTTCGATTACCCCAAGGCCCCTTGCGAGTTAAGGGCTTAAGCATGAAACAAMGGCTGGTTTATTTAGAAGGAGCCTTGCATTGGTTTAACACTATTCCACGATTAATATTATTACTTATGCCCCTGAGCATTGGTTTACTTGGAGTGCTGCCYGTGCATTTCACAACAACAGCACTTCTTACTAATCTTTTACCGCTGTGGTTGGCATTTTTATTGAGTGTGGGCTGGTTAAATCGCGGCAGCCGCCATGCTTTATTAGCAGAATTRCCAGGCTGGGTTCTTGCTATTCCYTTGGCAAGCACTGTTTTCCTGAGCCTGGCAGGAAAAATATTACCTTTTCGAATTACACCAAAACATAGGGTGCGGGAAAAGGGGGGTATTGCAATSGAACTRGCAATGCCGCTGCTTGTGTTGATGCTACTAAATGGGATAAATCTTCTGGCAATTATCAGCGCCCTAAATATAAGAACAGATGCGGGTTCAGGTTTAGGTTTGTTTTGGGCAAGCTTAAATTTRSTTGGCCTRTTGGTGGCATTAAGGGTGTGCTGGGATCGCCCCTGCCCCGACCCCACACCCTGGTTCAAGATTCATATGGAAGCTTATYTATTAAACCCAGCTGGCAAAAAATTTCCAGTTGAAATCGATGCAATTAGCGAAAAAGGTGCGGATTTACGCTGTAAATCYGCATGGCCCMAAGGCCCTGGCTGGAAACTAATRCTAGATGATGAAACCTCTGGAACAAKAKTGCCAATGGCAATACCGCTTGGCYTAATAACTCCAGGCTCAATTTTAAGTGTTAACTGGCTTGCAAATAACCTGGAAGAGGTAAAGGCCCTAAAGAACTGGTTGTTCAGCCGACCAAWGGCTTGGCCGGATCGGCAGGCAGCGCCTGAATGGAAAACATTTTTTATATTATTAAGCCGCCTAKCCTGGTTTCCAAAAACTCCCAAAGCAGGCAGTAGAAGTTTAATACCCCAACAGATCACGGGTGCCGCTGATTGCCTGCACAGCTAAAAGTATCGCCACTAAAACATTACTAGTTACATGCAATCTGCGCATACGAACTGAACTATGGATTTCTGGCCTTGCCGCCAATGAGAAAAGTAGTAAGCCCGTTAGTAATACACCACTCCAATAATGGGAGCCCCAAAAACCAGCACTAAATGGGTTGTCGCTAAGGCGCCAAATCTCTGGCTCACTGCCAAGGCCAAGCACCCCAGCCCAGGTGAGCAGCGCAAAAATTGCCCTTAATGGTGGGCGTTTTACCTGCGCTAGCGCCAACACTGAGCCCAAGCTGCCTGCCGCCACCAGCAGCAGCAGGGCCAACCGTTGCAGGCCACCGCTGAAAGCCAAAGCGGGATCAAACCAAGCTTTAAGGAATGAATACACAAAAGCAATCAGCACCACCACCACCACCGCCACGGTGAGCCATCGGCCATGGTCTGAATGTTCAACCGGCACCGCCGCCAGCTGTTTGGTGATCCCCAAACGCCTTTCACGAACCAATAAACCAAGCCGAATCGTTGCACCCACCACTGGGTAAACAAACAGAATCATCAACACTGGATGCAACAGCGCCAACCAATTAATTGCTGTCAAGGCAATACCTCAGGCCAGTTTTGGCGAATCAATAACAAGGAAAAATARGGCCTCTGTGCTGCTGGCACTTCAGAAGCTGGCAGCAACAGTTGATCCGGCCAACCCACCCGCTGGGCAAACAAGCTGGCAGCTAGTAAACCTCGGGCCTCAAGCACAGGTTGCACCCATAGCCAACGTTCACCCAACTTCAAYAAAGCAAGCACGGTGTTGCTTGCTTTGGCTTGCTCCAGCAATAACTCGAGCGCTGCTTGGCTATTAGGGGTGGGGCGAATCAAAAGGCCCTCATCTTGCAAAGCCAGGGGCCAGGGCATCCCCAAACTGGATGCGGCTGCCGCTGCAGCAGCCACTGCCGTAATTCCTGGAATAACAGAAACAGGCCATTGGGGATAGCGGCTTGCAAGCTCCAGGAGCACATAGGAGCAACTGGCAAATAGGGAGGCATCCCCTTCACAGAGCAACACCAGCTGCTCAGCCCTAGCMAGCTCCGCCGCTAATAGATCTGCAGCTGTGCGCCAAGCCGCAAGCCGTGGTGCCGCTGCTGCCACCATCGGGAAAAGCAGCGGTAGRTGACGCTGCTCAGTAATCCACGGAGCGGCTATGCGAGCCGCCATACCTTCAGCGCCTGGCTGGGCCACGGGGTAGGCCACCACAGCTGCTTTAGCGATGGCTTGCACTGCTGCAACCGTTAATAGGTTTGGATCACCTGGCCCAACCCCCACAAGGGTTAGGGCTGCCGCCGCCTTCAAATGGAATCCACCGCAGATACCTTTCTAAGCTGCTGGTAATAAACGTTCAAAACAKCTGCCGTGAGCAAACTCACTGTTTATAGGCATCGGGAAGATCTGCAGCAGCAGCAACCAGAAGGYCAACGAGCTCCYCAACCATCTTTTAGCAGCATTGATCCCGCTGTGATCGCAGCAACCCTGGCTGAMAAAGGGATTGGCTTTGAACGTTGGCMAGCGMCGGTAAACCTAAGCAGYAATGCAGAAGCGGAGGAAATACTTAGGGCCTACGGGCCGGAAATCGCCMGGGTGCAAGCAAACGGCAATTATCAAACCATCGATGCRATTCGCATGMAACCAACCCACCCAGATCGGGTTGCATTACGCCAAAAATTTTTAGCTGAACATACCCACGCAGAAAACGAAGTGCGTTTTTTTGTGGAGGGCCGCGGTTTATTTTGTTTACACATAAACGATGAAGTTTTACAGGTTTTATGCGAACGCAATGACTGGATAAGTGTGCCAGCTGGCACTAAACATTGGTTTGAYATGGGTGAAAATCCAGAATTTTGCGCGATCCGCTTTTTTRATAATCCCGATGGCTGGGTTGCAGAATTTAGCGGTGATCAAATTGCGAAATACTACCCTTTGCTGGCTGACTAACAAAATCCAACCTATTAAAGTTCCACCCCAAAGGAATGRAAACGTAAATCCTCTGGATTTGCCAGTTCACCTGTTAGAGCAGCCACTTCCGCCAGGGCCAACTGCTCTAATCTTTCAATAATTTGCGGCCTTGGCCAATATCGTTCACAAAGCATCCAGTAAAGGCCGAAATGTTTTGCTTCACTTGAAAGTAGGTTGCCATATAGCTCCCTTAATTCCTGGTCGGGATGGTTGCTAGCAAGCAGGGCCATCCTTTCATGGCTGCGGGCTTCTATTAAGCCAGCCACCAAAAATGTATCCAGCTGGCGCAATGGCTCTTGCTTGCGGATATAACCCGCGAGTTGAGCGCCATAGGGTGGTGCCGCCAGGGGTCTTAGGGCAATCCCCCGCTTTTGCAGCAAGGTGAGCACCCGATCGAAATGGGCTAGCTCCTCCTGCGCCAATGGGCTTAACACCGCTGCCAATAGTTCATTGGATGGATATCTAAACATCAATTGCAGCGCAGCACCTGCCGCTTTGCGYTCGCAATGGGCATGGTCGATTAGTAGGTGCTCCGGTTGGGCAATCGCCTGCTCCAGCCAGYGGCGGCTGCTGGGGCGCACCAACCAACGAATTGGSGTGGGCGTTGCACTAATCACTGGTTTTTTGCCTTTAGGTGGCCCACCACCGCTTCTAGGGCCAGGTAATAGCTGGCGACACCAAAACCACAGATCACACCCAATGCCCGATCAGCAAGGTAAGAGGTTTGCCTGAATTCCTCGCGGGCATGCACATTGCTCAGATGAAGCTCCACATAAGGCAACGCCACCGCAAGCARSGCATCACGCAAAGCAATAGAAGTGTGKGTGTAGGCRCCYGCATTGATCAAGATGCCATCCGCCTCGCCACTGGCCTGCTGGATGCGATCCACCAATGCCCCCTCATGGTTGCTTTGRTAGCAAGTGAGCTCAACCCCTAGGAGCAGGGCCCTTTGGCTTAATTCAGCGTTGATTTCCGCCARGCTATGGCTGCCGTAGAGGCCTGGTTCTCGGCTACCAAGCAGATTTAAATTTGGTCCGTGCAGCACGAGGATCCGCATGGCAGCAGCGTTTCTTTACTGATCGTATGGGCAGCAGGGTGCGCTGGTAAATTCTTTGGGTGTGGTGCGGGTCGGTGCCCGAGTGGTTAATGGGGGCGGACTGTAAATCCGCTGGCTCTGCCTACGTTGGTTCAAATCCAACCCGGCCCATCCACACGCCCTTGTAGCTCAGCGGTAGAGCACTCCCTTGGTAAGGGAGAGGTCACGAGTTCAATTCTCGTCAAGGGCTTTTAAGTTMAAATTAAAGTTWTTCAAGATTAAAAGTTATAYAATCGGTAAATGGAAAYTTTTTTATTGGCCTTCAGCCTGATTGCCCAAGCCTGCAGCTGYGCTTGCAATCCACCAACAGTTGGCTATCAAAGCAAYACTGGAAGCTGCATATGTCCGTGTAAAATTCAAACYGARCCCTTYTTAAATATAAACAGCCTCACTGGGCCAAAGGGACCTGGCCCCTATGAATCTCCATCCAGCTGGAATGCTCCAAACTGGGGAATAAACAACGATTATGACGGCTTTGGTTGGGGTGGCTGGGGTGGCTGGCCAGTGGATTTCTATTGAATTGAAACATTGCGGCGGTGGCGCAAAGAATCAAATAATGCCAGTAGAAGTAAAACAACACCAATCAAACCACTCAGCCATTCAGGTAGATGCATATGCCATTGCTTTAAAAGAATTCCAGATAACATAAGCAGCCCCAGGGCGCCGATGGCATAGTGAGCGCCATGCTCTAAATAAACCAAACTATCTAGGGCTTTTTCRCGGCTCAACATAAGGGTTAAAGACCGTATAAACAGGGCCCCTAAACCCAAGCCAGTAAGAATTAAAGGTAAATTAGTAGTAATCGCAAATGCACCAATAGTGCCATCCAAGCTRAAGGAGGCATCTAGCAATTCTAAATAAAGCAAACTGGCCAACCCCCCGCCTGCTGCTAAACGGCCTGCCGCTTCCTCCTCACTGCCAAAGGCTTCCGCTATTGATGTGCTTAATAATTGCAATACCAAGCCAATCACCCCTGCCACTAAAACCTCCCCATGCAAACGCACTGGCAGAGCAGCTACTAAAAGCAGYAATAAAATCAATGCCAATGCCACCTCCAATGCCTCAACYCTTCCCGCCGCACTTAGGCGACGTTCCAATGGCTTAAGCCAATGCAATGTTTTAGCTTCRTTAAAGAAATAGCGCAAAAATACCATCAACAAAAACATACCGCCAAAGGCCAAAATTCTTGGTTCGGCMAGATCTAAYAATTCCTTGTAATGCTGCGGATTATGCAAGGCAGCATCAAGAGCTTCGCCAACCCCCACGCCACCGGCAAGGCACACCAAAGCGAGGGGTCCCGCAAACCGCACACCAAAAACAGGGATCACCAATCCCCAGGTAAGAAAAAATCGTTGCTGACCTGCGGTGAGCTGATCCAGCACCCTGGCATTAACAACTGCGTTATCAAAGGAGAGGGAAATCTCCAACAGCAACAACACAAAGGTGATCCAAGCCGCCTCCAGCCCCGCCATGCCAAGCACCAAAGCAAGGCCCAAGGCGCAACAGCCCAGAGGGAAAACCAAATACTTGAGATAACGCTGCATTAGAGGATTTGTGCCAAAAAGCGCTTGCTGCGCTCGTGTTCGGGATGGTTGAAAAATTGATCCGGCGGCGCTATTTCCACCACCCGGCCCTCATCCATCAAAACCACCCTATCTGCCACCTCTCGGGCAAACCCCACCTCATGGGTTACCACCACCATCGTCATGCCATCAATCGCCAGTTGGCGCATCACATCCAACACCTCCCTCACCTTYTCAGGATCCAAAGAACTGGTGGGTTCRTCAAACAACATCAAGCGGGGTTSCATGCACAGGGCCCTTGCAATAGCTACCCGTTGCTGCTGGCCGCCACTTAACTGACCGGGGAACTTATGGGCCTGTTCAGCAATGCCCACTCGCTCCAATAGGGCCAATGCCTGCTGCTCCACCTCAGCGCGGTTGCGCTTACGCACCCAAATAGGCGCCAGCAACARGTTATCAAGCACYGATARATGGGGGAAAAGATTGAATTGTTGAAATACCATTCCCACCTCTTTACGCACAGCATCGATATTGCGCAAGTCGTTATTWAGYTCCATTCCATCTACYACAACTGTGCCTTCTTGATAATCCTCYAAGGCATTAAAAGTRCGTAAAAAGGTGCTTTTGCCAGAACCAGAGGGGCCCATAATCACCACCTTTTCACCGCGATKCACCTCTAAATCAACYCCCCTRAGRGCATGAAAACCATTGGGRTACCACTTCTGMACCCCTTTRGCTTCAATCATTAATTGCTTAGTTGCGTTCATTGGGGTTTAGGAATGGATTGGAGGCCAGGGGAGGCAAGCCGTTTTTCCAAAGCGCGGCTACCTAAAGACAATGCCGCACAGGAACACCAGTAGAGCACTGCCAAGAGCAAATAAACCTCCGCATAACGCCCCAACCAATCTGGATTAGCCAGAACGCTGCGGGCTATGCCTAAGAGGTCGAATAGGCCAATAATTGATAACAAGGTTGTGTCTTGCAGCAGGGAGATGCATTGGCCTCCCATCGCCGGTAGCGCCACTTTTAATGCCTGGGGCAACACCACCAGCGCCATGGTGTGAAAACTGGATAGCCCAAGGGAGCGGGCAGCTTCAAATTGACCGCGGGKAATGGCATTTAAGCCACCGCGGATAGCCTCCGCCAARTAGGCGGCGGCAAAAACAGTTAATACCCCTGTTGCCCGCCACACCCGATCGGGAGCGAGGCCATTKGGGGCAAGAAAACCAACTAGGTTCTGGCCAAGAAACAACAAGGTTATTAGTGGTGCACCTCGAATTAATTCAATGATCCCAACGCTTATGTAGCGAAATAGGGGCAAGGAACTACGGCGCCCAAGCGCGAGGATTACCCCCAAAGGCAAGGCGAGCAAGAGGGTGAGGCTGGTGATTAATAAGGTGAACAGCAAGCCCCCCCAATCACTTGGCCGCACCGCTTGCAACCCCAGCCCCCCGGCTATTAACCACAAACCAAACACGTAAGCCACGCCCCAGATCAAGGCCCACCAATCACCAAAACGCTTGCTTRAGGCTTGGCTAAGCCGATGGCTAAATGCCAGCCGCCCAAGCAACAAAATCAACAGTAAAAACAGCACGCGAATTTGGTTTAAGGGCCCAWATGCCAGCAGGGGCGGCACCCCTACCGCGAGTRCCAGCAACAAACCAGCGGCGATCCGATCATTAAGGGGCCAGCCGCTGGCGCCCCGCAGCCGCCCCCAACTAAGGCCAGCCAAACTTGTGAGCATGCCCAAAAGCAACCAAAGGCGCCATTCCTGAGCCTCTGGATAGCGGCCGATGGTGAGGGCCGCSGCATTGGCGCGCACCACTAACCAYTGGGCACTATTAATTGCCCAATTCAGCACACCCCAGCCGGCCCACGAAAGCAAAGCGAGCAAACCAACGGTGATGATGCCATCGGCGGGAGTGGCAAATAATTGACGCCTCAGGCTTATGGTTAGCCGCTTCATCTCTCCTGCAACCTCACCAAACGATCAATCGCATTCATCACAACTGAAATCACTAAATCAAGCATTAAATAAACCACTAATAACAACAGAAAAACCTCGATGCCGCGGCCGGTTTGATTAAGGGTAGTTTCAGCAACGGCATAAAGATCTGGATAGCCAATTGCAACAGCCAATGATGAGTTTTTAGCCAGTGAAATATATTGGCTATTAAGCCCMGGAACTATTACCCGCAAGGCCTGGGGAAGCACCACAAGGCGCAAAATTTGCAAAGGCTTTAAACCCAAGGACTTCGCAGCCTCCCATTGGCCAAGGGGTACKGAGGCAATCCCACCCCGCACCACCTCTGCAATAAACGCAGCGGAATAAATAACAAGGCCCGTTAACAGAGCGGCCAGCTCCAAAGAAAGSCTCAGCCCCCCTACTAATTCTCCATTAACTAAATCTGCACCAAATAGATAAATGCCGCTCTTAGCAAGCTGCATACCTGGTAACTGCAGGGCTTGATCAGCAGAAGGCAGGCTAAGAAAAACGGCAAAATACCAAAATACCAATTGCAAYAACAAGGGRATATTRCGAAYYAATTCCACRTAAAYCCTGGTAACACCGCGWAGTAATGGGTTRCCACTAAAGCTGGCRGCACCAACAGCCACACCGAGGGCAGTGGCAAGCACTAAACCGGAAACCACCACCCGCAAAGTATTAACAAAACCAGCCAACAAGGCGCGGCCATAGCTATCRCTTGCCCGATAGGGCAAAAGCGTTTCAGCAATATCAAAACCAGCTGGTTGATTTAACCAGCCAAGGGTGAGCCGCAGGCCAGCGCGGGCGAGATTGCGCTCTAAATTGCCCAGCAACAGAGCAATTGCAAGCAATAAAAATAAACCTGCTGCCAGCTGGATCAACCAGCCCAGCTTGCGATTATCACGCCACCATGGCACCGGCATTGAAGGRAAACTCACCAYTAACTCAACGGAAGGGTGGTGAATAGATCAARCCACCATTTTTATAGGAATTATTCAAACCCCGCTCCAGCTTCAGCCGTGAAGCTTTRCCTACATTACGTTCATAAATCTCRCCATAGTTGCCAACACTGGCAATAACCCTTGGCACAAAATCTGCGCTTAGCCCCAGCTGTTCGCCCAGGTCGCCCTCCACRCCAAGAAAACGGCGCAGATCAGCCTGATTTGGATTGGCCTTAGCAAAGGCTAACTTCTGCTTGAGATTATTTGAATCAATACYTGATTCCTCCGCCTGCATAGTGGCAAATATCACCCAGCGCAGRGCATCGCTGAGGCCSGAATCGTTATTTACAGTTACKGGGCCCAAAGGTTCCTTACTAAGTACATCGGGAAGCAACGTATGGGCAGCCGGATCGGGGAAGCTAGTTTTTTTTGCGGCTAATTGAGAGCGATCACTGGTTACAGCCGCGCATCTTCCTTGCAGGTAAGCACCATAGGTTTGATCACCGGTTTGATATTTAACTGGGGTATATGGCACGCCAAGCTCGCGAAAGCGATCGGCCAAATTCAACTCWGTGGTGGTGCCATTTTCAACGCAAATTGTTTTACCAGCCAAATCCTTAAGGTTTGTTATGCCACTGGCTAATGGCACCATCACCCCCTGGCCATCAAAAAAGATTGTTGGTGCAAATTCCAGGCCATTTCCACCTTTGGCATCCCTGCTAAGGGTGCGGGTGGTATTGCGTGACAACACATCAACCTCTCCACTGGCAAGGGCCGTAAAGCGCTCGCTAGAAGTTAGTTCTCGATACTCAACTTTGTTGGGATCATTAAATAATGCAGCAGCTAAAGCCCTGCACACATCCACATCGATACCAACGTATTTACCTGAATTATCTTGATAGCTAAACCCTGGCAGTTTGCCKTCTACACCACAGGTGAGGCTGCCCCGCGCTTTGATCGCATCTAAACGCCCGCCGCCAACCCCTTCCCCAGAACCGCCGCAGCCTGCCAGGGCCAGGGTTAGGCCCATGAGCAGAATTGCCCAAGGGGCCTTTAAGCAACTTTTCACAGCGCTCTCAAAAATTTTTCAAACGTTAAGCGCATCCCTTCCCCATGGCTGTTCAAACCGTTCAAATCGCACCGATGCGGTTGCTGGTTGCCCAGGGCCATAGCCGTTCCTTGGCTTGGCGACTGGGGCAACTAGAGCGCTTACGCCTCTTACTCACAGGCCACGAAGAGCAGCTAATGGCTGCCTTGGCCGCCGATTTGGGCAAACCGGAATTCGAGGCCTACCTCGAAATTTCAATCGTGCGGGATGAGCTGAACTTGGCGAAACGGCAACTGCGCCGTTGGATGGCGCCAAAACCAATGCAATTGCCATTGGTTTATCAGCCGGGGCGGGCTTGGGTTCAACCGCAACCCCTGGGCTGCGTTCTGGTGATTGCCCCCTGGAACTACCCGCTGATGTTGCTGCTGAAACCCCTGGTATCTGCCCTAGCTGCCGGTAACACCGCAGTGCTGAAGCCATCGGAATTGGCACCCCATGTGGGAGCACTGCTGGCTCAGCTGGTGGCTGAATACTTTGATGCCASCGTTGCAACGGTTGTTCAGGGGGGTATAGATGCGGCCCAAGCCCTACTAAAACTGCCTTTCAACCATGTCTTTTTCATTGGCGGCGCTGAAGCTGGGCGCCAGGTGCTTAAGGCAGCCGCGGCCCAATTGATTCCAGTAACGCTTGAACTCGGGGGCAAAAACCCTTGCATCGTTCTTGATGACGCCGATCTTGAAGTAAGTGCCAAACGGATTGCTTGGGGCAAATTTTTTAATGCCGGGCAGAGTTGCGTTGCGCCCGATCACGTGTTGGTAACACCGGGGCTAAGGAAACCGTTGGAAAAGGCAATAACCGCTGCCATTGCAGCATTTTTTGGCCCTGATCCCAGCCTTTCAAGCAGCTATGGCAGGGTGGTTAACCAAGGCCAATTTGATCGCCTTTCAGCCCTGCTGGAGGGCGCTGASCTGATCTGCGGTGGWGAGAGGGATCGCCAAAATCTTTATTTCGCACCCACCCTTGTGGCCTGCTGCGAAAACCATCCCTTGATGCAGGCAGAAATTTTTGGGCCATTGCTCCCACTGCTGGAGGTGGCCGATCTAGATGCCGCCCTTTCAAAGCTGAACCAAGGTCCCCAGCCCCTGGCGATTTATTTATTTAGCCGCAGTGGCAAGGCCCAGTCAGAAGTGCTGCAAAGCAGCCAATCGGGTGGCGTGGTTTTTAACGATGTGATCTTGCAAGCCGGCATCGCCAGCCTTCCCTTTGGTGGGGTGGGGGCAAGCGGCATGGGTTACGGCAATGGCCGCAGCGGATTTGAAACCTTTTCCCAGCAACGGTCGGTGTTGCAACGCCCCTTCCAACTCGATCTACCTTTTCGCTACCCCCCTTACGGMAGGCGTCTTAGCTGGTTGCGCCATTTTCTTGGTTAAACAACGGCAAGGGGGACTGGCGCTTCTCGCCAGGCTCTTTAAGGTGCGGCCACTAACCCTTTCACCTCCTTTCACTAGCCATGCGCGCCCCCCTGTTGGCCCTGCTGCTGCTGGTTGCCGCCTTGCCCCTGCGGGCAGAGGAACCCGTCCACGTGGTGCAGCCAAAAGAAACCCTTAGCGCCATCTCACGCCTTTATGGCGTTCCCATGGCAACCCTCATAAGCATCAACAGCATCGAAGATCCAAACAARGTAAAAATTGGCACCGCCTTRAAACTGCCMGTGCAGGCAAAACCCATTGCACTGAAATCCCAAGAAACAAAACCAGTTGTTGTTAAACCAGTGGAGGCAAAACCAGTTGTTGTTAAACCWGTAGAAACAAAACCAGCAACTCCCCTGCTGCTTGCCAAGAAATCAGCAACCCCCGACTGGCGCCAYTACGGRCCYTTGCAGGTGGATTGGAAAAACTGGCGCACCATGGCTGGCAGCCTTGTGGCACCAAGCATCAATAAAGAAGGGCAACCCCTTTATGTGGCCGTTAATTGCGGTGCCAAGAAACTCAACGTAACCGGGCCAGCAGGAGCCTGGAAAGCTTGGGAAGCCCCCTCGCAAGAATTTGAGAAAGAACTGGTGGGTGCCGTTTGCCGCGACACCTCCTTACAAAAGRGTTGATCCCATAGTTGAACCGGTGGCTCAGGCCAAATCAGAGGCCTGGGCTGCCGCAGTAGTTGCTCGCCAGCTTCCGTGAGATACACATGYTTCCCGGAGCCGCTGTCGGCCAGCAATTCCAGCTCCACCAGGCGCCGCAGGTGCCAGCGCCATAGGGCAGCTGGCTGATCATCGCTAGCAAATTCAGCCGCCAAGCCAACCGCTTCCAAGCCCTTTGGTGCCAGGGCTAAACGCTTTAGTAATTCGATCGCCGCCGCGGCGTTATTAATGAGGKTTAAAGGCTTAAGGCAGCGGTCGCATTTCCCGCAGGTGGGGGCCAATTCCCCCACGGCCGCCAATARAGCCTGTTGTCTACARCTGGCCCCCTCTGCCACGGATTCCATCAGCCTCAATTGGGTTTGGGCCTGGCGGCTGCGCAACTTGCTCTCTGGATCYTTGGCTGCATTGATGGCCCAGGCCAGGCTGCTGCGGTCGCCATCGCGGTATAAAACCACCACTTCAGCYGGYTTGCCATCCCGGCCAGCCCGGCCCGATTCCTGCAGATAGCCCTCTGGGCTAGAGGGGAGCTCCAGATGTAATACCAAGCCCACATCAGGTCTATCTACCCCCATACCAAAAGCAACGGTGGCCACCAACACCGGCCGGGGTTCCTGCTGAAACTGTTGCAGGGCCAGCAACCTACTTTCAGCGTCCATGCCGGCGTGGTAAGCCAAAGCTGGCATTTCTGCATTGCGCAACAGGTTCGCCCAGCGTTCCACCCCCCTGCGGGTGCGGGTGTAGATCAGCACCGCACCGCGGGCCGCCCTAGCCGCATCAAGAACAAAAGCCAATGGATCCTCAGGGCGCCACATCATCCGGTAGGCAAGATTTGGCCTGCGGGCAGAACGCACTTGGATCAAAGGCCKTTTCAATTCCAATAAACGAATTACATCTGCCCGCACCCGMGCCGGGGCCGTGGCRCTCAAGGCCACCAAAGGCACCCCTGGGCACAGGCGCCGCAACTGGCCAAGCCGGCGGTAGTCGGGGCGRAAATCATGGCCCCAGGCGCTGATGCAATGGGCTTCATCCACTGCAATCGCCACCAGCTGGCCCTGGTAGATGAGCTCCTCCAACATGCGCCTGCAGGCTTCTCCCTTCAGGCGTTCAGGCGCCAAATACAGGAGCCTTAATTGGCGTTGCTGCAATTGCAGCTGTAATTGTTGATGCTGCTCMGGGCTCAAWCCCCCGTGCAAACAAGCGGCGGCAATGCCCCTGCGCTGCATCTGAGCCACTTGATCCTGCATCAAAGCCACCAGGGGTGAAATCACCACMACAAGGGCCTGGCGCACCAAAGCGGGCAATTGATAACARAGGGATTTACCCGCCCCTGTGGGTAACACCGCTAGGCAATCGCGGCCCATCAAAAGSGCTTCCACCACCTCCCGCTGGCCGGGTCGGAAATGCCTATGGCCGAAATTATTGCGAAGGGTTTCAAGCAACCGATCCCCCTCAGGGGCTAACTCGCTTGGGTTTTCTGCTTTAAAAGTGCTCACCGGCGGACCATACCGGCTGGTTATGGCCAGGCAAGGCCCTAGGGCATTGGAGGTGCTTCCAATTGATCTGCKGCTTCCTCTACCAATTGCARSCGCAGTTTTTTGCCACCGGCCAGCTCACCAAGGGAAACCCTCAGGTTTGAGCCACTAAGGCTTTCCAAACCCTGCAGGAGGCTGCGCAGATAGGGGGTGCTACTGCCGCTTTCAAGCCATAGCCGTTCGTGTAAACCGCCGAGCCGCCGCCAGCTGGTGTGGAGCTTGAGCACTGCCTGTTCCAATTGCTGCGCTTGTCCCACCACATCAGCAACCAAACCAAGCATGTCTAGGCGTTGGGCCTCCTGCATCGCCTTTTCCAGGTCGATGGATTCATGTTGCAGGGCCCGCACCGCCAAGCCAGCTTCTGCCGCTTTGGTGAGCCAGCGGGCGGTGAGGGTTACGTCTTTAATCCTTTCAATCTCTGGCTCCTCTTTCAATACCCGGCGCAGATCTTCCTGTTGCGCTTCTGGAAGCCGCGCTAATTCCCGCACCAGCGGTGCCACCACCTTGGGCGGCAGGAGGTTCTGCTGGGTGCGCTCTCGGATCACCTGGGGCAGCAGTTCACTGGTGGCGGAGGTGTATTCATCACTGAGGCGACGCACCTGGGTGCGGGTGATCTGTTGGCCTTCATTGGCAGCTTCACTAATTARTTGCTGCACTTCAGGRTCTGCCTGGGCTGTTTCTAAAAAAGCGCGCTTAGAAAAATTRTTAACGCTGGTTTCCTGCAAGAGGCCACCRCCCACGAGGCTGTCGGCTGATTCAGAAAGCTGAATTAAGCCATAGGCCCTGGTTTTACTGATTTCCCGTTCGCGCAACCACTGCAAAAAGCCAGCACCCCTGCCTTCGCCACCGCGCTTTTCACGGTCGCGCACGGAGCCAAGAATGCGACCACGCCAAATTTCGGTTTGGAGGTCGAAACGATCGCAAAGCTCCCATGCCTGCTCGAGGCGAGCATGGAATTCCATGCTGCTGAGATCATCCCTACCAGGATCAGGCAGGTCTAGGTGGAGCACCGGTGGTTCCAGGGAGGGAGCAGCTACCAAAACAAATTGCACAAAGGCCGCGACGAATCATGACGGGAGATCGGCATTGGGGCTTGGGTTAGGTAATTTCAGGCAGACAGATCTAACCCTGGCCCTGCGATGGCAATTTCCCGCGGCGACAAGGTGCGCATCAAGCGTCCTGAGTCCTATTGGTTCAACGAAGTGGGAACCGTGGCTTCTATCGACACCTCAGGCATCCGCTACCCAGTGGTGGTGCGCTTTGAAAAGGTGAACTACAACGGTTTTTCCGGCGTTGATGGCGGCATCAACACCAACAACTTTTCGGAAGCTGAACTCGATCCCGCCTGAAGTGGGTGCCTGAACTTCCAGAGGTTGAAACCGTCCGCCGCGGCCTTGAGCAGCAGGCGGATGGTTTTGTGGTGGACGAGGTTTGCGTATTACGCAGCCGTGCCGTAGCGGCCCCTAAGGGGGATCCGGATGGTTTTGCAGCAGGCCTAGCCGGATGCTGCATCAGCGCCTGGCGGCGGCGCGGTAAGTATTTGATCGCATCCTTGAGCCGAGGCAGCGAGCCCGCCGGTGAACTGGGGGCCCACCTGCGTATGACGGGCCAATTCCAGTGGTTTAAACAAGCTGAAAAGCCCGCCTGCGCCCACACAAGGGTGCAGTTTTTTGGACGCCACGGCCCCCARGCAGAAGCGAGGGAGTTGCGTTTTGTTGATCTGCGSGCCTTTGGCGAACTCTGGTTTGTGCCCATGGGCTKTGCCACTGAGCAAATAATCACTGGCCTGCAACGGTTAGGGCCGGAACCTTTTAGCACTGCCTTCAATGCCAACTACCTRAGGCAGCGCCTGAAAGGCTCAAGCAGACCAATCAAAAATGCCCTGCTTGATCAATCCCTAGTGGCGGGGGTGGGCAATATTTATGCGGATGAAAGCCTGTTTCTCTCCGGCATTCAGCCCCACAACGCCAGTGGCAAGCTTTCATTGCTTCAACTTGAAAAATTACACAGCTGCTTGGTGGAGGTGTTGCAGGCCAGCATTGGCGCCGGTGGCACCACCTTTAGCGACTTCCGTGATCTAAAGGGCAATAACGGTAACTATGGAGGTGTGGCTTGGGTTTATCGCCGCGGTGGTGAACCATGCCGTAAATGCGGCAGCATCCTGCGGCGAGAGAAACTAGGTGGCAGAAGCAGTCACTGGTGCCCTACGTGTCAATGCTGAATCCCAAAGCAGCCCTCATTGAAGTGATGGCTGCCGTGCAGCAAAGGGGCTGGTGCGATGGCACCGGCGGTAATTTCAGTTGTGTTTTGCAGCGCGATCCATTGCAACTATGGATGGCACCCAGTGGCGTGGATAAGGGGCAGCTCMAAGAGAGCGAACTGATCTTGGTGRATGGAGCGGGAACGGTGCTTGAGGGCAGTGGCAAAGCCAGCGCCGAAACCCTGATGCACCTTGCAATTGTTCAATATTGCAACGCAGGTGCTGTGCTGCATAGCCATTCCCAAGCTGGCACCCTGTTATCGCAATGGGCGTTATCAAAAGGGGGGCTGGAATTAAGCAATCTAGAAATGCTTAAGGGCCTTGAAGGGATCAAAAGCCACGCCACAAGTGTGCTGCTGCCAGTGCTTGCAAATAATCAAAATCTTGCCGAATTAAGCGCAGCGGCTGCACCGCTATTGCCAGGGGCTCCAAAGGGAATTTTGATCGCTGGCCATGGCTTATATGCCTGGGGTGAAAATTTATTTCAGGCWAAACGCCATCTTGAAATTATCGAATTCCTWTTGGAGCAAAAGTGGCGACAATTAATACTTGAAGGCTTAGGAATAAAGCCATGATCAAGTTCAATGGCTTAAAAGGTGTGGTGCTCGACATAGAGGGCACCACCTGCCCGATTGATTTTGTTGCCAATGAACTTTTCCCCTATGCCCACCAGGCCTTACCAAAATTTGTAGCTGAACATAGCCAGGATGAACAACTAAAGGAGTTATGGGATGAGGTAAAGCAAGCGATGCAAATTGAGCCAACAAAGGGGGCACCTAAAGAAATAGCTAGCTACCTGCAATGGCTGATTAAACAAGATCGCAAATTCAGCCCTTTAAAGGAACTACAAGGCATAATCTGGCAAGAGGGCTATGGCGCCGGCAAGCTAAAAGCRCCCCTCTTTGATGATGTTGGCAAGGCATTAAACAACTGGCATCAAATKGGTTTAAAACTAGCTGTTTATTCCTCAGGCTCAGTGGCAGCACAAAAATTGCTCTATAGCMATAGCTCAGCGGGCGATCTAAGCAAACTATTTAGCAACTGGTTTGATACCCGTTTGGGMTCMAAACTAGATCAGCTCAGCTATTCACAGCTGGCGAAAACCATGGCGATCCCAGCTGATGCTTTGCTATTCATTAGTGATGCACCAGAAGAATTAAATGCTGCAAAAAAAGCTGGCTACCAAACCTGTGGCAGCCAGCGCGCTGGAAACAAATTTATAATTGACAATATCTTGTTTAACGTGGTTACAAGCTTCAGCAGTTTGGAACTTGAACTAGGAGACTAAAACTAACTAACTAAAATCAAAAGAGGCCCAAGGTGAGAGACTTATCGATTGGCAAACAGGCTCCAATACCCAGGTAAATCGTAAAGAAGGTGCCGAATAAAAAGGCAGCCATTGCCACAGGGCGGCGGAATGGATTCTGGAATTTATTGAAACTTTCGATGAAAGGAATCAACATCAAACCCAGGGGGATCATGGTTTGCAAGGCAATGCCAAGCAATTTATTTGGCACCACCCGCAGGATCTGGAAAACCGGATACAAATACCACTCAGGCAGAATTTCAAGGGGGGTGGCGGATACAAATACCACTCAGGCAGAATTTCAAGGGGGGTGGCAAATGGATCA